>NZ_JBEYIX010000084.1:0-13560 GCF_040636055.1 Micromonospora sp. NPDC006766 | reverse complement strand
CCTCTATCATATTTTGTTTGTGTGTTTTTCTGAGGTGTGCAGTACGGTGTGGGCACGGGGGGGCCCGACGCCGCGGCGTCGGGCCCACCGGTCCGGTCGGACGGGTCAGGAGCAGATGTCGCCGTCGAGCTGGAACGACGCGGGGATGGTGGCCGGGCCGCTGGCGGTGAAGCCGAAGCTCACCGAGCCGCCTGCCGGCAGCGACGCGTTCCACGCGTCGTTGCCCACCCGGACGGCGGAACCGGTCTGGTTGAACACGCCGCCCCAGTGGCCCTCAACGAGCTGGCCGCCGCCGAAGGTCCAGCTGAGGTTCCAGCCGGTCCGGGCCGGGCCGTCGTTGTAGATCGTCACCGCGGCGGCGAATCCCGTCCCCCACGAGTCGGTGACCACGTACGAGACGCGGCAGGTGCTGGACTGCGCGCCGGTCACCGGCACGAGGTCGCCGAAGTCGTCGCGGGCGGTGGCGAAGTCCTGGAAGCCGAAGCCGGGACCGGCCGAGCGGGTCGTCGTGCCGGCGGCGAGGATCGTCCCGTCGGCGTTGACCGCGTATACGGGCCCGCCACTGTCGCCGCCGCGGGCCGAATCCTCCCCGTCAAGCTGGGTCGCCTCGACCAGGCCCTCACGGTCGTCGTAGTGGAACTCCACCCGCAGGTTGCAGATCGGCCGCCCGATCACCCCCGCCGACGTCGCCCCGGACTGGCAGAGGAGCTGACCGGGGAAGACCTCCGTCCAGCCGGTCACCCGGGCGCGCAGCGTGTCGTGCACACCGCCCACGTAGACGTGACCGCCGGGGGAGGGAGTGCTGATCAGCATGGTGTCGTGGTCGGCGTTCTTGTGGGTCTGCGTACCGATCGGCTCGCCAGCCCCATTGGTCCACTGTGCGCCGAGGTCGCCGCAGTGCCCCGCACTGAGCAGATAGCCGGCCGAGGAGGCGGCGTCGCGTACCCCGAAACCGGTGCTGCATCCCGCGCCCGCCCAGATCCGGGCGCCACCGCTCCACGGCGCGCTGTCCTCCTCGCGGGAGCGCGGCGTCAGCTCCTCGGCACGTACGACGGTGGTGCGGACGCCGGTGCCGGGCAGCTTCGGCGGCGTGGCACCGGGCTCGACCGCCACCTCCACCCCGCTGCCGTCGGCCCGCAGCCGCACCCCGTGCACCGCCTTGTGGCGGCCGGCGACGGGCGCGAGCCGGGCCGCCGCGGCCGCCAGCTCGCCGCGCGAGTAGCGGGCGGCGGTCACCTCGACCGGCGCGATCCGGCGGGCAGTGGCCACGGCGGCGGCCACGTCGGACGGCAGGGTGCCCTTCCACCACAGCACGACGTGGTCGCCGACCAGGCCGATGCCGGCGAACCCCGGACGCGTGGTGGCACCCACCGCCGCCTTGATGCCGGTGGCGGCGTCGACCAGCGGGGCCTGCGCCAGCATCGCGTCGCGGGTGTCGGCGGGGATCAGGTCCAGCACCGTGGCGTCCCGGTCGGGCGCCGTCGGCGGCGCGGCGACGCCGCCGGCCGGCACGGCCAGTGCGACGCTCGCCGCGAGCAGCCCCGCGGCCGTGGCCCGGGACAGGGTCTTCCAGGTCTGTGTCATGACCGCAAGCCAACCGGCGGCGAGCCGGTGGCGACAGGCAGGACGCCCGGCAGGACCGCTCCTGCCGGGCGTCCTGCCGGGCCCGCGCAGCGGACGCCCGGCCGCCGGGGGTCGACTGCCGCAGATGCCGTACCCGGTGAGGTTCCAGGTGCCGGCGTGGCCGTCGGCGTCCTCGTTGGCCCAGATCCGCAGGGTTCGCCAGCGGGTTGCTGGCGCTCGTCCCGGTCACCGCGATCCGCTCCAGTCCCCGCCAGGGCAGTGGCGCAGACCGCCAAGGAAGTGGCGCGGCACCGTTGCATTATCGGATCGGCGGACGTGTTGTACCCGCGGATCCGCGGTCAGATCGCGTGGGCGAGTTCGGTGAACGCAGCGGCGACCCGCAGAGCGGGCGGGGTGTCGACGGCGAGTTCGTAGTGTCCGCGTCGGAGGTTTTGCATGATCGCCTGGCCGGCGACGATCACCTGCGCTGTCTTGTCCGTTCGTAGCCCGCGCATCGGTCTCAATCGTTGTTGAGCCAACCGTGGTCAGCCTCGATCGGGTTGTTCGCGTACTGCTCGACTTGGTGCCACGCGGACGGGACCAGCTCATCCAGCACCTGGGTAGACAGCTGCGGCGTCCGTGACCACCTCCGCAGGTGTCACCTTCAACGCCGACAATGCTCGCCGAAAGAACCGTCGGGCCGCGCGACCCGCAATCCATCGCCCACGTACCGCACGGCTGGTGGTGGAACCCTCTCGCCGCCGTCGAGGTCGAAGACGCCCACCGGTGGCCCTGACCGCCGCCATCTGGCACAACCGGAACACCGGCCAACCCGTCACCCGTTCCCTGATCGCCTACGACCATTGACCAGGGTTAGGACTTACTCGTCTAGGGGCTGTGGAGGTGGTGGGCGCGTACGACGGGCCGTGCAGGCCGACATGGTCGGCGATCGCGGCGGCGATGGCGACCCGTCTCCGGTGAGCATCACCACCCGCATGCCCGGGGCCGGTTATCTGGCGGATCACGACCGCCGAAGCCGAAACACTTTCCCATCGACCCCGGTCGCGGTCCGGATCGGCCGTTCTGCGGCCAGGTCACGGACGCCGCGCCGTACCTTCCGCGGCGCTGCCGGCTGCTGGGATGGGTACTGCGGTACTACGCCGGAACCGGGAGATCATTCCGTGGTACCGCCGCCGGAGGGCGTTCGGTCTCTAGCGTCGTTGACGGGACGCCGAAAACGGCGGAGTCGAGGCGAGGGATGGTCGATGATCGAGGCACGGCAGCTGACGAAGCGGTACGGCGAGAAGACGGCGGTCGACCGCCTTGACTTCGAGGTGAAGCCCGGCATGGTGACCGGGTTCCTCGGGCCGAACGGTGCGGGGAAGTCCACCACCATGCGCTTGATCATCGGGCTGGACGCTGCGACCAGCGGGTCAGTGACCGTCAACGGCCGGCGGTACGCGCGCCACACGGCGCCGCTGCAGGAGGTCGGAGCGCTGCTGGAGGCGCGGTCGATTCACCCGGGCCGTACCGCGTTTGACCATCTGATGGTCCTCGCCCACACGCACGGTATCCGTCGGCGGCGGGTCGACGAGATGATCGAGCTGACTGGGTTGCAGGCCGTGGCGCGCAAGCGTGCCGGGTCGTTTTCGCTGGGTATGGGGCAGCGGCTCGGTATCGCCGCCGCGCTGCTCGGCGACCCGGCCACGGTGATGCTCGACGAGCCCGTCAACGGCCTCGACCCCGAGGGCGTGCTGTGGATACGCAACCTGCTTGCCGGGCTCGCCGCCGAGGGCCGCACGGTGTTCGTGTCGTCGCACCTGATGGCCGAGGTGGCGCTCGTCGCCGAGCACCTCATCGTCGTCGGGCGTGGGCGGTTGCTTGCCGACACCACCGTGCAGGATCTGGTGCGCCAGGCCGGCGGCGACACCGTCGCCGTGGCCACCGCGGATCCGGCCCGACTGCGGGCCGCGCTGGCCGGCCCGGGTGTCGAGATCACTGGGCGGGCCGGCTCCGAGGAGCTGTGGGTGAGCGGCCTGTCGGCGCGGCAGATCGGGCTCGCCGCCGCCGAGCACGGCATCGCGCTGTTCGAGCTCACCGCGAAGCAGGTATCGCTGGAGGAAGCGTTCATGGATTTGACGAGGGACGCCGTGGAGTACCACGGCGGCGTGACGAAGGGAGCGGCGGCATGAGCACGATCAGGCATGCTCGTACGCCGGGTGTCGCCGCCGGGTCGGTGGCCCGGCCCGCGTACAAGGTCACCGGGCGGCGGGTGCTTCGTTCGGAGTGGGCGAAGCTGTGGACGGTGCGTTCCACCTGGATCACCCTCGGCCTCGGGCTGGTCGCCATGCTGGCGTTCGGCAGTATCGCGGCGTTCCGGTACAAGTCGCTGACCACCTCCGGCGGCACCCGGCCGGGCTCGGGGGAGTTCGTCAACGCGAGCGCGGTGACCCTGACGCTGTTCGGCGTACGGTTCGGCCAGCTGGCGCTCGGCGTGCTCGGCGTGCTGGTCGCCGCGGGTGAGTACTCCACGGGCATGATCCGCTCGACGCTGGCCGCGGTGCCGCGCCGGCTGCCGGTGCTGTGGTCCAAGGCCGCCGTGTACGGCGTGGTCGCCTTCGTCGTCGGCGTCGCCGGCGCGTTCGGCGGGTTCCTGATCGTCAACGCCGTCGTGAACGGCACCCCGGCCCACATGTCCCTGGCGGACAGCGGCGTCGCCCGGTCGCTGCTCGGCGCAGGCCTCTATCTGAGCCTCGTCGGGGTGATCGGGACCGCGCTCGGGATGCTGATGCGCTCGGTGCCCGGGGCCATCTCGGTGCTCGTCGCCACGCTGCTGCTGGTGCCCGGGCTGCTGTCGCTGCTGCCGACCTCCTGGCAGGACAACATCGGCCCGTACCTACCGAGCAACGCCGGCGAGGCGCTGTACGCGCTGCAACACGCTCCTGGCACGCTGTCCGCGGGGGTCGGCGCGCTGGTCCTGCTGGGCTGGACCGCCCTGGCGCTGGCCGGCGCCGCCGACCGCCTAGTACGCAAGGACGCATGACCATTGCAACGGGTTGGTGACAATGAGCTCTGAAGACACCGACCATCTCGCCGCCCATCCGCTGGTCGACCGGCTCGCCGGCCTTGGCCAGCGGCTGCGGCGGTTCGACGCCAGGCGGCCATGGCTGTTCGACGCGGCAGTGGTCGCCGCGGTACTGCTGGTGTTCTGCATTCCCGACCTCGTCCACACCGACGAGCGGCGGGAGCTGCGGGTCCTGCTGAACCATCCGCCCCTGGCCGCCACAGTCGCCCTGCAGCTCGGCCTCGTCCTGCCGCTGTTCTGGCGCAGGCGGGCACCAACCGCCGCGTTCTACGCCATCGCCGCGGTGTTTGTCCTGCAATGGTCCCTCGGCGTGCTGCTCCGCGCCGACGTCGCGCTGCTCATCGCCCTCTATAGCCTCGTGCTGCGGGTCCATCCGGCCCGGCTGCTCTGGGCCGGGCTGACCGTCGCCGCGGCGATGGCCCTGGTCGCGTGGCGGGCCTCCGCCGTCGTGACGCCGTGGGACGCGCTGTTCTTCCTCTACAGCGCCGCTACCGCGGCCGCCGCCCTGGGTGTCGCCATCCGCATCCGCCGGGCCCAGCTGGCCGCGCTGCGCGACCGGGCGCTGCGTCTGGAGATCGAGCGCGACCAACGCAGCCGGCTCGCCGCGGCCACCGAACGCACCCGGGTGGCTCGCGAGATGCACGACATCGTCGGCCACAGCCTGTCGGTGATCATCTCACTGGCCGACGGCGGCGCGTACGCGGTCGGCGGCAACCCGCAACGCGGCCGGGAGGCGCTCGAACTCATCGGCGACACCAGCCGGCAGGCCCTCGCCGAACTGCGCCGGGTGCTCGGCGTCCTGCGCGACGAGACCGAGGACGCCGAACTCCACCCGCAGCCCGGCATCGCCGAGATCAACTCCCTCTGCGAGCGCATCCGGATGGCCGGACCAGAAGTCGTCTACCGCACCGCCGGCAACGTCGACGCCCTCGACCCCGGGGTACAGCTCACCGCTTACCGCATCGCGCAGGAGGCGCTCACCAACGCGCTGCGGTACGCGGGGCCGCACACCGCCCTCGACGTCGGCCTCACCGCCACCGACGGGCGGCTGCAGATCACGGTTCACGACACCGGCCCCCAGCCGCCCGACCGCCCGCTACCGCCGCCCGCGAAACCCGGGCACGGACTCGCCGGCATGCGCGAGCGAGCCGCCCTGTACGCCGGAACCGTCGAGGCCGGCCCGCGCCCCGCCGGAGGCTGGACGGTGCGGGCGATCCTCGACCTGACCCCGCTCGCCACACTCGAAGGCCGGAAATGATCACTGTGCTTATCGTCGACGACCAGCCCCTGCAACGGCTGGGTTTCCGCATGTTGCTCGAGAACAACGAGGAAACGGACGTCGTCGGAGAAGCCGGCAACGGTACCGAGGCGGTGCGCCGCGCCGAGCAGCTGCACCCCGACGTGATTCTCATGGACGTACGCATGCCCGGCATGGACGGCATCGAGGCCACCCGACGCATCGTCGCGGCCGGCGACCGGTCCCGGGTGCTCGTGCTGACCACGTTCGACCTGGACGAGTACGCGCACGCCGCCCTGCGCGCCGGGGCCAGCGGCTTCCTGCTCAAGGACGCGCGCCCCGAGGAGCTGCTGGCTGGCATCCGGGCGGTCGCGGACGGCGACGCCGTCATCGCGCCCGCGCTGACCCGCCGACTGCTGGACCGCTTCGCCGGCCACCTCGCCGCCAGCCCCTCGCAGCCGGGCCGAGCCGACCCGCGGCTGGCCAGCCTCACCGACCGGGAACGCGAGATCCTGGTAGCGATCGGCAGCGGCTGGACCAACCGGGAAATCGCCGAGCGGCTCGTGCTGTCGGAGTCCACCGTGAAGACCCACGTCGGCAAGGTCCTCGCCAAAGTTGGTGCCCGCGACCGTGTACAGGCCGTCATATTCGCCTACGACCACGGACTCACCCGACCGAACACCGGCGGATGACCGCAAAAGCAGCCGACGGCAAACGCCTACGCGGGCTCACCCCCGACCCGCAGACCGCCCCAACCCTCCGCCGGATCTTCGACGAGTTCCTCACTGGCTACGGACTCTTCGCGAATGACGAGGAGCTGCCCACTCCGGCTCTCACAACAGATGCACCTGGACCCGGTCAGCAGCATCTGCAGCGCTTAACGCGAAATCAAGGTAGAAACGTGCCGGTCCATCCGCGATTAGCGCGAAGCCGCAGGCCGGAGCCGGTGGCGATGAGGGGCTCGGCAGCCAAACCGCAGAGCGGTTACTGCCATCAAAGATCATCCGTTACCGGATGTTACCGCCGTTACCTGGGAAGATCTCCATCTCCCCAGGTCAACCGGTCGGGACGGCCGGATTTGAACCGACGACCCCTTGACCCCCAGAGAACTAGCGGGACTACCGGCACCTGCCGGGCCGTACCGGCTCGTGCCGAACATGCAGGTCAACGGCCAAGCGACTGTCCGACCCGCATCGGGCCTTGTCGGGCCTTCCCGGGCCGTCCGTGAGACGGTTGTGAGATATCACGGCGGGCCGGGGCTTGGGAGAGGCGCTGGAAACCATCAGCCAGCGCCTCTCCGTCGGCCACGCAACCGTCAACTCAGGGTTCCTATGGCATGCCAGCGTAAGGCCACGGTCGGAGCCGGACACCCGACGACGGCCGCCTGTCGAGCGTCGAGGCTGACCTGCGACGCGTGCCCTGCAACGGACTGAACGACGTCCGGCTCGACTACTTCTGGATGCTCGTCGGCGACGATCAGCGGATCAAGCCCGACACCATGGTCCGCCGACGGGTCCGTGACACCTTGGGCCTTCCGGCACTGCCAACAGCGGCTGACGCCCGCGCACACGTTGTCGCCACAGCCCACAAGATCGGCCGTACGCCGTGGGAACTGGACCACGCCATCTGGCTGCATCAGCGCCGGACCCCGCGTCCAGCCGGTCGCGGAAATGGAAGCGCACCGACGCTTGCGGCAGCACGTAAGAGCCCAAGGCGCTCCACAAGCGACATGCCGGAACAACCTAACAAAACAGCTAACCCTCGGCATGCTTGCCACAGCGCGTGACAAGGTCGATGCCAGATGATCGAAAGTTCTCGAAGTTCAGTTTTCGGTTTTGGCCTGTATTAAAGATGGCTTGGAGATCCCTCAGCGGCCCGACTTGTTCTTGCAAGGCAGGAACCATGTCAACTGGTGCCACGTCGATGACGTGATCGAGCGCCGCGATCGTGCTATCAAGCTTGTCCTGATCTACCGTTGACCCGTCAGGCTTCTTGCTGATCGCCGTCACGAGATCCGCAGCCGCTTGGAGGTGCGGGAACAGCTCGATGCACGCTGCCTGCTCTCCCACGCGAAAGGCCGTCGGGCTCTGGGTGGGGCTGGGGCTCGGGCTAAAGCTGGTCGCACTGGTCGAGCCCGCCTGAGGGCTATTCGACCCGTCCGTGCCTTCGCCGCAGGCGTAGAGAAGCATGCTGAATCCGAGGAGGAGTGCCGTGGCGCCGCCTCGCGCCGGGGCCTTCATGGTCATGGAGAGGCATCGTAGATTCGTGGAGTTGTCGCTGCACCTCGGCACGCCGATCCGCTGACACGGGCGCCATCCCTTGTGGCCCATCGGTCAATGCGCCCGCACCTCGGATTTGGCCAAGGCGGAGACCCGCGCGCAGGCCCTTCACGGCGGACGGTCGACGGTCTGTCCCGCTACTGCATCCAGAGCGCTGTGTCGTGGGAGGCACAGCATGCAAGCCGTCCTAGGACCATAGGTCATGACGTCCGGCTACTTCCCTCGGCAAGGCGAGCAGCTTGGGGCTGGTTGGGGCGGTGGTCCGGGCGCGTGTCTGGTTACGCGAGCTCGTACCCGGTAGCTTGAGACGCATCGGGGATCGTCGCTGGGGAGGGTTTGGTGGGGCCGAGTCGACGTCCACCCATCACCCTTCAGCTGTCCCTCCTGTTCATCGCTGTCCTGCTGGAAATCGCGGTGAACTTCTTTGCCAACGACGACGCCGCGCCGCTGGCCGCCGGGATCCGTCAGATCGCTGGTCCCGCGCTGATCGTGCTGCTGGTGGTGCTGATCGTCGGGAACGGCCTGGTGCTGTGGTGGGAGGCGCCACGCAGCCCGCGGCCCATATGGCAGGCGGACCGCAGCCCCTATCCCGGCCTCTCCGCGTTCACCGAGCAGGACGCGTCCGTGTTCTTCGGCCGCGAAGAGCAGGCCATCGAGCTGGTGCGACGGCTGCACGAGCTGGGCCTGGACGGACCCGACCGGTTCGTCTGCGTCACCGGCGCCTCCGGCAGCGGCAAGTCGTCGCTGGTACACGCGGGCGTCGTTCCGCGGTTGCGGCGGGGGCGGTGGCACGTGTTGCCGGCGGTCGCGCCGGCAGGCGAACCGCTCGGTGGGCTCGCTGACCTGGCCGTAGCGTTGGGCGCCGCCGACCGGACCGCCGCGCTGCGGGAGGTGCGGTCACGTCCGGACAGCCTCGCCCGCAACCTGGCAGCGTGGCGAGCCCGAACTGGCCATCGCCACAAACGCGTCCTGCTGGTTCTCGACCAGCTTGAGGAACTGGTCACGCTGTCCAGTACTGCGGAGCAGGCCATGTTCCTGGAGCGGGTCGCGGCCGCGCTGGACGCCGACCGAAGGCTGTGGGTCGTCGCGACGCTGCGCGTCGAGTTTCTCGCCGACCTGCTCGCGGGTCCGCGCCCGGAACTGTTCGCCAGCCCAGTCGCGCTGGGGGTCATGCGTCCGGAGGATCTTGTCGCGGTCGTGGAGCAGCCCGCTCAGCTCGCCGGGATGCGCTTCGAGGACGGGCTCGTCGATCAGATCGTCGCCGACACGGCCACGCCGGACGCGTTGCCGCTGCTGGCGTACCTGCTTCAGGAGCTGTACCTGGCGGCTGGGCCGGGCCGGGTGGCCACACGCGAGGCGTACCAGGCATTGGGTGGCGTGTCGGGGGCGTTGGGCCGTCAGGCCGACGTGGTCATGGCGGAGGTGCGCCGCGACAGCAGCACCGACGACGTCCTGGCCACCCTGTTGCGTCTGGTGGCGATGGAGGGCGTCGAGCCGACCCGACGCCGGGTGCCCCTGAGGGAGCTGTCGGATAACCAACGCCGCGTGATCACCGTCTTCACCGACGCGCGGCTGCTCACCACCGACGTGCTCGATGGTGAACCGTACGTCCAGGTCGCGCACGAGGCGTTGTTCCGCCGGTGGGCGCCGCTACGGCAGCAGGCGGAAGCGCGGGCGGAGCAACTGCGGCGGCGTACCGAGCTGGAACGGTGGGCAGCGGACTGGGAACACGCCGGGCGCAACGCGGACTACCTGCTGACCGGGGAGCGGCTTGCGCTGGCCGGGCAGTGGCTGGAGGCGATGGAGTCGGCCGGCCAGGACAGCCCGGCCGCCCGTGCCCTGGTGAACGCCTCCCGCAGCCGGGACACCGCGTTCCTGCACCGGGTGTCGGAGACGATCGGTCAGTTCGCGCTCGGCAACGTGGACCGGTATCCGGAGCTGGCGGTGCTGCTGACGTCGGCTGCGCTGCTGGAGTGTCCGCCCACGCCGGTCGCGCGCCGGGCGCTGATGGCGGCGTTGGCGTTCAGCCACACCGAGGCAGTGCTCGCCGGGCACACGGATGCCGTGCGTGGAGTGGCCTGGTCGCCGGACGGTACGCATCTGGTAACCGGGTCTCGGGACGGGACCGCGCGGATCTGGCACGCCGACACCGGCACCGTCGTGCGGGTGCTGCGGGGGCATACCGGCATGGTGGAGGCCGTCGACTGGTCGCCGGATGGCACTCGGCTCGCCACCGCCTCCCGGGACGGCACGGTCCGCGTGTGGGATGCCACGACGGCGGACATGGTCCAGGTGTTGCCGTGCGGCGATGTGGCACGCGGCGTCACGTGGTCTCCCGACGGCTCGCATCTGGCCGGGTCGAGCCGGGACCGGACGGTCCGGGTGTGGAACACCAATACCTGGCAGCTCGCCAACCAGCTGGTCGGCCACGAAGGGGACGTGTGGGGCTTGCGGTTCTCCCCCGACTCCCGCCGGCTGGCCTCCGCCTCCCACGACCGGTCCGTCATCGTCTGGAACCTGGAGACCAGCCAGCCGGAGCAGCGACTGACCGGGCACGGTGACTTCGTCGAGGCTCTCGCCTGGTCCCCGGACGGCGGCCGGCTCGCCACCGGATCCGGTGACCACACCGTACGCGTCTGGGACGTGACAACCGGCGACACCCGGCACGTGATCGGCGGCCAGGGATCCCCGGTCTGGTCGATCGCCTGGTCCCCGAACGGTCGCACGCTGGTGTTCGCCAGCGGCGACGGCAGCATCCGCGTCTGGGACATCCGGCGATTGCGCGAGGTAACCGAACTACGCGGACACACCCAGGTCGCCTGGGCTGTCGCCCTGTCCCCAGACGGACGACGGGTAGTCAGTGGCTCCGGTGACGGCACAGCCCGGGTGTGGACGATCCAGCCAAGCGGAGCCGAACATCGGCTCCTCGCTGGGCACGAGGGACCGGTCACCGCCCTGGCGCTGGACCGGACGGCGAGGATCGTGACCGGTGGCGCCGACGGCACCGTCCGACTGTGGCAGCCGGACGGCACAGCTGCCGTAACGACCTGGCCGGAGCCGGTCGTGGCACTCGCCTGTTCACCGGTGGCCGACGTGCTCGCCGTGGCCCTGCGCGACGGGTCGGTCCACCTGGTCGGCGCCGACGGCGACGTACCCCTCGACTGCGAGGCCGAGTCACTGGCCTGGTCACCGGACGGATCCCGATTGGCGGCCGGCTGCAAGGACAACACTGTACGGGTCTGGGACATCCGCACCCGCAGTTCCGCCGGTGTCCTGCGCGGACACGCCGACTGGGTCGGCGCGCTCGCCTGGTCACCGAGCGGCCGCTACCTCGCCTCCGGCTCCGACGACCGCACCGTCCGAGTCTGGGACATCGAGCACCCAGCCGACAGCACCGTGCACTCCGGGCACCAAAACTACGTAGACGGACTCAGCTGGGCGCCAGACGAGCGCCAGCTCGCCAGCTGCTCCGCCGACTGGACCGTCCGCGTCTGGGACCTCACCGGCACTGACCGGCCGCGAGTGCTGACCGGCCACGACAAGCGGGTCCGCGCGGTGGCCTGGGCACCGGACGGCCAGCGGTTGGTCTCCTGCTCCGACGACCGCACACTACGGGTATGGGGTGTGGACGACGACCAGGGCGAGGTGATCGGCGTACACCGCGACGGCGTGACCAGCCTGGCATGGCTACCGGACGGGCGACAGGTCGTGACCGGCTCGGCGGACGGCACCGCCCGCGTCTGGGCCGACCACGTCGACCTGGACGAGTTGACTACGGTGGCGCGTACCCGGGTGTTCCGAGGACTCACCGACGACGAACGGCGAGCCCACCTGCTGCCGGTCGACGCGGACTCATAGCGTCTGCTCGACCTCGCGGGTCTCCTCACCCACCAGATAGTCGCCCGGGTCCAGACCGAGCGTCTTACGGCGCTCCGAGGCCCAATAGGCGGCATTGGCCTCCTCGAACGACTCCGGTCCGTCGTGAGAGATCACCCAGATGTGCTGGCTACGCGCGCGGTCCTTCCACGAGCCGTGAATCTCGAAACCGAGATCACGGCGCAGCGGGACGACCAAGCGCTGCCACCTGTCCACCCACTCGTCCAACAGCCCTTCCCGGACCGTGTAGGTCCGGATCTGCACCGTTCTTGCCACGCTTGCCACCTCACCCGCGTCCGAGGCGTTCCGCCATCGACCCTAGCCGAAGCCGAACGACCGAGCTGGTAGCTGACCCAGCTCACGACAGCGTCGCGCAGCCCGGCGAGCTACCCAACTCCAGACGCCAGATGCCGCTCCCGCCATCCTGTCTGCCATCGACCCGCCCGACGGGGAGCGGGCCGCCGCCCGGCCCGCCACAGCACGCGAACCTCGTTGCCCGCGCGCGTACGCTGGCGGGTCGGGCGGCGGTCTGCTCGGCTTGCCCGGGTCGATGGCAGACAGGATGTCCCACCGCCACCACCCGCGAAGCCGGCGGCCGCAGACGGCCCACCGCCATCCTGGAGCCGGAGCGCCCCCGCCGGAGGCGCCGTAACCCGAGCCCGCGCGGCGCGCCAGCACGCTGACGTAGCCGACGCCCTCCCCCACATCGCGGTCACGCACATCATGAAAGATCAGCAACAAGTGGTGCCCAGCCACAACAGGCAGCCCGCGCAGTGACACCAGATACAACGAGCTCGCCTGCCGCGACTGGGTCACGTGCAGGAGCGGCTTCCTCATCCGGCTACGCGCGAACCGGCCGCCACGTTCCTTCGCCGGGTCGCCCGGGGAGAACGCCCGCACGCACGGGAACGACGGCAGCATGGCGGACGGCCCAATCTTGCTCTCGGGAAAGACCCCGCGCGCATGGGGATGACCTCGCCGTGGGCCTGGGGTGTGTCCCGTAGTTTGATCAAGTGGTCACTACCAGAGTGGCACCTGTTGGCTGTCCTGCACCCGGGCTGCTGCTCGGCTCGGCCTGCCGGACGTGCGCCACGAAGGACGCCGCCCGGATTCGTCGCTAAAAAGGCCGACGCTTACGGACTTCCCTTGCTGCAGCGACAGTTCGATCTCCTGCCCGACGAGTGTCGTGGCGGAACCGCTGGTGCCGACGCAACCCAGGGCTACCAACTGAGCGAATAGAGTGCTGGTCAGGTAGTCCCTGACCGTGTGGAAGTCCAGGTACTTGGGGGCATCTCGGTGCCCGAGATGCTTTTCGACCTGCTCGCGAGGCATGCACATCCCGGAGATCATCGAGGTGCTGTCGACATCCAGGGTGTCGAGCTGGCAGATCTTTACGAAGCTGGGCGTCGGAACCATGCGGTAGTCACTGAGCCATTCCGCGCAAGCGGGTGGTAGCAGTCAGTAGCTGCCTGGAATGCCGGGAAGGCGTGAGACGCGCCAGATCAGGTCCGGTACGAAGA
>NZ_JBEYIX010000083.1:0-15008 GCF_040636055.1 Micromonospora sp. NPDC006766 | reverse complement strand
ACGGCCACCTGTGGTCCCCGTCGTACTTCGCCGGGTCATGCGGCGGCGCACCCCTCGCCGTCATCCGCGAGTACATCGAAAACCAGAAACGTCCCGGTTCGTGACGCGATTCCTCCCGGCCCTAAGGACCGGGATCCCTCGCTACCAGGAGTTGAACCGGCGACACCTGATCCGTCTTCACCCGCTGCCAGGCCAGGCGACCACCTTGGCGGCATGGCCTTCGGATACCGCCCCCGCACCGCCCGTCCTCCCAGCGAGGGCGGGCGGTCTTCGCACGTGCCTACGCCGCGCTGGAGGGCGAACTCCAAGTTAATTGAGATTTCAATACTTGACGAATCAAATTCTTTCGCGGTAACTTCAGGTGAGCGGCCTGGTGACATGCCGCCCGCTGCCGGCCCGGGGCAGGTTGCCCCGCCAAGCGCCGGCTGGCCCGCCGCTGGCCGTGAGCTGGGCCGATCACGCAAATCGTTCCCGTCGAGAAGGGGTTCTTCATGAAAAACGTCCTGCTGCGTGACCTGGCCGCGCTCGTCGCGCGTGTCGCCGTCGGTGTCATCTTCATCGCCCACGGATGGCAAAAGCTCACCGAATGGGGCCTCGACGGCACAGCTGCGGCATTCGACCAGATGGGCGTCCCGCTACCGACGGCGAGCGCCTGGTTTGCGGCGCTCGTCGAACTCGTTGGTGGTGTCGCCCTGCTGGTCGGGCTCGTAGTGCCCGTGGCTGGCCTGCTCCTCGCGCTCAACATGCTCGGCGCCTTCCTCATCGTCCACCTCAGCAATGGGGTCTTCGTGAATGACAACGGGTTCGAGCTTGTGCTCGCGCTCGGTGCAGCGGCTCTCCTGCTCGCCGCGGTCGGCGCAGGACGTTTCAGCCTGGACCGGCTCATCGCGCCCCGGCTGTCCCGCAGGGCGGACCGTCAGGCGCCCCGGACCGCTGCGGCCTGAGCGTGAACGACCTGCTGGGTCGGTGACAATCGCGCGACTGCTGCGCGCCTTCCCACGACAGCGCCCTCGGTATGCGCCAGGCTCGGGGACACGGGCGGCAGCCGCGGAGCACCTGCTCCGCGGCTGCCGCTCGTGTCAGCTCAGGTGCGGCGGTATGCAGGACGCCGGCCGCGGGCGCGGTGTTCGACGAATTGCTTCTTGAAGCCTGCGTCCACCCATGTCTTGGTGACGGTGGGATGAGTGGCCTTGACCTGGTCCAACGCCCGGATTCCGGCGGTGTTCTCGGTTGCGGAGGCGGCCATGACGATGACTGCCAGCAACAGTCCCAAGGTGTCCGTGACCACGCTGCGTTGACATCCGACGATCTTCTTGGCCGCGTCGGTTCTTTGTGGCGGTCGGCGGGTTCGTGGACGTCTTCACGCTCTGTGTATCGATGACCGCAGCGCTGGGCTACGGGTCGCGGCCGGCCTTGGTGCGATCAGTGCCCATCGGGCGTCGGAGATGTCACTGGGAAACCAGCGGTCTGCCGGGGTCTGCCGGCCCGTGCCGGACATGCAGGCCAACGGCCAGGTGGCGGTGCGATCCAGGTCGGGCATCATCGAGCCTTCCCGGACCGTCCGTGAGATATCACTGACTTGGGAGAGGCGCTGGAGACCATCAGCCAGCGTCTTCTCCGTCGACAGATTGATCCCCCAGATCAGAAGCCGATCGCCGCGGGGGTGTGCCTACGGACGACCCGGGGTGGCCGGGTCGCCGTCTGCGGTCCGCCGGCGCCACCCGGCCCGACGACACACCCCCGGATCATGCGTACGACGGGGCGGTAAGTCATATCCGGCCGGGCGGCCGAGGAGTCCCCAGCTGGGGGACGATCAAAAAGTAACTCCGTACTCGTCGGTGCGCCCTGGCCGGGCGAGTTGCCTCGCCCACCCAGGTCAGTCAGCTTCGGGCAAAAAATGTGGCGATGAGGGCGGCGGCTTCCTTGCCAGCGACGAGACGGGCGATGGTATCGGCTTCGTCTCGTGAGGTGTCCTCGGGCGAGGCCTCCCAACCGTTGCGCAGCAGACGTTTGGCCTCGCCGTATGCGGTGCTCGGGCCTTCCGCGAGTTGTTCGGCGATTGCCGTCGCCCGTGCCAGCACCACCTCATCCTCCACGACTTCGGCGATCAGTCCCCAGTCTCGTGCCTGCTCGGCGCTGAGCGGACGGGGCGTGAGCGCCATCTGCAGGGCGCGCTGCTGGCCGATCGCCCGGGGCAGCAGCACGGACACCCCGCAGTCAGGGGTCAGCCCCACCCCGGTGTAGGCAAAGGCGAACCTCGTCGAGCGGGCGGCCACCACCAAATCCGCGCTGAGCACGACGCCCAGGCCCGCGCCGGCGACCGCCCCGTGCACCGCGGCGACGACCGGTTTGGGCAACGCGGCCAGGCAGCGCAGGCCCCGGTCGAAGGCCAGGGCCAGCTCGCGTACGTAGCCGGCCGGGGCCTCGGCCGTCGCCATCGCTGCGAGGTCACCACCGGCGCAGAAACGCGGACCGGCCCCGCTGAGCAGAATGGCCCGCACCTCGTCATCCGCGCCGGCGCGCTTCACCGCCGCCTCGAACGCGTACGCGGTCGGCAGGTCGGCGGCGTTGGACGCCTTCGGCCGGTTGAGGGTGATTCGGGCGACGTTGCCGTCGACGACGTACAGGACGGGCTCGGTCAACGATCGGTCCTTTCTCAGACGCGGCGGAAGAGGGCGGCCATGGCCTGTCCCCCGCCGATGCACATGGTGACGATGCCGAGTTCTCCGTCGGCGCGGGCCAGATGCTTGGCCACCCGCAGCGCGAGGATGGCACCGGTGGCTCCGACGGGGTGGCCGAGCGCGATGGCACCGCCGTACGGGTTGGTCCGCTCCGGGTCGAGCTTCGCGTCCCGGATCACCGCCACCGCCTGAGCCGCGAACGCCTCGTTGCACTCGACCACGTCGATGTCACGGGCAGTCGTGCCCGTCTGGTCGAAGAGCTTCTTCAGCGCCAGCACCGGGGCGTAGCCCATCAACTCCGGCTCCATCGCCGCGGTCGCCACCGCCTCCAGGCTCACCAGCGCGGTCAGGCCCCGCTCCGCCGCAACGGATTCCCGGGCCAGCACCACAGCGGCGGCGCCGTCGTTGATGCCCGACGCGTTGCCCGCCGTGACCGTGCCGCCCGCTTCAAAGGCGGGCCGCAGCCCGGCCAGCACCTCCAACGTCGTCTCCGGCCTCGGGTACTCGTCCCGCTCGACCGTCACCGGCTTGCGCCCACCGACCTCAACCGGGACGATCTCCGCGCCGAAGGCCGCCGTGGCCGCGTCCGACGCCGCGCGCCGCTGCGACTCCAGCGCGAACTCGTCCTGATCCTGGCGGGAGACGCCGTACTTGCGGGCTACGTTCTCCGCGGTGATACCCATGTGGATGCCGTGGAACGGATCGGTCAGCATCATCACGGTGCCGTCGACCAGGGTGCGGTTGCCGAGCTTGTATCCCGACCGGGCGTCGAAGTCGTAGAACGGCATCCGCGTCATGTTCTCGTCGCCGCCTGCCACGATCAGGTCCGCGCCGCCCCACCGAAGCTGGGCCGCCGCCGACCAGATCGCCTGCAATCCGCTGCCGCACAACCGGTTCACCGTGTACGCGGGGGTACCGACCGGGAGTCCGGCGGCCAGCGCGACCCGGCGCGCGTTGTACGCGTCCGGGCCGACCTGGCCGATGCAGCCCATGACCACCTCGTCGACCGCCTCGGCGGGTACGCCCGCCCGGGACAGGGCCGCCCTGACAGCGGTGGCCCCGAGTTCATGGGCCGGCACGCCTTTGAAGGCACCGCCGAAGCTGCCCACCGGGGTTCGGGCCCCGTCAACGAGGAGAATCTTCTCCGAGCTCACCATTCACCTCCAGATAGCCGTGCCGCATCCCCGGCACGTTCCGTCACCGCCACGTCGCCGCACCCCGGCGACACGTCATCCACCCATGCCCCATATCGGGCGTGCCTCTGCGCGGCGAGGCACGCGTCAGTCCGGTAGGAGCAACCGAGTCGTCAACCGATGCAGAGCTGTCCGCCGTCGATCGTCAGTGACGATCCGGTGATGAACGTGGCCTCATCAGAGGCGAGGAAGACCGCCGCGCCTGCGATGTCCTGAGGCGTCCCTAACCGTCGGAGGGCGACGTTGGGGTCGATAGAGCTCTCCGAGTCGTCCACTGCGGGTACGTCGACCCGAGTCATCGATGTGTCGATCACACCTGGGTGCAGTGCGCAGACCCGGATTCCGTGCTTGCCCAGCTCTTTTGCGAGGGAGTACGTCAGGAGCCGGACCGCGCCCTTTGCGGCGCAGTATGCGGAAATTCCTGGCATGCCCTGTAGTCCACCCATCGATGACAGGTTGATGATGACTCCGGGCCGCCGTCCATTGCGCATCGACCGTACCGCCGCTTGCGAGGCGAAGAAGACGCCCTTGACGTTGACGTCCATGATGGCGTCGTAGTCGGCCTCGGTCATGTCCACCAACCGTCCGGAGCGCAGCAGGCCGGCGTTATTGACCAGGACGTCGACCCCGCCGAATGATTCGGCGGCCTCGACGGCGCGCTGGAGGTCACGCAGATCCGTGACGTCGGTCTGGACGAATACCGCCTCGCTGCCCCCCTCGCGGATCAGCTCGTGGGTGGGCGTCCCGCCCTCGCGAGGGTCCTCGCGCCGGTCCGCCACGATGACGGCGCGTGCGCCCTCGTCTGCGAACCGCAGCGCGATCGCCCGGCCGATGG
The DNA here is from genome assembly GCF_040636055.1 of Micromonospora sp. NPDC006766. Lineage (NCBI taxonomy): Bacteria > Bacillati > Actinomycetota > Actinomycetes > Micromonosporales > Micromonosporaceae > Micromonospora > Micromonospora sp. NPDC006766. The sequence continues at coordinate 10,299 of NZ_JBEYIX010000083.1, read as the reverse complement.
CACTGGAACCACCGGTGACGATCGTGACCTTGCCGTCAAGCCTGCCCATGCTCGTGCTCCTTGTCGTCGGAGAGGTTTAGCTCTTGAGCACCACGGACGCGCCGTTGGCCCCGAGGCCCAGTACGGCGGAGAGGCCCACACGCGCGCCTGGGACCTGACGTCCCTGCGCCTGCTGGCGCAGCTGCCAGACGATTTCGCACACCTGCAGGACGCCCTGTGCGGTCGTGGCCTCGCCGAACGACAGGAATCCGCCGCTGGGGTTGACCGGCAGCTTGCCCCCGATGCCCAGCTCACCGCGTTCGATCATCCAGTCGGCCTGCCCGGGCTCCAGAAAGCCGAACAGCTCTGGCCAGGCCAGGACGTGCCAGGCGGAGTTGTCCGCCATCTCGAGGAGGTCGACGTCGCCCGGCCCCATGCCTGCGGCTTCCAGCGCGGCTCGTACGGCGCCGCCCACCTCGCTGGTGTGCTGCACTGTGGGGTCGGCGTTCATGGAGATGGTAGGGATGCGCACTGCGGGATCACCGAATCGTCCTGTGGCCACAGCCGAGCCGGCCACCTGCACCAGTGGCACTCCGAGCCGGCGTGCCTGCGCCTCCGAGCCGAGGACGATCGCCGCGGCGCCGTCGCTGACGGCGCATATCTCCAGTAGGTGCAGCGGGTCGCTGACCATGGCTGATGCGAGCACGTCTTCGACGGTGATCGGCTTCCGATAGCGCGCCAGTGGGTTGGCGACCGCGTTGTCGTGCATCAGCACCGACGCCTGCGCGTAGGTCTCGGCTGTGGTGCCGAGCTCGTGCATGCGCCTGCGCGCCTCTATCGCCCAGTAGGCCGGGTTGGTGGCGCCGATTGCCACCCACCGTAGGTAGTCGGTGTCGGTGATGTCGTCGGGGATGCCGGGTGGGCGAGGGATGAACCCCTTCGGCATGCGCTCCGCGCCGAGGGCTGCGATCACCTCGCACTCGCCGCTGGCGATCATCGTGGCAGCCGTGTGCACCGCGATGCCACCAGCCGCGCAACCACCGCCCACGTTGATGGCCGGCGCACCGTTTTCGGCGATGGCCTGCATCACCTCGTTGGCGTGCAGGCCCCAGCCCATCCCGCCTTCGAATCGGGAGCTGGCCGCGACCAGGCCCTGGAGATCACGCCAACCGAGCCGGGCGTCCGTCAGTGCCGCCGTGAGCGCCTCGATGGCCAGTTGCAACTGCGACTTGTCGGGGAATTTTCCCCACGGGTGAGCCCCCACTCCGAGGACGTAGACGGGCCTCATGACGTCTCCTCCTCGTGGAGCGGTGAGAACTTGTAGGTCAGGACTTCGCGTCCGTCGGTGGCGCGGTACAGCGGCTCGGCCAGGAGCCGCAGTGGCATGCCGATCCGAATCTCGTCGAGGTCGCAGCCGGTCAGCATGCCCAGCACCCGGAGTCCTTCCGGCAGCTGGACGAGGCCGATCGCGTACGGGGTCCACGGATCCATCCCGAACAATGCGGGTGGGCGGTAGCCCTGCACGGTGTAGCTGTACAGGGTGCCGTGCCGGCCCAGGAGGACTTCCTCGACTCGTTTGGTCTCGCACCGCGGGTTCCGGCAGCTGAGGCTCTTGGGGAAGTAGTGGGTGCCGCATCCGGTGCACCGGGACCCGACGAGGGCGGCAGCGCCATCGACGGACACTTCGAACAACTCGTCGGCGACCGGCACCTGCTGACTGGTTGTCACGTTCGGTTCCTCGCGCTCAGCGGGACAGAATGTCCCGGACCTCGGTGAAGTACAGGGTGCCGTCCGCGACATTCGTCACGGTGACCTCGTGCCGCACGTAGCGCCTGTCGCGCTTGATGAATTTGTCGGCGGCCCTGGTGTGGATGCGGACCGTGGCGCCCACGGGAATCGGCTCGACGATCTGCGAGTCGTGATAGGTGTGAATCGATCCGATCGCGAAGGGCTTCGTGTGATCGAACTGCACCGCCAGCACGAAGTGCGACACGAGCATCGGCGGGACGATCGCACCACCGAAGGGCGACTCTCCCTCGATGTGCCACGAGTTCATGAGCCACGCCTCGTACCACGGGTTGTAGTCCTCGACGGCGTCGGCGTACATGATCACGAGCTCAGGGGTGATCGTGAGGTCGCGCGACAGCTCGTCCCCGATCTGAACCATGTCCCAGTACGCCTGTGACTTCTCATTGAGGCTGTTGACGAAGTCCCGCGTCTGCTGGACCTGAATCTCGGTCATCGGACGCAGCGCGTCCGTCGTCGGCACGGTGGCGGCCATCGAGGTGCTCTCTCTCGGGCTTGCGCTGGCGGACCTGGTCGGCGAGTCAGACATCGACATCTGCCTCGACCCAGCCCACGGTCTTCTTCTGGCCGTCCTCGTTCTCGGCCCAGATCTCGACCTTGAAGCGGTAGCCGTCACCCTTCGGCGTCTTTTCGCGCACGATGCCGTAGGTGGTGATGACCTCGTTGGCGTACGTCGATGCGACGTATTTGCATTCCATCCGCGCGTTGCGGAAGAAGTTCCGACCGAAGTGGTTCACGCACATCTCTGCCAGGTAGGCGGTCGACATCTCGCCGGTCTGGATGGGAGCGGGGAGGCCGGTCTCCGCGGCGTACACGGGGTCCCAGTGGTTGGGGTTGAATCGGCCCCACAGGCGCGACCCCATGAGTTGGATCGCCGCCTTCTTCTTCACGCCGGTGAGTTCGTGCCCCACTGGGGTGTCGCGGGTGAGCAGTCCCTGCGCCGGAGGTGCGCCGCTGCCTGTCCTCTGCATGCTGTCGAAAGCCTTTCCTCGGGCTTGTCGCCGGCCGGTCGAAGGTTCTCCTGTACGGATGCGGGACAACTGCGAGGCTTCCGCCCGCGATGCCGGTCCAGGAGAGGTGCTCCGTCAAGGGCGGCCAGGGGCGCCGGAAACGAGGTGCGCATGGCGTCCTGACGGCTGTCAACGTAGCTGTTGACGATCGCCGGAGTCAAGGCGATGCGATCCGCCGCAGAGGCCCGTCAACGCACATGTTGACCTGCGCGCTCGAACCTGTTTAGGCTGGTCCCACACGTGACCGGTGTCACGCGTCCCAAACCCTTCACCAACGGAGCACATCTGTGACTGCCGTCGTCATCAGTGGCTTGGTCATGGGCGTCCTGTACGCCATCGCCGGCCTCGGCCTCGTCGTCGTGTACCGGACCTCCAAGGTGCTCAACTTCGCCATGGGCGGCATCGGCGCGGTCACGGCCTATGCGGCCAGCGACCTGCTGGCCGTGGGCCTGCCCTACCCGCTCGTCATCGTCGCCGGGATCGTCGTTGGCGGCCTGACGGGAGCGCTGCTGGAGGTGGGCGTGGCCAGACCGCTGCGGCAGCGGCCCCACCTCACCATCGCGCTCGGGACGCTTGGAGCGCTCCTGATCGTCGAAGGACTGATCGGCCTACGCTACGGCTTCGCGCCGAAGAGTCTCGCCCCTGCTTTCAGTGGCGCGGGCCTGAGCGCGGGGAGCTTCTCCCTCAGCGCGAACCAGGCCTTCGTGGCCATTGTCGGTGTCGCCGCCACGGCTGTGCTGTTCTTCGTCGTGATGAGGACCCGGCTGGGTATCAGCATGCGCGCGGTCAGCTCCGGTCCGCTGACTTCTGCGCTACTCGGGATGGACGTGTCACGGGTCAGGAGGTACGCGTGGGCGCTCGGCGGCGTGTACGGGGGCCTCGCGGCGCTGCTGGTCACGCCGCTGACCTACCTGTCGCCCAGTAGCTTCACCATCTTCTTGTTGACCGCCTTCGCAGCAGTGGTGCTCGGCGGCTTCACCAGCATCATCGGAGTCGTCCTCGGCGCGCTGGCCTTCGGCGTGGTGACCAACCTGCTGCTCAGCTACCTCGACGCAGGGCTGATCTCGACCTACACCTTCCTCGGCATCGCCCTGGTCCTCGTGCTGAGGCCCAACGGGCTCTTCGGTCGCCAGGAGAGGGAGGTCCCGGAGCCGAGGATCGCGCCTCGCCGCCGGACTGCCGGCAGCTCGACGCGTCAACGCCCGACACTGGCCCTTCCGTCCCTCACCGTCTCCCGGCGGGCCAAGATCGTCGGCTGGGTCGTGCTACTCGGTCTGTTGGCCGTGATGCCATTCCTGGCCGCCGACCGCAGCCTCTTCCTTCTCGCCACGGCGCTGGCGACGTTCGTGGGAGTGCTGGGCCTCAACGTGCTCGTCGGGTTCACCGGTCAGGTGTCGTTGGGACACAGCGCCTTCCTCGCCATCGGCGCGTACACCGCAGCGATCTCGGTCGAGCGCGGGCTGCCTCCGCTGGTCGGCGTAGCCCTCGCGGTCGTCGTCGGCGGGATAGGCGGCGCCCTCCTGGGCCTGCCGGCAACACGGCTGTCCGGCATCTACCTCACCCTGCTCACGCTGATCTTCGCCTTCGCGCTGCCCGAGCTGATCCTGTACTTCAAGGACCTCACCAACGGCGCCAGCGGCCTGCCCCTCACTCCGCCGGCGTTCCTCTTCGAGCCGTCGGACATGTACTGGTTCCTGCTCGCCGTCGCCGTCGCCGTCGGTGCGCTTGTGGCGTGGCTGGCACGGTCGTCGGTCGGGCGCGCCTGGCGAGCCGTGCGCGACAGCGAGGACGGCGCCCGTTCCCTCGGCCTCCGGCCCGCGCAGGTGAAGCTCGGGGCGTTCGCGCTCGGCTCGGCCCTCGCCGCGCTCGGCGGGGCGCTCGGCGGCATGCTCATCGGCTTCGTCGGCCTGGAGAGCTACGGCGTCTTCGTCTCGATCTACGCGCTCCTCGCAGTCGTGCTCGGCGGTCCGGGCTCGATTCTCGGCAGCTTCCTCGGAGCCCTGTTCATCACAGTGGTCCCCGACGCGACCGACGGGTTCGGCATTCCACAGAACCTGATGTTCGGAGTCGCGCTGCTGCTGGTCCTGTTCCTCGCGCCGCGCGGCCTTGCCGGACTGTTCGCCCGTCCCACGTCCCCCCCGGCCGCAGACGACACCGATGACGGGCCCAGCTCGGCTAACTCGCACCTCGACGGCCTCGTCACGGCCGAGCCGGCCGTGCGTGCCGCGGGGAAGGTCAACGCTCGCGCGGACGTCGGGCCGGTCCTCGAGCTCAGCGGGGTCAGCGCCGGGTACGGGAGCGAGCCGGTCCTGCGGGACGTGGACCTCGTCGTCGGTGAGGGAGAGGTCGTCGCCCTGCTCGGTGCCAACGGCGCGGGCAAGTCGACGGTGTTGCGAGCCATCTCAGGAGTGATACCGCTGGACCGCGGCAGCATGACGTGGGCAGGTCAGCGCCTGCCCGACTGGCCCCGGCACTCCCCCGCGGTCGCCGCCCGCGACGGCATCGGGCACATCCCTGAAGCGCGTGGGATTTTCCCCGATCTCACGGTCCACGAGAACCTCCTCACCGGGGCATTCGCGACACCCGACGGCACCGTCGACGAGGAGACCGTGGAGCGGGTGTTCGGCCACTTCCCCATCCTGCGCGATCGTCTGAGCCAGGCCGCTGGCACCCTCAGTGGCGGTGAGCAGCAGATGCTCGCCATCGGGCGCGCCCTCATCGCCAAACCCCGCCTGCTGATGCTCGACGAGCCCTCGCTCGGCCTCTCCCCGCTCATCTCGCAGCAGGTCTTCAAGATCCTCGGAGACATCGCAAGCTCCGGGGTCTCCATCCTGCTGGTAGAGCAGAACGCCCATGCCAGCCTCAGGCTGGCCGACAGAGCGTACGTGCTCGCACGAGGCAGGGTGGTGCTGTCCGGCTCCGCCGCCGACGTCGCCGAGGACCCCACGCTGCGCGGCTCTTACCTGGAGGTTTCACAGTGAGTGACCAGCCGGCCCTGGAGGTCATCGACGTCTCCGTCAGCTTCGGCGGCATCCACGCCCTGCGCAATGTCAGTCTCTCCGTTGCCCCAGGAGCCCGCGTCGGGCTCATCGGTCCCAACGGCGCGGGCAAGACCACCCTGGTCAACTGCGTGGCCGGAGGTCTCAAGCCGAACGAAGGCGACGTGCGACTCTACGGCAGGTCCGTCGCCAAGCTGTCGGCACCGTTGCGGGCACGCCTGGGCATCGGGCGGACGTTCCAGAACCTCGAGCTGTTCGGCTCCATGTCCGTGCTCGAGAACGTCACGACCGCGCTCGACGTCCCGATGGTCGGGATACCGCGTCGCAGCCGGGCTCGCGAGGACCGTGCCCGCGCCGCACTCGCCGCCTTCGGCCTCGAAAAGTACGCCGAGGTCCCAGCGGGTGCCCTCCCGTACGGCGTACGCAAGCTGGTGGAGTTGAGTCGAGCGTTCGTGCGGCAACCGCGGTTTCTGCTCCTCGACGAGCCGGTCGCCGGCCTGAGCGAGCCCGAGACGTTCCTCGAGGCGCTCGTCGACGGGCTCGACCGCCTGGGCTGCGCTGTTCTGCTCATCGAGCACGACATGCCGACGGTTCGTGAGCTGTGTAGCCAGGTCTACGTGCTCGACTCCGGCGCTGTCATCGCCGACGGCACGTTCGCCGAGGTGGCCAGGAACGAACGGGTTGTCACGGCATACCTGGGCGCAAACGTCGATTGACGTCTCGCCCAGCCACGACAAGTCATCGCGATGACAAACGACCACTCCTCATCCCGAGGATCAACACTAGCGTTGACACGCGCTGCGCCACCCACTTAGCGTGACGCGGAACTGAAGGAAGGGTGCTTGATGAAGAGCTCGCAGGTGGACGTGATCGTCGTCGGCGCCGGCCTCGCCGGTCTCCGAGCGGTTCACTCCGTCCGTGAAGCAGGCTTCACCGTCCAGGCCCTCGAGGCCGCTTCCGGCATCGGTGGGGTGTGGCACTGGAACCGCTACCCGGGCGCCCGCTGCGACGTGGAAAGCTACGACTACTCGTACTCCTTCTCGGAAGAGCTGGAGCAGGAATGGCGGTGGACCGAGCGCTACGCCACCCAGCCTGAGATCCTCCGCTACATCGAGCATGTGGCCGACCGCTTCGACCTGCGCCGCTACGTCAAGCTCAACACCCGCGTGGTCAAGGCGCAGTTCGACGAGGACTCGTCGCGTTGGACCGTCCAGACCGAGCACGGCGAGCAGTACGACGCGGCGTACGTGATCATGGCTACCGGTCAGCTGTCGGTCACCAAACTTCCCGAGATCGAGGGCTTCGACGACTTCGCCGGCCAGGTCCTGCACACCGGCCAGTGGCCGCACGACCCAGTCGACTTCACTGGCAAGCGTGTGGGAGTGATCGGCACCGGCTCGTCCGGCGTGCAGCTGATCCCGATTGTTGCCCGCGAGGCAGCCCACCTGACCGTTTTCCAACGGACGCCCACGTTCACCGTGCCGGCCAACAACCGACCCATCGACGACGTCGAGGACGCCGACATCAAGGCACGGTACGCGACGCGCCGCGAAGCCGCCCGGATGTCGGCGAACGGTCTCGGCTTCGACCCCGGCAAGAAGTCGCTGCTCGAAGCCACGGAGGCGGAGCGGATCCAGCGGCTCGAGCAGCAGTACCAGGCCGCGGGCTTCGGCTTCGCCCTGGCTTACCCGGACATTCTCCTCGACGAGAAGGCCAACGAGAAGGTCGCCGACTTCCTCCGGGAGAAGATCCGCCTCAAGGTCCAGGACCCCCGGACCGCGGAGCGGCTGACGCCGTACGGGTACCCGTTCGGCGCGAAGCGCCCGGCGGTTGACAGCGGCTACTACGAGGCGTTCAACCGCGACAACGTCTCTCTGGTCGACATCAGCGCCGAGCCGCTGGAGCGCATCACCGTCGACGGCCTCGTCGCCGGAGGCAGGGAGCACGAGCTCGACGTCATCGTGTTCGCCACCGGATTCGACGCCCTCACGGGGTCGCTCCTGAAGCCAACGATCGTCGGGCGTGCCGGGCAGACCCTGCGCGAGAAGTGGGCGGCCGGCCCGGTCACGTACCTCGGCCTGGGCACCACGGGCTTCCCGAACCTGTTCATCATCGCCGGGCCGGGCAGCCCGTCGGTGCTCGCCAACGTGCTGCTGGGCATCGAGCAGCACGTCGACTGGATCGTGCAGCTTCTCCACACCGCCCGAGCGCGTGGCGTCGCGGAGATCGAGGCGACACCCGAGGCCGAGCACGCCTGGGTCGAGCACGTGAACGAACGCGCCCGCCGAACGCTCTACCTCAAGGCGGCGTCCTGGTACCTGGGCGCCGATGTGCCGGGTAAACCGCGCGTCTTCATGCCCTACACCGGAGGTCACCGTGGCTACCGCCGCATCTGCGACGAAGTCGCCGCCAACGATTACGAAGGCTTCGACCTCATCACCGGATCCGAGGTAGCGCAGCGCCGCACAGATCGCCAGTCGCACGAGGTCGAATCAGCCACAGCGCGCTGACCTCGCCCCGCAGCGAGCCTCGCACCCCGTTCCACTCCCCCACCAACCGAGTTCCGTCGACCTCGACGCGTTGTGAAAGAGGATATTTTGGCCATCAAGCCCAAGCTCACGATCGCCGCTGTCGCCACACTTGCCGCCGCCTCGCTCGCCGCCTGCGGCGGCAAGGAATCGACCGAAGGCGGAATCTCCGGCGACAAGACCATCACGATCGGCATCTCCTCCATCCAGAGCGGCGCGGCCGCGTCGTCCGGGCTGAGTCTCAAGTGCACGGTCGAGGCGTACCTCGACGCTGCCAACAAGTCCGGGGGCATCAACGGCTACACGTTCGAGACGATCTCGCGGGACCACCAGTACGACCCCAGCCGTGCTGCCAACATCGCGCGGCAGTTCGTCAGCGACGATGTCTTCCTCATGCTCACCGACGGCACCGCGACGATGAACGCCGCCCTTCCGGCGATCAAGCCGCGCGGCATCCCGATCTTCGCAACCGCCGACGGGGCTGTCTTCACACCGCCGAAGTACGACGCGATGTTCGGCATCAACCCCAACTACGCCCGCGAGGCCGCAGGCGGCGCGCGCTTCATCATCGACGAGCTTCACGAGACCCAGACCGCCATCGCCTACCTGAACTCCGAGGCCGGCGAGCCCGCGGCGAAAGCCTTCCCGGCGTACGTCGAGGCACACGGCGGCAAGGTGCTGGCCAGCGAGGCCATCGCCTCCACGAGCACCGACTACACCGCGCAGGCGAACAAGCTGAAGGCCTCCGGCGCGAAGGTCGTCTACTCCTTCCTGCTGGACACCGGCCTGGCTGCGCTGCAGAAGGCGAGCGACAGCATCGGCTACCACCCGACCTGGGTGTCGTGGTTCCCGGCATATACGCCGAGCTACCTCGACCTCGCCGGCCCGCTGGCTGAGGGGACCTACGTGTCCCAGTTCGCTACCCCTCTCTCGGAAACCAGCAACGAGGGTGTGTCGACGTACCTCGACATCATGCAGAAGGCGTGCCCCGACGCGATCACGGCACAGGCTGCGCAGTCCGCGTCCAGCTTCGCGGCGGCCATCGTCGCGGGGGTCGAGAAGGCCACCGAGGGCGGCGCGGCGCTGACCCGCGAGGGCTTCATCGAGGCGATCAAGGGCGAGGACCAGGCCTACGGGCTCACCCCGTCGGTCACCTGGACCGACCAGACCCACGCCGGTGCCACCAAGGCCGCGATGTACCAGATCAAGGGCGGGAAGCTCGTTGCCATCACCAGGTACGACACCCTGCCCGAGTCGGAGTGACCATGCGTCCGCGGCCTGACCAGTTGCGGACCCGGAGAGGAGCAGTCAGATGAGGATGTCGGTGCACGAGCGTCGAGCGGAGCTGGAGAAGCGCTTTGCGCCGTGGACGCCGCGAACCATCGACGAGGTCCTCGACGTCGTCGCGGAGGAGTTCCCCGAGCGCCCGTACGTCATCACCGACGACCGCACGTACACGTATGCGGATATCCGCGACTGGTCGATCCGGCTGGCGCGCGGCCTCGTGGCATCGGGCGTACGGCCCGGCGACCACGTCGGGCTGGTGATGGGCAACTACCCGGAGTTCGTCGCGGTGAAGTACGCCATTGCTCGGGCTCGGGCGGTGGCTGTGCCGATCAACTTCCTCAACCGCAGGGACGAGCTCGGCTACGTGCTCAAGCAGTCCAACACCAAGGTGCTCATCACGATGGACACCTTCCGTGGGCTGGACTACCTGGCCTTCCTGGACCAGCTCGAGCCAGGCTGGGAGCACGGGGGCGGCCGCCAGCTGCCCGACCTGGAGAAGGTCTTCGTCTTCCCCACCGGCGATTCATGCCGCGAGAGCGCGTCCAGCCTGCAGGACCTGGAGGCCGCGGGAGTCGACGGAATGTTGCCGCAGGTGGCCGCCGACCCCGCCGGTGGACAGCCAGCGGGCGTTGGTGGGTGCGCCCTGGAAGGCGAGCAGCCGGGCGTCCTCGGCGACGAGCTGCCGGGTGC
>NZ_JBEYIX010000082.1:0-16059 GCF_040636055.1 Micromonospora sp. NPDC006766 | reverse complement strand
TTCCGCACACACCCGAACGTGCGGCCCAGCAGCTCAGCCTGCTCGGGCGACGGGTAAAAGCGGTACTTGTACGCCCGCTTCACCACCTCACCCACACCCCACATTCTAACAATCGTCCACGTAAGACACACCTTGAGGGGAGGTGGCGGCGTTTCCTCCCGGCCGTAAACGGCCGGGTTTCCACGCCGCAATTCTGATAAACCGGCCGAGTAAAGGAGTCGTCGCACCACTCCCCCGCCACCATCGACTCCCCCTGCCGACAGCCAGACGAGCAGCGCATGACCTCCCGCCGGCCGTCGCGGGAGTTCATGTCGAAGCCCGCGCTGATCCCTGGCTACTAATCACGGTGGCAGCTGAATGCCGTTATCGTGAACCGATAGTCGGCAGATCAATGTCGTGCCAGCCGTGGCCCTGGACGTCAAGGTGAGGCGTTGGCGTTACGCCAGAGAACGCAGGGGTCGACGCGGCTGGTGGCAGGACGGGGGCGGTGCGTGTTCCGGCCGATCGCCGGTCGCGGAGAAGTCAGCCCATCGGTCACCGCTGGACGCGAGGCGGTTGCCGTGCCGGTGGCATTCAGAGAGTTGTTAGGCTGGTGCTGCGCGGCGGAGACCGCGATAAGGGTGCGAGGGAGCGGATCATGGTGACGGGGGACGACGACATCTCGGGGTGAGCGGCCCCAGCCGCCTACGGCCTGCGCCGGGGCGGCCTGTCTCGTCGTAGACCTGTCTGCCCGACCGGGGCGTCTGTCGCGTTCCCGGCTCTCTCTTCGAGGGTTCTCCCGATGTCTGACGTCTGCATTATTTGCACAAACCTGTCCTTTTCCTGGCCGGACGACACTCCAGTTTTCCGGGATCTGTCCTTTGCCGTGCCACCCGGCCGTACGGGCCTGGTCGCGCCGAACGGCGCTGGCAAGACGACCCTGCTGCGTTTGATCGCGGGCGGGCTCACCCCGACCGGTGGCGGCGTGACGGTCGAGGGTGTCCTCGGCTACCTGCCGCAGGACCTGCCCTTGGCCGGTGACCTGACCGTCGCGCAGGTGCTCGGGATCGATGCGGCCCTCGCGGCACTGCGTGCCATCGAGGCCGGCGACGCGGCGGAGGAACACTTCACGGCTGTCGGGGACGACTGGGACGTGGAGGAGCGCAGCTGCGCCGAACTTGACCGGCTGGGCCTCGGTGACGTGACGTTGGACCGGCGCCTGCACACTCTCAGCGGCGGGCAGGTGGTGTCCCTCGGCCTGGCGGCGCAGCTGCTCAGGCGTCCGGACGTGCTGCTGCTGGACGAGCCGACCAACAATCTCGACATCGACGCGCGCCACCGGCTGTACGCGGTGCTGGAGGGCTGGTCCGGGTGTCTGCTGGTGGTCAGCCATGACCGGGTCCTGTTGGACCGGATGGACCGCATCGCCGAACTCGACCGCGGTGAGGTGCGCCTGTTCGGCGGGAACTTCACCGCGTACGAGGAGGCGGCGCGCACGGCACGCGAGGCGGCGGAGCGGACCGTGCGCAGCGCCGAGCAGGAGGTGAAGCGGGAGAAGCGGGAGATGCAACAGGCCCGAGAGCGGGCCGAACGCCGCGCCAGCAACGCCGCCCGCAACCTCGGCAACGCCGGCCTGGCTCGCATCGTCGCCGGTGGGCTCAAACGCAGCGCCCAGGAGTCGGCCGGCCGGGCGCAGCAGGCGCACGCCAACCGGGTCAGTGAGGCCCAGACCCGGCTCGACGAGGCTAGCCGGACGCTGCGCGACGACCAAGCCCTGACCCTGGACCTGCCCGACACCACCGTTCCCGCCGGCCGCACCGTGGTCGCCGGCGAAAGCATGCAGGTCTACCACGGCGACCGTGCGGTCTTCGCCGGCGACGGCACCGACCTGACCATCCGGGGACCGGAGCGGATCGCGCTGACCGGCCCCAACGGTGCCGGCAAGTCCACCCTGCTGCGCCTGTTGCACGGTGACCTCACCCCGGACGCCGGGCGAATGCACCGCGCCGACGGCCGCGTCGCGTACCTGTCGCAACGGCTGGACCTGCTGGACCTCGACCGGACGGTCGCGGAAAACTTCGCCGCGTACGCCCCCGACCGGCCGCCGGCCGAACGGATGAACCTGCTCGCCCGGTTCCTGTTCCGCGGTGCCCGCGCCCACCTCCCCGTCGGCGTACTCTCCGGCGGCGAACGGCTGCGCGCCACCCTCGCCTGCGTCCTGTACGCCCAGCCAGCGCCGCACCTGCTGCTGCTCGACGAACCCACCAACAACCTCGACCTGGTCAGCGTGGGCCAACTAGGCAACGCCCTCACCGCTTACCGGGGCGCGTTTGTCGTCGTCAGCCACGACGAACGGTTCCTCACCGACATCGGTGTGCAGCGGTGGCTCCGCCTCGACGGCGGCCAACTACGCGAAATCCCCGCACCCGACCTCGCCTGACCACCGGCTCCACCCCGCTACGGGCCACCGGCCGTGCAGGCCGGTGGCCCGCAGCGGCCCGCAGGTGTGACCCTCCATGCCCGACACACTGCTCGCTCACGACCTCATCCATACTCTCGGCAGCCGTCGCGTGCTGGACGGGTTTTCCCTCACCGCGGCCCCGGGCCGCCGGATCGGCCTGATCGGCGAGAACGGCACCGGCAAATCCACCCTGCTCCGTCTGCTCGCCGGTGCGGACGAACCGGATGCCAGCGCCGTTGTCCCGCACCGGGTCTGATGGGTACATCGAAACCTGGGAGGAACACCAGCGATGCCTTCACCGAGGAAGTACTCCGATGAGCTGCGTGAGCGTTCGACCCGGTTGGCGATTGGTACGGCGGTCCAGGTTGTTACCGGTTCGGTCGTAGCGCATGGTGGTGCGTGGGTCGGCGTAACGGCAGCGATCTGGACGTTGCGGTGGCTGACGGCGGCATACCACAATGTCCGGCAAGGTGTGCCTGGTGACCGGCGGGACCAGCGGGATTGGTCGGGAGACGGCGGCGCGGCTGGCCGAGTTGGGGCGACCGTGGTCGTCGTCGGGCGCGACGCCGAGCGAGGGCGAGCGGCCGTCAAGGAGATTCGGCAGCGGGCGCCCGGCGCCGAGGTGGACCTCCTGACGGCCGACATGTCGAGCCTGGCAGAAGTGCGCCGGCTGGCCGCCGAGGTGCTGGAGAAGTACCACCGGCTCGACGTGCTCGACAACAACGCCGGTGTGATCATGCTCAAGCGGCAGTTCACGGTCGACGGCTACGAGACCATGTTCGCCGTCAACCATCTGGCGCCGTTCCTGCTGACCAGCCTGCTGCGGGAACGGCTGGTGAGTAGCGCGCCGGCCCGCGTGATCACGGTGTCGTCTGATGTGCACAGGTCGGCCAAGCGGATCCCGTGGGACGAACTGGCCCGCGGAGAGCCGAGCTACCCGCTGTCGAAACTGGCGAACATCCTGTTCACAGTCGAGAACGGCGCCGCGGACGCGGGCATGTTCGTAGGTGCTCGGCGAGGTCGCGGCTGACCGGCTGCCACCGAACCGTTCCTTTCTCGGCCAAGCGCACGAGCCCGCTGGGGCGGTCCAGGTCGACAAGCCGCAGGGCGAGAGCACCGCCGCGCCGACAGGCACTCTCCGTGTGCAAGCGCAGAGGGAGGGGCCGGCCGCGTACGCCCACCTTTTGACTGGCGTCGCAGAAAGTTTTGCCGTCTTGATCGAAACATCTAGACGTATCGATTCAACTTCCGTAGGATGTGCGCACGGCTGAGAGCGCTCTCCCAATGTTCCATTCGTGCGGACGTGGAGGTGCGCTCGACGACGCGGGCCGGCATTGCGGCAGCCTCGGCTGCCGCGCGGCGGCGCGCGCCTTGCCTGACGGGTTCGGTCAGGAAGGGGCACCAATGAAGCGATATCACCCCACCCGTCGATGGCGGCCAATGACGGCCGCCCTACTCCTGCTCACCCCGGGGCTTGTCATGGTCGCCGCGGCGACCCCGGCCGCAGCGGCGATCAACCCTGCGGAATTCCAGCAGGTCACGCTGGCCAAAGGCGTCGCCGAGACCGGCGAGCCCATGGCGCTCGCGGTGCTGCCGGACCGCTCGGTCCTGCACACCGCGCGCAACGGGACCCTGCGCCGCACCGACGCCGCCGGCAACACGTCGGTGATCGCGAACATCCCCGTCTACACCCACGACGAGGAGGGGCTGCAGGGCGTCGCCGCGGACCCCAACTTCGCCAGCAACCGCTACATCTATCTGTACTACGCGCCGCCGCTGAGCACCCCCGCCGGCGACGCGCCCGCCAGCGGTACCGCCACCGACTGGGCGACCTGGACCGGGGTCAACCGCCTGTCCCGGTTCACGCTCAACGCCGACTTCACGGTCAACACGGCCAGCCAGGTCACGGTCCTGGAGGTGCCGACCAGCCGCGGCATGTGCTGCCACGTCGGCGGCGACATCGACTTCGACGCGGCCGGAAACCTGTACCTGTCCACTGGCGACGACACGAACCCGTTCGAGTCGTCGGGCTACACACCGATCGACGAGCGCACCAACCGCAACCCGGCCTACGACGCGCAGCGCTCCGCCGGCAACACCAACGACCTGCGCGGCAAGGTCCTGCGGATCAAGGTCAACGCCATCGGGACGTACTCAATCCCGGCCGGCAACATGTTCGCGCCGGGCACCCCCAACACCCGGCCCGAGATCTACGCCATGGGCTTCCGTAACCCGTTCCGGATGAGCGTCGACAAGGCCACCGGCATCGTCTACCTCGGCGACTACGGGCCGGACGCCGGCACCACCGACCCCAACCGGGGTCCATCCGGCCAGGTGGAGTTCGACCGGATCACCGGGCCGGGCTTCTACGGCTGGCCGTACTGCACCGGCACCAACACCACCACCGAGACGTACAACAAGTGGAACTTCGCGACCAACTCCACCGGCCCGAAGTTCAACTGCGCCGGCGGCGCGACGAACAACTCCTTCCGTAACACGGGCCTGACCACGCTGCCGGCGGCCAAGCCCGCCTGGATCCGCTACGCCGGCGACGCGGGCTCCCCGCCGGCCTTCGGTGGCGGCTCCGAGTCGCCGATGGCCGGCCCGGTCTACCGGTACGACGCCGCGAACCCGTCGACTACGAAGTTCCCCGCCAGCCTGGACGGGCAGTTCTTCGCCGGCGAGTTCGGCCGCGGCTGGATCAAGCCGATCGTGGTCAACGCGGACGGCTCGCCGGGCACCATCGACAACTTCCCGTGGAACGGCAAGCAGGTCATGGACATGGCCTTCGGCCCGGACGGGTCGCTGTACGTCCTGGACTACGGCACCGGCTACTTCAACGGCGACGCGAACTCGGCGCTGTACCGCTACGACTACGTCGGCACCGGCGGCAACCGCGCACCGACCGCCGTGGCGAGCGCCAACCGCACCTCGGGCGCGGCGCCGCTGGCCGTGACGTTCTCCTCGGCCGGGTCGTCGGACCCGGAGGGCGGGGCACTGACCTACTCGTGGGCGTTCGGCGACGGCGGCACTTCCACCGCCGCCAACCCGTCGCACACGTACACCGTCAACGGCAACTACACGGCCACCCTCACGGTGCGTGACCCGCAGGGCGCCACCGGCACGGCCAGCGTGCCGATCAGTGTCGGCAACACCGCCCCCACGGTCACCGTCAACAGCCCCGCGTCCGGGCAGCTGGCCGCCTTCGGTGACAGCGTCTCGTGGAGCGTCACAGTCACCGACCCGGAGGACGGCACGATCGACTGCGCCAAGGTGACCATGGCCTACCTGATCGGACACGACCAGCACGCCCACCAGATCACCTCGCAGACCGGCTGCTCCGGCACGATCACGATCCCGGTGGACGGCGAGCACGACGACGCGGCGAACATCTTCCCGATCTTCGACGCGTCCTACACCGACAAGGGCGGCCTCACCACCCACGCGCAGAACATCCTGGCGCCGAAGCACCGGCAGGCCGAGCACTACAAGACCTCGTCGGGCGTCAACAAGTTCGCCAAGACCACGGCCGAGGGCGGCATGACCGTCGGCGACATCAACAACGGCGACTGGATCCAGTTCGACCCGTACAAGCTCAACAACGCCACCTCCTTCACCGCCCGGGTCTCCTCGGCCGGGGCAGGCGGCACGCTGCAGTTCCGCACCGGCTCGCCGACCGGCACGATCATCGGCTCGGCGGCCGTCACACCGACCGGGTCGTGGGAGACGTTCGCCACCGTGAGCGGCGCCATCAGCGGCGCGCCGGCCGGCACCACCTCGCTGTACGTCACCTTCGCCGGCACCGGCACGGGCGCGCTGTTCGACCTGGACAGCTTCACGTTCGCCACCAGCGGCGCGCCGGCGACGAACCTGGCCCTGAACAAGCCGGCCACCGCGTCCAGCGTGGAGAACGCCAGCTTCCCGGCCGCCAACGCGGTGGACGCGTCACCGACGACGCGGTGGTCGAGCGCGTTCTCCGACCCGCAGTGGATCCAGGTGGATCTGGGCGCCACCTACACCGTCAACCGGGTCCGCCTGCTGTGGGAGGCGGCGTACGGCTCCGCGTACCAGATCCAGACGTCCGCCAACGGCACCACCTGGACGACGGTCCGCTCGGTCACCGGCGGCAACGGCGGTGAGGACGACCACACGGGCTTGAACGCCTCGGGGCGGTACGTGCGCATCTACGGCACGGCCCGCGGCACCGGCTACGGCTACTCGCTGTTCAGCTTCGAAGTCTACGGTTAGGGGAGATACCGATCATGTTGCGCAGACTGGCTTTCTTCTGCGTCGCCGTGGTCACCGCCGCGCTCGGCCTCACCGCCGTGCCGGCCCACGCGGCGCCGGACTTCACCGTGCTCGTGTTCAGCAAGACCGCCGGATTCCGCCACGACTCCATTCCTACCGGCATCCAGACGATCCGCGACCTGGGCGCCGCGAACAACTTCGCCGTCGAGGCCACGGAGGACGCGGCCCAGTTCAACACGGCGAACCTGGCCCGGTTCAAGGCGGTCATCTGGCTGTCCACCACCGGCGACGTGCTCAACGCGGCGCAGCAGACCGCCTTCGAGAACTACATCCGCGCCGGCGGCGGCTACGTCGGCGTGCACGCGGCGTCCGACACGGAGTACGACTGGCCCTGGTACGGCGGCCTCGTCGGGGCGTACTTCGCCAGCCACCCGGCGATCCAGGCCGCCACGGTCCGCATCACCGACACCACCCACCCGTCGACGGCCGGCCTGCCGGTCGCGTGGAGCCGCACCGACGAGTGGTACAACTACCGCACCAACCCCCGCTCGCAGGTGCACGTCCTCGCCACCCTCGACGAGTCCACCTACAGCGGCGGCGCGATGGGCAGCGACCATCCCATCTCGTGGTGCCGGGCATATGACGGCGGCCGGTCGTTCTACACCGGCATGGGCCACACCATCGGCAGCTACGGCGAGGCGAACTACCGCACGCACCTGCTCGGCGGCGTCCGCTATGCCGCGCAGGGCACCGGCAACTGCGCGGTCGACACCACGCCCCCGCCGCAGACGGACCTGGCACTGAACCACCCGGCGACGGCGTCCAGCGTGGAGAACGCCTCGTTCCCCGCCTCGAACGCCGTGGACGCCTCCACCACCACGCGGTGGTCGAGCGCGTTCTCCGACCCGCAGTGGATCCGGGTCGACCTCGGCGCCACGCACACCGTCAACCGGGTCCGGCTGGTGTGGGAGGCCGCCTACGGCAAGGATTACCAGATCCAGACCTCGGCCGACGGGAACACCTGGACCACGATTCGAACCGTCACCAACGGCAACGGCGGTGAGGACGACAACACCGGCCTGAACGCCTCGGCGCGGTACGTGCGCATCTACGGCACGGCCCGCGGCACCCAGTGGGGCTACTCGCTGTACACATTCCAGGTGTACGGCACGTGAAACCGAGTCGACCCGGAAGCCCTTGAACACCCTGCCCTCACTGGCGACCCGGTCGAGGTCGTCGTCGAGGGCGGCGGTGAACCGGTCCAGCCCGACCGCGAGCGCGTCGAGGCCGTTGCTCGGGACGACACCGCGTCGCAGCGCGTCAACGATGTCTCGTCGGCGGCGGGCGGAGATGTCGACGGTCACCGCGGCTCCAGCTCGAACTGCTCGATCAGCAACGCCCGGTTGAGGTGGATGGTACGCCCGTCCGGATCCATGGTGATGACGGGATAGCCCTCGACCTGGAGCAGCCGACGCAGGGCCGTCATCGTGCCGTGGATGCGGTACGCCGGGACGCCGGCCCGGGCGGCCAGGGTGTCGGGGGCCGCCCGGTCGCCGCCGTCGAGCAGCGCCGCCACCAGGTCAGGGGCGACCGGCGTGGGCTGCGGCGCAGCTGCCGGCGCCGCTGCGACCGGGGCCAGGTCGAAGAGGCCCTCGGGCTGCGGCTCGACAAACCGGTGGGGCCGACGGCGGGCTGGCGAATCCGGTCCGGACGGCTAGTAGTGCTTTGTTAGGTTGTTACGGTGTGTCGCTTGTAGGGCGGTTTCGGCTGTGTTTGGCTGCCGGGCATGGACGAGGGAGGGCTCGCCCGGGTGCGGGTGCGGCTGGAGGAGTTCGCGGCTGGGGTGTTCGCGGGGTTGCCGCGGTCGGATCAGCGTGCGACTGGGCTTCGGTATCTGCGTGGGCTGATGCTGGACGGCCGGCGTAAGTCGATGCAGCCGTTGGCCGAACGACTCGGGGTCGATCACCAGCAGCTACAGCAGTTCTTGACCTCGTCCACGTGGGATGTGACACATCTCGTCCGACTACAGGCCCGCAGCGCGCTCGCGGACTTCACCACCGGCGACCAGCACGCCGCCGCAGCGGACCGGCTCGCCGAGCGGCACGACCGCCTGCTGGTCGGCGTGTTCACCCAGTGGTACCGCGCACTGCGACTGGCCGCGACCGGGCCGTCGCCACAGGCCGCGGAAGCCGCCTACCGCGACGCCGCGGCACAGCTCGCCAACGCCAGCATGCCCGGCGTCGAGCGGGGCCTCCTACCGCTGGCCCTGCTGTGTCAGCGCGTGTGGCACGGCGACCCGATCCGCTTCGACAATGACAGCGACTGGGGCCCTTACACGCCCTGGGTGCGCCCGCTCGTCCTGCTGACCCAGGACCGCCCGGCCGATGCCGCTGCGGCGCTGCGTCAGGCCCCGGATCCGCCGCGCGACCTGCTGTTCGAGGCCCTGTGGTGCCCCACCGCCCAGGCTGCAATCGCCCTGGACAACCGGACGGCGATGAAGCGCGCCCGGACCGAACTCACGCCGGCCGCGAACGAGCTGGCCGGGGCCGGCAGCGGCATGCTCACCGTCGGCCCCGTCTCACGTTATCTCGACCACCTCACCGCGGCCCTCAGCCGCACCCGATGAGCCGGAGAGCTGGGCCATGAGATCCAGGTCGTCCCCCGATCACCAGGCCAAAGCGAGTACAGCCCTACCGCATCGCGTTCGGCCTGCTGCCGACGACGGACAACATGCCTTGATCACATGTGCGGATCTGCCGCGAGGCGCTCGTCGCCGAATATGCCATCGACGCTGATCCCCGGTGCCCGGATGTGCCGATGAGCGCACACGTCATTATCCGGCGCACCCATGTGCAGCGAGGGTGGCGAGGGCGCGCAGTGTCACGGCGCCGCGCCACTCCACGGGTTGCCCCGGGGCCAGTCGAGCCAGTCGAACATCCAGCCGCCGTCCTCGAGCTGGTCTTCCTCGAGCCGGTCCAGCTCTGCCTGGATGTGCTCCTCGGTGAACAGAGTCCGGCTGCGCAGGCCCGGGCGTGGCGAGAGAACGAGGGCGGTGAGGCGTTCGTTCTCCGTGCCACCGGGGACGGGTAATGTGCCGTCGGCCCCGATCTTGGTCCGGTGCGACTCGATGGCTGCGCGGGCGCGTTCCTCGTCCGATTCGTGGTCGAGGAAGTCGAGGGCGAACTTGACCCAGTAGGCGTCGAGGCCGTCAGGCCGATCGATCCGGGACCAGCACCAGGATTTCGCGACATCGAGCCAGGGAGTTTTGGATGCCGGCCCGGGTCAGGACGGAAACGACCCCGAATGTGATGAACGAACCGTCCGGGTTGGGCGTCATCCGCGGTGCGTGCGGATGGTTGGCCGCGCTGGGGAGGACGAAGGGCAGGGCCCCGTCGGCGCGGGCGTTCCGGGCTGGGGCAGGGGTCGTGGCGGTCTCCCGCACGATGGTGGCCGGGATCACGCCGGCATGAAGGAACAGGTCGTTCTAGTTGAACGTTGAACTAGATGTCACCGCCTCATCTTTTTCTCACTGCGGGCGGGGGATTACGGAAACGGAGAACATCATGGATAGCAGCGCGAGTCGGCGCAGTGGCTCCATCGGTACCGTGTCCCAAGAGGGCATCCCCGAAGAGGTGGATGTAGCCATCGTCGGGTCCGGCGGTGCGGGCCTGATGGCGGCACTGACCGCGGCCAAGGAGGGTGCACGAGTCCTAGTCGTCGAGTCCCGGGAGATCGTGGGGGGCGCTACGGGGATCTCTGCGGGTGCCGCGTGGATTCCCAACCACGGCTTCTCGACCGAGGACCTGAAGGTGAAGGACGACCTGGAACAGGCGCGACGCTACATCTACGGCGAAGGTCGCGACAAGATCCTCGACCACGACTTGGTGGAGAAGTTCCTCGAAACCGGACCCCAAGTCGCCCGATACATCGAAGAGCACACGTCCTTCGGTTGGATCCCGACGATCTGGCCCGACTACCGCTCCGACATCGACGGCGCGTCCGTCGGTCGGGCGCTCTTCCCCGGCCCCTACTCCCCCAAGGGACTGGGGGACGCCGCGAAGTACGTGCGGCCGGCCCTGACGACGGGTATGGCCAAGAACCCGCTCCCGTTCTGGTTGCTGGGTGGAATCGGCATCGATGACGTCTGGCTCGCCGGACCGGCGTTGGTGGGGGCCCTGCTCGAGGCCGGCCTGCGCAACGGTGTCGACGTGCGGGTCGAGACGCCCGCAACCCGACTCATCATCGAGGAGTCGGCAGTGCGGGGGATCGTCGTACGAGCTGATGACGGCGTGGAGCACACCGTGCGCGCCACCAGGGGTGTCCTGCTGGCCAGCGGCGGGTTCGAGAGCTCGAGCGACCTGACGACGAACTATCTCGACGCGCCATTCGGCGTGCAGGTCTCTCCCAAGGGCCACGACGGCATCGCGGTTCAGCTGGCCAAGGACGTGGGCGCTGACCTGACCGGTATGCAGGACGCCTGGTGGATGCCGGGCGTACAACTGCCCGGTGAAGAGCTGGAGGGCCGTCCGCTCAGTCGCGTCTTCCTCGGCGAACGAGCGCTGCCGCACAGCATCATGGTGAACAGCAAGGGGGAGCGCTTCGCGAACGAGGCGCTTGCCTACGACCAGTTCGGGAAGATCATGCGCGAGGTCGACCCGGAGACGGGCACCATGCCGAACGCCACGGTGTGGCTGATCTTCGACCAGAACTACTGGACGAAGTTCGGGATCTTCGGCGTGACTCCGGGCGGACCCGTCCCCGACTACCTCCACAGCGCCGACACCTTGTCGGAGCTGGCCGCCAAGATCGGGGTCGATGAGGTGGGACTGCTTCGCACCGTCGACCAGTTCAACCCGGAAGCGCGACGAGGTCGTGACCCGCAGTTCAACCGCGGTGAGACCCTGTTCGACCGCTACTTCGGCGCCTTCTACCCCAGGCTGGGCAGGTACTCGCCCGATGCGCTGTTTCCCGCCGGGACGGCGAAGGCGCGGATGCGTATCGCCGCCCTGCTCGGTCCGGTCGTGAGCAAGCTGGCGGGGCGGGTGGCGAAGAAGGACGACCCCGAGCGCCTGCGTTCCATCGTGGTCGGGCCCCTGGCGAAGATCATCCGCCCGATGTTGAAGAGCCCGAGGTCGAGCGTGCTCGGCCCGGTCGACACCGCGCCCTACTACGCACTCAAGGTGGAGGCCAGTGCACTCGGCACGGTGGGTGGCCCCAGGACCGACGCATCGGGACGCGCGCTGAACACCGAGGGCGGGGTCATCCCCGGCCTCTACGCCGCCGGCAACGCGGGTGGCGCTCCCACGAAGGGGTTCTACGGAGGCGCCGGAGGGACGATCTCGCTGGGGCTGGTGTTCGGCTACCTGACGGGCCGCGAAGCGGCGCGACGGCAAGGATGACGCTCCTGCGAGGGCGTGTCGTTGGTGGCCTCGACCGTCGAGACGACGGTCGAGGCCACCCCGCACTGCCGACCGAGACCTTGGACAGCCTGGTCATCGGCGGCGGGCAGGCTGGCCTCGCCGCGTCCTTCTTCCTGCAGGAAAGGGGCATCGATCATGTGGTTCTCGATGCCAACCCGGCGCCCGGGGGCGCCTGGCAGCACCGCTGGGACTCGCTCACCATGGAGGATGTCCATGGGGTCGCCGACCTGCCGGCCGCACCGGCGCCAGCGCGGTCGAACCGGCGGGCCAACCAGGTAATCCCTGCCTACTTCGGGGAGTACGAACGGCGGCACCGGCTGCCGGTGGTTCGACCCGTCCACGTCACTCGGGTGGAAGCCGACGGTGATCTGCTTCTGGTGCACGCCGGCGAGCGGCGGTGGCGCACGCGCACCCTTGTCAACGCGACCGGCACCTGGACGCGACCGTTCGTGCCGTACTACCCGGGGATCACGTCGTTCACCGGCGAGCAGCTCCACACCGTGGCCTTCCCTGGGGCCGAGCACTTTCGCGACAAGCGGGTGCTCGTCGTCGGTGGCGGCGCCTCGGCTGTGCAGTTCCTCGGGGAGCTTGCACCGGTCACCGACACCCTGTGGGTCACCCGACGTCCACCGGTGTGGCGCGACGACGACTTCGACTTTGAGGCCGGGCTTGCCGCCGTGACAAGGGTTGAGGAGCGCGTACGCCGCGGACTTCCGCCGGCCAGTGTGGTGAGCGTGACCGGCCTGGCACTGCGGACCCAGGAGCGTCGCGCGGCGGAGCTCGGCGCCTACGTGCGGCGTCCCATGTTCGCTGTCATCGAACCGGGCGGGGCGCGCTGGGCTGACGGTTCCTTCGAGTCGGTGGACGTGATTTTGTGGGCCACCGGATTCCGCGCTGCTGTCGACCACCTGGCTCCGCTCGGACTGCGGTCACCGCAGGGCGGCATCGCCCTCGTGCAGGTCCCCGGCAACGTTCAGGGTGCCACCACGGCCGTGCGAGATCCGCGCGTGCAGTTGGTCGGCTACGGCCCGTCGGCGAGCACCGTCGGGGCGAGCCGGGCCGGACGGGCCGCCGCAGCCGCCGTCGTGCGGCACCTGGCGCGGACCGCCGCGGCGCACCATCAGCGCGGACGTGACCTCGAAGCACGCCTGGCGCTACACCAGCAATAAGGGCTCAGGCCCCCCGCTGTCGCTCTGCGGCCTGTCACGCCTGACGCCCGGCGGCTGGCGCGGGAGAGCGGGAAGCCCGGAGGGCCGCCGCAGAACAACAGACCGTTGATGGGGTGACCTGGTGGGCCGGCAGCCGGCCGGGTCGCGTGGCCAGAACCCCGCGCGGCGTAGGGGAGCGCACGCCGGCCGCGTCGGCGAGCTGGCGGCGGTCGTGGGGTTGCGGTGACTGCGCCTCCGGCGGGGGCGCTCCGGCTCCAGGATGGCCTGGGCTCCGTCGGCGGGTCACGGCCCGTGGGCGGTTGCGGTAGGCCATCCCGGCTGCCAAGCCGAGCAGCCCACCGCCCGACCCGCCAGTGTCCGTACAAGCCGTCAAGGCCGTCTTGACGTGGCGGGCCGGGCGGCGGCCCGCTGCCGCTGCACGTCCGAGTGTTCACCTGCGACGCCTGCGGTCTGGTCCTCGACCGGGACGCCAACGCAGCCCGCAACCTCGCCGCCCTCGCGACGGCACAAGCAACGGGTACGCTTCGGTGACACCGTTACGGACCTTCGGAGTTACGCCGCTGCGCTGAGCTCAGCGTTCTGCGGGGTCTTGGCGGGGTCCTCGGCGAGGTAGCGCTCGATCGAGTCGTCGAGTTCTTCGAGCCACGGTGTGTGGTGCTCGGCGGCCAGGGTTCCCGTCATGACCGAGCGGTAGACACGGTCGCGGTAGCCCATGATGTCGGCCTTCTTGTCGCGCTTCCACGCGAGGAAGATCTCGACGACCTGGTCGAGGTCGAACTCGGGGTAGTCCGTCTGCCGCAGCAGATCACGCACGTAGTCGGCCTGGAAGCGGATCTCTTCGGCGTCCGAGGAAAGCTTTTCGAAACGTTCCCGCCACTCGGCGATGGACGCCGAGCGTTCGGCCTCCGACGGCAGCTCGGCGCGGCCCAGGATGAGGTCGCGTACGTACCAGGCCTGCGCGTCGAACATGTTGAAGGTGAACCACTGGTCCTGCGCGCCGAGGTAGGCCAGACGCGGGTTGTCCTGCCACACGACACCGCGGTAAAGGCCGTCCGGGTACACGTTGTTCGGGGAGGCCAGCGCGAGCTCGTCGGGCAGGAACGGGTACTTGTGCAGGTAGCCGGTGCACAGGATGATGGCGTCGATGTGCTTCGAGGAGTCGTCTGCGAAGTGGACCGTGTTGCCCTCGATGCGCCTGATGACGGGGCGTTCCTCGAAGCCCTCAGGCCAGTCGTAGCCCATCGGCGCGGAACGATAGCTCGCCGTCACCGAGCGTGCGCCCATCTTGAACGCCTGGCTGCCGATGTCCTCGGCCGAGTAGCTGGAGCCGACGACGAGGACGTCCTGCCCCTTGAAGGCTTCCGCGCCGCGGAAGTCGTGCGCGTGGGCGATGTACCCGGGGAAGGTCTCGATGCCAGGGAGTTGCGGCACGTGAGGGAAAGAGAAGTGGCCGCTGGCGACGACCACATGGTCGAACTCCTCGGTCGTCGTTTCCCCGGTGGGGAGATTCTCGGCCGTGAGCGTGAAGACCTCACGCTCGGCGTCGTATTCCGTCCAGCGCACGACGGTCTGGAAACGGATGAAATCGCGCACGTTCGTCTTCTTCAGCCGGGCGGCGATGTAGTCCCACAGAACCGGGCGCGGCGGGTATGAGGAGACGGCGCGACCGAAGTGCTCGTCGAAGGTGTAATCAGCGAACTCCAGCGCTTCCTTCGGCCCATTCGACCACAGATTGCGGTACATGCTCGAGTGCACGGGCTCGCCGTACTCGTCGAGTCCGGTGCGCCAGGTGAAGTTCCACTGGCCACCCCAGTCAGCCTGTTTCTCAAAACAGACAATCTCGGGGATGTCCGCCCCCGCGCGCGCTGCGGTCTCAAAGGCCCGCAGCTGAGCCATGCCCGAGGGACCGGCACCGATAATCGCTACTCTTTTTCCGTTCGTCACGTATGTTCCTTTATTTTCGCCATGCGGCCCCGTACCCACCCTCGCGGGCAGGACGGAGCCATCCGGTCGCCAGAATCCGCACGTATCGACCGGTTGAGAGACAGACAGATTTCTTTGACCGTAGCAGAGTTGTCGCAGTTTCGCTAATTTGCTGTCGCAATCAACGGCGTCAACCCCTCGGAGGTGCGGGCCGCGACAGCCGGTCCGGCCGTGCGGCTACAGGTCGACACCAAGCCCCACTCTCGGCGGATGAACTGCAGCTTCGTCACCTCATCGGGTGCAACGGGGGGTCGTCCCCCGGGCTGGCCACGAAGGTCGTCGCCCTGCATGTCTTCACCCTTTTGAACTTCACATCGGCAACGCAGCAGAAGCAGAAAAGGTGGATGGCGCCCTGGCGGAAATGCGCCCGACCGCAGCTCCTTCCCGGTCTGCGCAATCTCATTCCTCATGGTCGAGCATCCCGCCATACGCACCCGAATTCTGGCGCGTGAAAAGGCGGCGCGCATCTTCCGTGATCTCTTCCCGGACGACGAACCCGCCGGAAACGTTGATACCTATTCGCTGGGGCAGGCTGACAGCGGGCAGGCGCATCGTGGCCTTTCGAAGTTGAGCGGGGTTGAGGTGCCTGCGGTGGCGTCGGGTAGTGGCAGCACGGGTGCGTAGGCGCTGGTTCTCTGGGGCACTGGTCACGCGACGGTTTCTGTCAACGGCGGATGAGTGGTCACGCATGCGATGTCTCACCAGCTAGTACGGCAGCCGCCGTTCGGGATCATGGCTGAAGTTCGGCGTTGAGGCGTCGTTTGTAGTGGGCTCGTCGGGCTCGGGCTTGATGCCGGCG
>NZ_JBEYIX010000081.1:0-16071 GCF_040636055.1 Micromonospora sp. NPDC006766 | reverse complement strand
C
Source organism: Micromonospora sp. NPDC006766 (assembly GCF_040636055.1). NCBI lineage: Bacteria > Bacillati > Actinomycetota > Actinomycetes > Micromonosporales > Micromonosporaceae > Micromonospora > Micromonospora sp. NPDC006766. The sequence goes on along the minus strand of NZ_JBEYIX010000081.1, from coordinate 16,070 downwards.
GTCTGCAACCGCGCATCAGCCACCCACACACCCAACTGCCGATGCAGAACACCGACCAGAATGAGCACCACACACAACACCTCAACCGAACCGACCAGCCGGCCAGGTCCGGTCGGCGTGGGCTCGGTATTCGATGTCGATGTCGGGGACGGGGACGGGTGTGGCGTGACGGGAGCGGCGGGGTCAGTCGTACTCAGGGCGATCACCTTCTCCGATGTCGGCCCCAGCATCCTAGAGTGATCAGAGCGTTACGCGGGGTTCGGTCAGGTTGGTTGCCTGCCCCTGGTTCCACTCGTGGACCTGCAGCATGCAGATATGCGCAACGCATAATGGGTCGGGGCACCGCGTAGCCGACAGGTGCGCGGGCACCGAAGCGGGCGTCGCGATCGACGCAGGAGACGAGTGGAACGGCGGAACGGTGACCCAGGTGATCCCGAACGTGACCCGGAACACCCGGCAGCGCGCCGAGGTGCTGGCGCTGCTGCGCGAGGTGGAGGGCTTTCACACCGCGCAGCAGTTGCACCAGATGCTCATCGCCCGGAAGGCGCGGGTGGGGCTGACCACCGTCTACCGGACCCTGCAGCTGCTGGTCGACGCCGGTGAGATCGACTCGACCCGATTGCCCGGCGGGGAGCAGCTGTTCCGCCGGTGCAGCCAGAGCCGGCACCATCATCACCTGGTCTGCCGGGAGTGCGGGCGTACGGTCGAGGTGGCCGGGCCGGCGGTGGAGCGGTGGGCCGACCAGGTCGCGAGCCAGCATGGGTTCACCGACGTCAGTCACACCATGGAAATATTCGGCACCTGCGCTTCGTGCGCCGCGTGAGGCGGCAGGTTCACGCGGTAACCGCTGCCGGCACGTCGGCGACCTGTGGATTCATTCGGAAGTCGGGATCGATCTGCGCGGCAAGGTCCACCCCGACGCGATCGTTGGCCCAGGCGACAGCGTTGCGTCGATGGAATTCGTGTGCCCACCGGGTGAAGGCCGCCCAGTTCTGCGGTGTGCCGTCCACGGTTCCCGCCAGCTGTGCCAGGGCCTCGCGGTTGACGTCTTCGAGCTCGGTTAGCGGACCGACCGCGCCGCGCTCCGCCCGGCGTACGTAGGGCGAGCGGCTGAGCCAGGTCAGTAGGTCCGTGCCGACGTGCTCGCGCAGGAAGTCCAGGTCACTGGCGTCCTCGATCTTGTTGCCGACGACCGACAGCGCCACGCCGTAGTCGCGGGCGTGGCCGGCGTACTGCCGGTAGACCCCGACGCTGCGCACCGTCGGCTCGCACACGAGAAAGGTGCGGTCGAAGCGGGTGAACAGCCCGGAGGCGAAGGAGTCCGCACCCGCGGTCATGTCCACCACCACGTATTCTCCGGGCCCGTCGAGCATGTGGTTGAGCAGCAGCTCCACCGCGCCAACCTTCGAGTGGTAGCAGGCCACCCCCAGGTCCTCGGCGTTGAACTCGCCGGTGACCGCCATGCGCACCTCGCCGATCCGGCGTACGCAGGCGGCGTAGATCGGGTTCTCCTCGACCACTCGCAGCAGCCGTGATCCGCGCCCGGGCGGGGTGGTCTTGACCATCTGGCTTGCCGCGCCGATGCGCGGGTTGTCGCCCCGCAGGTAGTCCTTGATTATCGGCAGATGCTCGCCCAGCGGGGCCGCGCCGGCCAGGTCGTTCGCGTCGCCGCCGAGGGCGACCACCAGGTGTTGGTTGATATCGGCGTCGATGGCGAGCACCGGCCGGCCCTGGCCGGCGAGGTGACGGGCGAACAGAGCCGCCAGCGTCGTCTTTCCGCTGCCACCTTTGCCCACGAAAGCGACCTTCACCGTTGACGCCTCCCGACATTGCTATTGCAAACGGTTTTCATGTGAACTAAGTTTACCGGAGTGGGGCGTCTTCGGGGCGCCGACACACTCGAGCACCTCGGTGGCGAGCCGATGGATGGTTCTCATGGTGACGCGCCGATCGCCGGTGGCTTCCACCATGAACAGCAAGTGCCGTACGCCGGGCAGCGCCGCCGCGGCGGTGACCACCTCGCGGCACCGACCCGCCCCGCCGACCGGATGGATGTCGACCAGGTGCCGCACGTACCCGTCGATGTCCCGTGGACCGGCCGGGCCGTCGTCGAGGCGGATGTAGTCGCGCGTGCCGACCAGCAGTGCGGGCAGCGCGTCTCGGACCGTCTGCGCCGCCTCCGCGTCGGTGTTCTCGACGTGGGCCAGATGCGCGCTGGCGTGCGGGATCGCGCTCGCCTCGTGGCCGTGCGCCGTCGCGACCCGCGCGTACCGGTCCAACAACGACCGCTTCTCCTCAAGATCGGCGTGCAGCCCGAGCAGCAGCGGCGATCCGTGTCGGGCGGCGAGGTCCACCGTGGCGGGAGACGTCGCCGCGATCCAGACCGGGACCCGGCGGCGAGGCCGGGGCACCACCGACACCGGCCGGAACGGAAAACGCCGGTTGCCGGACACCATGCCCACGCCGGACAGCCACCGTCGGAGGATATCCAGCGATTCGGCGAAGCCGTGTTCGTAGCGATCCAGGCCGGAGCCGAAGACCTCCAGGTCGACCCAGGGCCCGCCCCGGCCCACACCGAGCAGAAACCGACCCCCGGAAAGCTCGTCGAGCAGGACCGCTTCCTCGGCCAACGCGACCGGGTGGCGGTGGGACAGGACGCAGGCGGCGGTGCCGACCGTGATGCGTCGGGTGGCGCCGAGCAGGTGCGCCGCGAAGGCCACGGCGGACGGGCACACGCCGTAGGAGATGAAGTGGTGTTCGGCGATCCAGACGCCGGCGTAGCCGTCGGCCTCCGCGGCCAGACCGTAGTCGTGGGCGTTGGCCAGCGCCTGGGCGTGGCTGCCGCCGTCGCGGTGCCCGGCGAGCAGGAACAGGTGTGCCTGCGCCTGCTCCGCTGCCCGCCGGGCGCCGAGCGGGTCAGCAGTCACGCAGCTCGGGCGACTGGTTGAGCAGCTGGCCACGGGTCGAGATGAACCTGCGGTAGGTGTCGGAGCCCACGGCGGACAGCCGGAAGGCCGCCACCCGATGACAGTTCTGGAACGCGAGCTTCACCCCGAAGTGGCGCTCCAGGCTGGCCCGGATGGCGTCACTGGCGAGGGCTCTCAACAACTGCCCGCGCTCCGCCTCGGTGGGCGGCGGTATGACGTTGTCGGCGAACTCCGCGTCACCGGAGCCCAGGTCGGCGGCCACGCGGCTGACGGTCTGCCAGGCGTAGGGCAGCGAGTCGCGAACGCAGGCGACGAAGGCCTCGTCGTCGACGGGGCCGGACTCGGCGGCATCGAGCAGGCTGGGTGGAACGGTGAGAGACATGCTCCTCCTTCACGTTAATGATCACGATTGTCGTTAGCGTTACGGAGTGAGCACATCACGTCACGTGCTGTGGCGTCAATAGGTGGTCGCGCGTGTCGGGTGCCCGAATTCGGACCCGCGATCCAAGGCCTTAACGAAAACCGTTATCGTTTGCATGTCTGCCAAGCGTAGTCCGACGAGTGAGGAGACCTGCCGTGGCCGTGCCGAAGCGAAAGATGTCGAGATCGAACACCCGGCACCGCCGGGCCCGGTGGAAGGCGCGGGTGCCGCAGTCGACCCCCTGTCCATGCCCCCGAAAGGAGATGGTGCTGCCGCACCGGGCCTGCGCGCACTGTGGGCTCTACAAGGGACGACAGGTGGTGGGCGAGCCGTGACCGACCGCCTGCCGGTGACCGTGCTCTCCGGCTTTCTCGGCGCGGGCAAGACCAGCCTGCTCAACCACGTCCTGGCCAATCGGGACGGGCTGCGGGTCGCCGTGATCGTCAACGACATGAGCGAGGTCAACATCGACGCCACGCTGGTCCGTGACGGCGGATCGCTGTCGCGGACCGAGGAGCGGCTGGTGGAGCTGACCAACGGCTGTATCTGCTGCACGCTGCGCGACGACCTGCTCAACGAGGTCGCGCGGCTGGCTCGGCAGGGCCGGTTCGACTACCTGCTGGTCGAATCCAGCGGGATCTCCGAACCGATGCCGGTGGCGGCCACCTTCGCCTTCGGCGTGGAGGACGGCCAGGTGCTCGACGACCTCGCCCGGCTGGACACCACCGTGACCGTGGTGGATGCCGCAGGACTGCTGGCTCGCATCGAGGCGGGGGAGACCCTCGAACAGCGCGGGCTGTCGGCGTACGAGGGCGACGATCGCAGCATCGCCGACCTGCTGGTCGATCAGGTCGAGTTCGCCGACGTGCTGGTGGTCAACAAGACCGACCTGGTGGACGCGGCCGACCTGACGGTGGTGGAGGCGCTGCTGGCCCGGCTGAACCCGGCGGCCCGGCAGATTCGCGCCGTGCACGGGCGGGTCCCCCCGGTGGAGATCCTGCACACCGGCCGGTTCGATCTCGACCGCGCCGAGACCACGCCCGGCTGGGTGGCCGAGCTCAACGGCGAGCACGTGCCGGAGACCGAGGAGTACGGCATCTCCACCATCGTGTTCCGCGACCACCGGCCGTTTCATCCGCATCGGCTGTGGGACCTGCTCGCCGGCGGGCTCGACGCCTTCGGGGTGATCCGCTCCAAGGGCTTCCTCTGGCTGGCCAGCCGCCCCGACGTGCAGGCGCTCTGGTCTCAGGCCGGACCCTCCGGCCGCTGTGAACCGGTCGGGGTGCCGGTGGTGGTCTCCGGCGAGTGGCCGGCAGACCCGGCCGAGCGGAGCGAGCTGGCGGCCCGCTGGCATCCGGTCTTTGGCGACCGTCAGCAGGAGGTGGTGCTGATCGGCGTCGGGCTCGACCGTGACGGGCTGCGCGCGGCGCTGGTCGGGTGCCTGCTGACCGAGGCCGAGATCGCCGCGGGTGAGCACGCCTGGCGGTGCTTGCCCGACCCGTTTCCCGAGTGGGACCTGGGCGACCTGCACGAGCACGTCGAACTGATCGACCAGAGCTGATCAGGCCAAGTGGCGCCGGCCGGGTGGTTTTCGGGGATGACCCGCTTCACTCGGCCGGCGCCACTTCTGTCATCGCTGCTGGCGGCCTCGGCGGGCGTACTTCGCGCGGAACTTCTCCACCCGTCCCTCCGTGTCGAGCAGGCGCTGCCGGCCGGTCCAGAACGGGTGGCTGGCGGCAGAGATCTGCACGTCGACCAGGGGATACGTGTTGCCGTCGGTCCATTCGACGGTCTGGTCGCTGGTGGCGGTGGAGCGGGTGAGGAAGGCGAAGTTCGCGGCGCGGTCGCGGTAGACGACCGGCCGGTACTCGGGGTGGATGTCGGGCTTCATGCGGTTTCTCCTTCGTGATCGGTGAACTGCAGGGTCGGCTCGGCGGCGGCAAGAGGGAAACAACCGGCGAACGGGTCGTCGTAGCCGCGCCAGGTCTCCTCACCATCGGCTAGTTCGGCGTCGGTGAGCAGGCAGGCGGTCAGGGTGCGGTGCAGGTCGGCGGCGTCGGCGTCCAGGCCGATGAAGACCAGGTGTTGGTGCCGGTCCCCGTAGTACGGATCCCAATCCAGGACGGCGGCGAGCCGGCGGTGGTCGGACACGTCGTCCCACTGGTCGTCCGGTACGGCGGTGAGCCAGCGGCCGAGGGAGCTCATGGCCAGCCCGCCGCCGGCGAAGTCCCAGGCGACGACGGTCTCGGGTTGGCTGGCCAGCCAGAGGTGCCCGCGTGAGCGGATCATCTCGGCGTTGACGGCTTCGAGGACATCGTGCAGACGGCGGGGATGGAACGGGCGGCGGGCCCGGAAGACGGCGGAGACGACACCGCAGTCGGCGTGCGGCTCGTGGACACCGAGCGGGTAGCCCGCCAACCCGCGGGCCAGCACGCCCGGCGTCTCCGGGCGATGGCGGTGCGTGCCGCGCAGTCGTCGGCTCAGGTCGCCGGCGTCGAGACCGTCACCGCCGTCCACATGGATCTGGGTGACCCAGGGCGCCATGCGCCCGAGCAGGACTGACAGCCGGCTGGTGTCGTACGCCCCATCGCGAGACTGGCCCCACAGGACCATGGTGTCGGCGTACTCGATCTGCCGGACTATGACGTCCGCCAGCCCTCGGTTGTCGTCGTCGGCAGCCTGGATGCCCAGGGTCTTCAGGTCGTCAGTGCTGGCCAACCCATCGAGCAGGTGTTCGACGTCGATGACGGTGACGTATGAGTCGACGTGCACCAGATCGGCGACGGTAGCGCCGTCGACCAGGCAGTGGGCGCAGGCGGCGGCGACCGCCTCCGGCTCGACCACCTCGGGCAGCATGAGCAGTAGATCCCGGTCCGGGTGGTGGCGGGCCAGCCGGACGAGGGTGGGCAGCACGTCTTCCCTCAGCGTGCAGGAGATGCAGCCGTGGACGAGGTGGACCTGCTCGTCCTCCAACAGGCCGTCCCGGTCGCGCACCACTCGGTGCACCTGCCCGTCCCGTACGCCGGTGAGGTCGTGCCGCACCAGCAGCAGGGATGCGTCCGCGGCCAGCAGGGCGCGGGCGACGGCGTACGTCGCGGCGGGCCAGAAGCCAGCGAGCACGGTCAGCGATGGACGGGCTCGTGTCTCCACGGCCCTGCCGCCGGCTGGCGCGAGCGGTGACGTCGACATCGTGGTCCTCTCGACTCTATTGGAAATGATTTTCATTATACGAGGGAGGTTGAGCTAGCGGCGAGCGCCCCGGCGAGGCCTCGCCGGGAGGCCTGGGGTAGAAACGAAAACCGTTCTCGTTAACGTGTTTGAAGGAGGAAGGAAGCATGTCCCGACGCTGTGCGGTCACCGGCGCCGAGCCGAGCTTCGGCAACGCCGTGTCCCACTCCCACCGGCGCACCCGCCGCCGCTGGAATCCGAACCTGCAGCACCGCCGGTACTGGCTCGCGTCCCAGAAGCGATGGGTGTCCCTGACCCTGACGGCAAAGGCGATGCGCACTGTGGACCGCAAGGGCATTGAGAAGGTCGTGGCGGAGTTGCGCGGCCGGGGGGTGCGACTCTGATGGCCCGGCAGACCGACGTCCGTCCCATCGTCAAGCTGCGCAGCACCGCCGGCACCGGCTACACGTACGTGACCCGCAAGAACCGCCGCAACGACCCGGATCGCCTGGTCCTGCGGAAGTATGACCCGGTCGCGCGCCGGCATGTCGAGTTCCGTGAGGAGCGCTGAGCGGGCGCCCAGAATGAGCGACAGGCCCGCCCGGGTGATCCGGGCGGGCCTGTCGCTTTAGTCCGTTTCCGGAGTCGCTGGCCGGAGCTTCCCGGGTGTCACCCCAATATTCTTGACTCATTCCAGAAAGCGGGCCAGACTGTGGGACATGGCCGCGACCTTGGACTTCCAGCAGATGCTGCGCGGGGCCGCGCTGCGCGTCACCCGCCCTCGGGTGGCGGTGCTGGGCGCGGTGCAGGCGCATCCGCACGCCGACACGGACTCGATCATCGGGGCTGTGCGCACGGAGCTCCCCGAGGTGTCCCGTCAGGCCGTCTACGACGTGCTACGCGCGCTGACCGTCGTGGGTCTGGTGCGGCGTATCGAACCGCCCGGCACCGCGGCGCGCTATGAGTCCCGGGTCGGTGACAACCACCACCACGTCGTGTGCCGTTCCTGTGGCCTCATCGCCGACGTCGACTGCGCCGTCGGCGCGGCGCCCTGCCTGGCCGCCTCCGACGGCCACGGCTACTCGATCGACGAGGCCGAGGTCACCTACTGGGGCCGGTGTCCCGACTGTTCCACCGCCGGCAGTTCCTGATCCCCCTGATCTGACATGTGACGGAAGGAATTCGATGTCCGAGAACCACGATGCCGTTGTCCACGACGCGAACGCCGGCAGCGAGTCTCGCTGCCCGGTCGCGCACGGGCGCGCCCCCCACCCGACCCAGGGCGGTGGCAACCGCGGTTGGTGGCCGAACCAGCTCAACCTGAAGATCCTTGCCAAGAACCCGGCAGTGGCCAACCCCCTCGGTGTGGAGTTCAACTACGCCGAGGCGTTCAAGACCCTCGACCTGGCCGCGGTGAAGCAGGACATCGCGGAGGTCCTGACGACCTCGCAGGAGTGGTGGCCCGCCGACTTCGGCCACTATGGCCCGTTCATCGTCCGCATGGCGTGGCACAGCGCGGGCACCTACCGCATCAGCGACGGTCGTGGCGGCGCCGGTGCCGGGCAGCAGCGCTTCGCGCCGCTCAACAGTTGGCCGGACAACGGAAACCTCGACAAGGCTCGCCGCCTGCTGTGGCCGGTCAAGAAGAAGTACGGCCAGAGGCTCTCCTGGGCCGATCTCATGATCCTCGCCGGCAACGTCGCGCTGGAGTCGATGGGCTTCAAGACCTTCGGCTTCGCCGGTGGTCGGGCGGACGTCTGGGAGCCCGATGAGGATGTCTACTGGGGCCCCGAGACCACCTGGCTCGGCGACGAGCGCTACGCCGGCGAGCGGGAACTGGAGAATCCGCTCGCCGCGGTCCAGATGGGCCTCATCTACGTCAACCCGGAGGGCCCCAACGGTAACCCGGACCCGATCGCCGCGGCTCGGGACATCCGCGAGACGTTCCGCCGGATGGCGATGAACGACGAGGAGACGGTCGCCCTGATCGCCGGCGGTCACACCTTCGGCAAGACCCACGGCGCGGGTCCCGCGGACCACGTCGGTCCGGAGCCCGAGGGCGCCCCGATCGAGGAGCAGGGCCTGGGCTGGAAGAGTAGCTTCGGCACCGGCAAGGGCGCGGACACCATCACCAGCGGGCTCGAGGTCACCTGGACCTACCACCCGACCCGGTGGGACAACGAGTTCTTCCACATCCTCTTCGCCTACGAGTGGGAACTGATGAAGTCGCCGGCCGGCGCGCACCAGTGGCGTCCCAAGAACGGCGCGGGCGCCGACCTGGTGCCTGAGGCACACGATCCGACGAAGCGCCGCGAGCCGCGGATGCTCACGACGGACCTGGCGCTCCGGTTCGACCCGGTCTACGAGGCGATCTCGCGGCGGTTCCTGGAGCACCCGGACGAGTTCGCCGATGCCTTCGCCCGCGCGTGGTTCAAGCTGACCCACCGTGACATGGGGCCGGTCGCCCGCTATCTCGGCCCGGAGGTCCCCACCGAGGTCCTGCTGTGGCAGGACCCTCTCCCGCCGGTGACGCACAAGCTCATCGACGCCGAGGACGTCGCCGCACTCAAGGGCCAGCTCCTCGCCTCGGGCCTGACCGTCTCCGAGCTGGTCTCCACCGCGTGGGCGTCGGCCTCGACGTTCCGCGGCAGCGACAAGCGCGGCGGCGCCAACGGGGCGCGCGTCCGCCTCGCGCCGCAGAACGGTTGGGAGGTCAACAACCCCGACGAGTTGACCAGGGTGCTGCACACCCTGAAGGAGGTGCGGAAGGCCTTCAACGCCGCCCAGACCGGCGGGAAGCAGGTCTCGCTCGCGGATCTCATCGTCCTCGCCGGGGGCGTGGGCGTCGAAGCGGCCGCCCGGAACGCCGGCTTCGACGTCGAGGTCCCCTTCACCCCGGGACGGACCGACGCGGCGCAGGAGCAGACCGACGTGGAGTCCTTCGCGGCGCTGGAGCCGACCGCGGACGGGTTCCGCAACTACCTCGGCAAGGGCCACCGCCTGCCGGCCGAGTTCCTCCTGATCGACAAGGCGAACCTGCTGACCCTGAGCGCGCCCGAGATGACGGTCCTCGTCGGCGGTCTGCGCGTCCTGGGGGCCAACTACCAGCAGTCGCCGCTGGGTGTCCTCACCACGACCCCCGGTTCGCTGACCAACGACTTCTTCGTCAACCTGCTCGACCTGGGCACGACGTGGCGGCCGACGTCCGAGGACGCGAACACCTTCGAGGCGCTTGACCCCGCGACCGGCGAGGTCAAGTGGACCGGCAGCCGCGTCGATCTCGTCTTCGGCTCCAACTCGGAACTGCGCGCGCTCGCCGAGGTGTATGCGAGCGACGACGCGCGGGAGAAGTTCGTGCACGACTTCGTCGCGGCGTGGGTCAAGGTGATGAACCTGGACCGGTTCGACCTCGCCTGATCCTGGCGTCCGTGGTCGGCCCCGTCAGGGCCGGCCACGGACGCGGCAGCAGCCACCGGTCGATCAGAGCCAGTTGCGGCGTTTGAAGATGACAAAGAGGCTGACACACACGAGGAGCATCAGCGCGATCGCGAACGGGTACCCGAAGCTCCACTTCAGCTCGGGCATGTTCTCGAAGTTCATCCCGTAGATAGTGCCGATGAGGGTGGGGGCGAACAGGATCGCGGCCCAGGCCGAGACCTTCTTGACCTCCTCGTTTTGTTCGTAGCTGGCGGCAGTGAGGCTGCGCATCTCCTCATTCTGCTGCTGCGAGACGAGGGTGGCGTTGACGGCGAGGATGTTCTGCAGCAGATGACGGTAGCCGTCAACGCGTTCGACAACCTGGGTGAGGTGGTCGGCGACATCACGCAGGTATCGCTGAAGCTCCTCCTCGGTGCCGTACTTGGTGAATCCGGCGCTGAGGGCCTTCAGCACGCCGAGGAGTGGGCGCGCGGCGCGTTGGAACTCGACGACCTCCCGGCTGAGCTCGTAGATGCGGCGGCTGACCTTCGGATCGCCGCCGAACACCTCGGTCTCGATCTCGTCGATATCGTTCTCCAAGCCGGCGACGACGGGCGCGTAACCGTCGACGACCTGATCGAGGACCGCGTAGAGCACGGCCTCGGGGCCGCGGGCGAGCATTTCGGGCTCGGCTTCCATCCGCCGTCGAACGGCGGCGAGGTCGGGCGCCTCACCGTGCCGGACGGTGATGACGAAGCCGGGCCCGATGAACAGGTGCAGTTCGCTGAACTCGACCTCCTCGCGGTCGTCGTCGTAGCGGGCGGCGCGCAGCACCACGAAGAGCGTGTCGCCGTAGCGTTCGAGTTTGGGCCGCTGGTGGGCGGTGATGGCGTCCTCCACGGCCAGGTGGTGCAGCCTGAACTCCGCGGCCAGTGAGGCGATCTGGTCGGTGTTGGGGCGGTAGAGCCCGATCCAGGCCATGGCGCCTTCCAGCTCGTGCAGACACTGGTAGGTCTCGGCGAGGCTCTTCGGGGCGGCATACCGGTGGCCGCGGGTGTAGACGGCGCTGTCGATGAGCCGGCTGTCCGGCGCGGTGGGGGCAGCGGCCGGCGCGGCCGTGGTGCCGGAGCCGTCGGCGGGAACCCGATGGCGGCTCCCCACGGGCAGCAGGAACGCGCGGCGCTTCGCAGGCATGAGGACCTCCTCGGGGCGAATGGAGAGGAACCTGCCCTAGTCCGCTGGCGGCGCCTGCTGCTGCCTGGCGGGTGTGGGGCTGCTGGTACGCGGGATGCCGGTGGTACTGGGCGGTTCACTGCCCATCGGTATCCCTCCCTCCCCGGACGCCTTCGTGGGGCCGTCCACCCGGCTGTCCCCTTGAGTACCCCGAAGCCGGCGCGGTAGGCCGGCCGCGTGATCAGGAAACCGATGCGGGAAACCGTGCCCACACGCGGTGCGTGGTCAGCAACCGCTGCACACCGGTGAGAACGCCCGTCGCCGAATCACCGGTGATGACGCCGGGGGTACCGGCCACATCCGCCCGCTCCAGGACCCCGACGCCGGCGCCCCAGGCGCCGATCGCCTTGGCGTGCCGCCAGGCCTCCTGCACCAGCAGCAGCACCCGGGGATCCACGGAGTCCGCCGTGCCGGCCGTGGCGCTCTGGACCGGCAGCGCGTCCGGCGCCGGTGACGGCGCGCCGGCCAGCAGGAGCGCGTCGAACTGGACCGAGCGCGCGGTGGCGAAAGTGTGCTGCACCGACATGCCGCTGACCATGCCGGCGTGGGGGGCGATCAGGAGCGGCACCATCCCGGCGGCGAGGACGGCGCCGCGTAGCTGGCTGACGCCGTCGAGATCTCCGTCCGGGTCGACGACGATGCCGATCGTCCGGCCGTCGACCGGCCAGTCCCGGCCCACCTGCGACAGCGCGGGGCTGGGTGTGACGTCGGCGAGGGGCACGGTCGGCTCCGGGGCGGCTAGGCCCAGACCGGTGGCGACCTGCGCGCACAGCACCGGGTCGATGTTGGCGAGGCACCGGAGCTGACGCTCCCGGATCGCCTCGTGGTAGCACTTGCCGAGCTCGAAGGTGTAGGCGCGGACGATGTGCTCCTTCTCGACCGGCGACATGCTCAGCCAGAACAGGCGGACCTGGCTGTAGTGGTCGTCGAAGGAGGCGGGGTGCGCCCGTACCTTGGGCCCCTCCGCCACTCGTACCGGCACGTCGATGAACGCGTGGTCGTCGTCTCCGGCCGTGAAGGGGTTGCCGCCGTCGAGCGAGTTCGGCCGGTACGGCGCGACGCCCGCGTGCACGGCGTCCTGGTGGAAGCCGTCGCGCAGCATGTCGTTGACCGCGGCGTGCGGGCGGTTGATCGGAATCTGCGGGAAGTTCGGGCCGGCCAGCCGGGTGATCTGCGTGTCGACGTACGAGAACAACCGGCCCTGCAGCAGCGGGTCGTTCGTGACGTCGATCCCCGGTGGCAGGTGGCCGACGTGGAAGGCGACCTGCTCGGACTCGGCGAAGAAGTTCGTCGGCGTACGGTTGAGGACCAACCGCCCGACCGGCTGCACGGCCGCCAGTTCCTCCGGCACGATCTTCGTCGGGTCGAGCAGGTCGATCCCGGCGAAGGTCTCGTCGGGCGTGTCGGGAAAGACCTGGAGGCCCAGCTCCCACTCCGGGTACGCGCCGGCCTCTATCGCGTCATAAAGGTCGCGGCGGTGGAAGTCCGGGTCGATGCCGCCGAGCAGTTGTGCCTCCTCCCAGATCAGGGAGTGCACCCCCAGCTTCGGCTTCCAGTGGAACTTGGCCAGCGCCGTCGCCCCGGCGGGATTGATCAGGCGGAAGGTATGGACGCCGAAGCCCTCCATCATCCGGAACGAGCGCGGGATGCCGCGGTCGGACATGTTCCACATGGTGTGGTGCTGCGCCTCGGTGTGCAGGGAGACGAAGTCCCAGAAGGTGTCGTGCGCGCTCTGGGCCTGCGGGATCTCCCGGTCAGGGTGCGGTTTGCCGGCGTGGATGACATCGGGGAACTTGATCGCGTCCTGGATGAAGAAGACCGGGATGTTGTTGCCGACGAGATCGAAGGTGCCCTCGTCGGTGTAGAACTTCGTCGCGAAGCCACGGGTGTCCCGGACTGTGTCGGCCGACCCGCGTGAGCCGAGGACCGTGGAGAACCGGACAAAGACCGGGGTCTCCTTGCCCTTCTTGAGGAAGCCCGCTCGGGTCACGTCTTCGGCACCGCCGTAGGCGGTGAAGAGGCCGTGCGCCGCGGCGCCCCGCGCGTGCACCACCCGCTCGGGGATGCGCTCGTGGTCGAAATGGGTGATCTTCTCGCGCAGGTGATGGTCCTGGAGCAGGACGGGTCCCCGGGGTCCGGCCTTCAGCGAGTGGTCCGTGTCGCGTAGTCGCGCCCCTTGGGAGGTGGTGAGGAAGGCACCCTGCTGACCGTTCGCGCTCGTCGGCGCGCCGGTTTTCGCCCCGGTCGGGGTGCGGGTCTCCGGCGCGCCCTGCTCCGGCCTCGGCGGCAACGGGCCGTGCGGTGTGGTCGGCTCCTCGACCGGCGGTGGCGCGCTGCCCGGCGCGCCCGGGACATCGGGGCTGAGGGCTTCGCCCACCTTCTCGGCGGCGGCCTCGACGACGTCCTTCACTACCTTGGCGGGCTTGCTGGAATCCACTGGACGTCTCCCTCTGTGGGCATGGCAGTGATCGGTCATATCGCCCACACCCGGTCACTAACGGGCTAAAACCTGCGATAGGTATTATCGCCGGCCAGATGGGCAGGATCGGTCAGGTTGCGGACCAAAGCGCCAAGGCGTACGCGGTGACCAAGATCACCCGGAGCTGCCGGTCACCCGACTCGCCAGGGAAAACCGGCGTTCACCTGGGCATGCGCATCGGCCGTCCAGCCGAGTGCGTGCGCAGGGAAAGTCATCCTATGATCGCTCCACCCCAAGATCGGGTGAGCCACCTCACCCTCCTTTGAAAGGCCCCGAATGCAATTCAGGTTGGGCAGACGTTCCCTCATTGTCACCACAGCGACCAGCCTCGTCGCGGCGTTCGGCGCGGCCCTCGTGCCGAGCGCGGCGGCTGCGGCCGAAGGTCCCAACCTCAGCTACGTCGTCAACGCCGTCGGCAAGACGCAGACGGCGGATGCCGCCGCCGCGGTCACCGAGGCCGGCGGTCAGGTGATGGTCTCGTACGCGCAGATCGGTGTGGTCATCGCGCGCTCCACCGACCCGTCGTTCGCCGAGAAGGTGAAGACCGTCGCGCACGGCGGCGCCGTCCTTTCCGCGGGTGCCACCCGGACCGCCGCGCTGCCCGCCATGGCGGAGGACGCCGAGCAGGTCGACGCCTACGTGCCGGACGACCTGGAGAACGCGACCCGGCAGAGCGACATGATCCTCATCGGCGCGCGCGCCGCGCACGAGGTCAACCTGGGCAGCTCGACGGTGACCGTCGGCGTCCTCGACGACGGGATCGACGCCAATCACCAGGACCTTGCCCCGGTGGTGGACCAGTCGAAGTCGGTGAACTGCGTCGGCACCGGCGCCCCGGACACCGCGCCGGGCGCGTGGCGTCCCTACAGCCTCACCGCCGACTACCACGGCACGCACGTGGCCGGAACCATCGCCGCGGCGAAGAATGGCGTCGGCATCGTCGGCGTCGCGCCCGGCGTGAAGCTGGCCGCGATCAAGGTCGTCAACAAGGACGGCTTCATCTACCCGGAGTACGCGATCTGCGGCTTCATCTGGGCGGCCGAGCACGACATCCAGGTCACGAACAACAGCTACTACATCGACCCGTGGCTGTACTGGTGTGAGAGCCAGGCCGACCAGGCGGCGATCGTCGAGGCGGTCCGGCGCGCGATCGGCTACACCACCGAGCGCGGCATCCTCAACGTCGCCGCGGCGGGCAACGAGAACCAGGACCTCGCCAACAAGACGGTCGACACCACCAGCCCGGACGACACCAAGCCGGTCCGACGCACCCTGGACCCGAGCTGCATCAACCTGCCGACAGAGCTGCCGAACGTGGTGTCGGTGTCGTCGACCACCCAGCCCACCGCCCCCGCGAACGCCGTCGGGCCGTGGTACCCGGGTCTGACCACCCAGCCGGCGCGCTCGTCGTTCTCCAGCTTCGGGCTCGGCGTCGTGGACGTGGCCGCTCCGGGGTCGAGCATCTACTCCACCTCGCCGTCGACCGGCGTGGCCAGCTACCGGTCCCTGTCCGGCACCTCGATGGCCTCGCCGCACGTCGCCGGCGTCGCCGCGCTGCTGGCGTCGAAGCACCCTGGGGCCACCCCCGACTACCTCGCGGAGCTGCTGCGCAAGCAGGCCATCCCGCTCGCCTGCCCGACCTCCGGCACCGACTACACCCAGGGCCGGTGCAAGGTTGACCCGAGCAACCCGAACGTCAACGGCTTCTTCGGACACGGCCTGGTCAACGCCTACAAGGCGGTCACCGAGGCCGAGGACGTGACCGCGCCGACCGTCACGGTCACCGGGGTCAGCCAGGGCCAGCAGATCACCCTCGGCCAGTCGGTCGACCCGGGCTGCTCGACCACCGACAGCGACAGCGGCGTCGCCGCGCAGGCCACCCTGTCCGTCACCGGCGGACCGAAGGTCGGCTACTTCACCGCCACCTGCGCCGGCGCTCGGGATCGTGCCGGCAACAAGGCCGCTCCGGTCAGCGTCACCTTCCAGGTGACCTTCGACTGGAAGGGCTTCGAATCGCCGATCGGGGCCGGGGTCAACTCCGCCAAGGCCGGCAGCGCTGTCCCGATCAAGTTCAGCCTCGGCGGTGACCAGGGCCTGAACATCTTCGCGGCCGGCGTTCCGCAGCTGCAGCCGACGACGTGTGACACCTGGACCCCGAAGGGTGCGCTCCAGCCGATCGCCGCTCCGGGTGCGAGCACCCTGACGTACTCCGACGGTAACAAGCAGTACCACTACAACTGGAAGACGGACAAGTCCCTGGCGAACACCTGTGGGCTTCTGGACGTCACCCTGATCGACGGCACCACCCACACGGCGAAGTTCATGTTCAAGCCGCCCTCCGCCGCGCCACCCTGTCCTACGCCGAAGCCGTCCGCGCCGCCGAACGCGCCGCCAAGCCAAGTTGATCATAAGGTTGGCAGTGCGG
>NZ_JBEYIX010000080.1:0-17699 GCF_040636055.1 Micromonospora sp. NPDC006766 | reverse complement strand
AGGCACCGCTGCTCCCTTCGGGGGTTGGACAGGACAGCACGAAGCGCCGATCCACGACCGCCGCAGCGGCCCGCCATGCTGCTCCGCGGGCGCCCACTCGGCAATTACGTTCAGTAGTCAGACCCGAGCGAGGTGAATTGCATCGACGCTACGGTGTGCTCTACGGGCCGATCATCCGACGAGTGGCGGAATATTCCGAGCAGGAACTCCTACGCCTGTCGCGGCCACTGACAAACCCACCACAACGGACACGTCTCGCGCCCGCAGGTGTGCTTTGTGGCCTGCTGACCTGGCTGAAAGACGATGAGCGGATCTTCCGTACCGACCGCTTTTGGGCCGACCGGCGAGTTCTCGAGAGCCGATGGCACGCCCGGTTGACCGACACAAATACGCGTAATTCTCGCTGACTTCTTGACCAACGACCAATGGCCGGTACGGTCCTTACTCACACGACGCGCCTCTGCCAACATCTGGACGGCGCGTCAGGTCTTTCGATCGGAAGGCGGCAAATGACACAACAATTGGGAACCAGGCCGCGTCGGGGGCGTCAAGCTCTCGGCGTGATGGCCGCGGGGCTCCTCATGGCCGGCGTGCTGCCCAGCACGGCGGCTTCAGCGGCGGACCCCGACCCTCGGGTCGGGCTCGGCGGCGGCTTGCACGACGCGCAGTCGGCGATCAGCAACCTGGAGCAGGTGGCGCACCGCGACAAGCCGGCGGGTATGTTCGACCCGAACAACCCGAACAGCGGCGGGTTCTACAACTCGGACTTCGGCTTCGGCGGCAAGTACGCGTTCACGGGCAACTACAACGGGTTCAACGTCTTCGACATCTCCACCCCCAGCAACCCCCAGCTGGTGACGAGCGTCGTGTGCCCGGGTGGGCAGGGTGACATCTCGGTCCACGGCAACCTGCTCTTCATGTCGGTCGAGGAGACCCGCGGGCGGGTCGACTGCGGCACGAACCCCAACGAGGGCACCCGGTTCCAGGGCGTCCGGATCTTCGACATCAGCGACGTGCGCAACCCGGTGCAGGTCGCGGCGGTCCAGCTCTGCCGTGGCTCGCACACGCACACGGTGGTGGCCGACCCGAAGGACCGCGACAACGTCTACGTCTACGTCTCGGGCACGACCTCGGTGCGCCCGGCGACGACGATGGAGGGTTGCAACAACAACGCCGCGGACGGCGAGAACCCGTCGCGCTGGCGGATCGAGGTCATCAAGGTGCCGGTGGCGGCGCCTCAGCAGGCCGCCGTGGTGACCGAGTCGCGGCTGTTCCAGGACCCGGTGACCGGCCGGGTCGACGGCCTGCAGAACGGCCCGACGTCGCCCCGGCACCCGTCCGGGTCGACCTGGTCGCCCACTCCGAACACCAACGCCTGCCACGACATCACCGCGTACCCGGAGATCGGGCTGGCCGCCGGCGCCTGCCAGGGCAACGGCATCCTGATCGACATCTCGGACCCGGCGAACCCCCGCCGGATCGACGCGGTGGCCGACCCGAACTTCGCGTACTGGCACTCGGCGACGTTCAACAACGACGGCACCAAGGTGATCTTCACCGACGAGTGGGGTGGCGGTAGCGCCGCGCACTGCCTCGCCACCGAGCAGCCGGAGTGGGGCGCCAACGCGATCTTCGACATCGTCGACGGGAAGATGCAGTTCCGCAGCTACTACAAGCTGCCGGCTCCGCAGACCACCCGGGAGAACTGCGTCGCCCACAACGGTTCGCTGATCCCGGTGCCCGGCCGCGACATCATGATGCAGGCCTGGTACCAGGGCGGCCTCTCGGTGTTCGACTTCACCGACTCGGCCCACCCGAAGGAGATCGCCTTCTTCGACCGCGGGCCGGTCAACCCGAACTCGCTGGTGCTCGCCGGGTTCTGGTCGGCGTACTGGTACAACGGCAACCTGTACGGCAACGAGATCGCCCGTGGCTTCGACGTGTTCAAGCTGAAGCCCAGCCAGTACCTGTCGAAGGCGGAGATCCAGGCCGCCGAGCAGGTGAAGCTCAGCGAGTTCAACCCCCAGGGCCAGCCGAAGATCACCTGGGCGCCGAGCTTCGCGGTCGCGCGTGCGTACTACGACCAGCTGGTTCGGGCCAACGCCTTCGACGCGGCGCTGGCCGCGAAGGTCGACGGCTTCCTGACGCGGGCCGAGGACTTCGCTGCCGATGGCAAGCGTGGCGCCGCTGAGGAGCAGCTGCGGACGCTCGCCAACGTGCTGGGCGCGCCGCAGTACCAGACGCTGAAGGACGCGGTCCTGGCCCTGGCGGAAGCGGTCAACCCGACCGTCTCCGTCACGGTGAACCCGGCCGAGGCGACCGGCAACAACGGCTGGTACACCAGCGACGTCACGCTCACCTTCAGCGGCCTCACCGCCGACCTGACCGGCCAGGTCTCCACCGACGACGGGGCCACCTGGGTCAACGCGCCCAACGGCGTCGCGACGATCAGCTCCGACGTCAAGGGTTCGGTGCGCTACCGGGCGCTCGACAACTCCGGTTACCCGACCAAGGAGGGCACGGTCTGGCTCAAGCTCGACAAGACCGCGCCGACCGTGGCGGTGTCCGGGGTGGCCGACGGGGCGTCCTACGGCTCCTCCGGCTCGGTGACCGTTGACTGGACGGTCAGCGACGCCACCTCCGGGCCTGGCGCCACCCCGGAGAGCGGGCTGCTGGACGGCAAGCGGGTGACGCGTGGTTCGAGCATCACCCTGTCCGGCCTCCTGCTGGGCAGCCACACGCTCGAGGTGACCGGGAAGGACAAGGCCGGCAACACCGCGACCAAGTCCGTCACCTTCACCGTCACGACGTCGTTCGCCGACCTGCAGGCGCACGTCGACGGCTTCAAGTCGACGGGCACCATCTCCGCCGGCAACGCCGACAAGCTGACCGGCAACCTCAACAAGGCCAGCGCGGCTGCCGCCGCCAACCGGCCGGCGGAGGCTGTCGAGTGGCTCAAGGCGTTCGTCAACCAGGCCCTCGTGCTCAACGCCACGGGTGCCCGCAACCTGCTGGTCCGTGACGGCCAGGCGCTGATCAACCAGATCGGCGGCTAGCTCGACCGACCCGCCGATCCCGGCGGGGTAACGAAAGAAGGGGGCCCGCTCAGCGTTGCTGAGCGGGCCCCCGGCTTCTTGTCGACAGCAGATGTCAGCGCATCTTGGCGAGCATCCCCTGCATCCGCTCAATCTCGATGCTCTGGTCGGCGTTGACCTCGCGGGCGAACTGGTCGGCCGCCGGTTCGAGCCCACCGCCCGTCGCGTAGAGCTCCTGCACCATCGTCAGCGCACCCTGGTGGTGGCCGATCATGAAGGTGAGGAAGAGCCGGTCGAACTCCGCGCCGTGCGCCTTCTTGAGCTGGTCGAACTGCTCCTCGGTGAGCATTCCCGGCATGTTCTTGTGCCCGGCATGACCCACGTTCGGCCCCGCGGTCGGTATGTCGCGATCCTTGAGCCATCGCTGCATCAGCTCGATCTCACCCCGCTGCGACATCTCGATCCGCTTGCCGAGCAGGGTCACGTCCCGGTTGGTGGTGCGGTCCGCGATGAGCGCGGTCATCTCCAGGGCCTGCGCGTGGTGCGGGATCATTCCCTCGATGAACAGGGTGTCGGCCGCGGTGAACCCGGGCGCCGCGATCTGGGCCACCTCACTCGGTGACAGTGACCTGCCCGGCTGGCCGGGCGCGCCCGGCTGGACCACGTGGGCTGCGATCGGCGGACGGTAGGGCGGGTCGCTGTCGGACCGGAGAGCGAAGGCCACTCCCGAACCGACGGCGACCGTGGCCACAGCAGCCGAGATGATCAAGCGACGAGAAAGGGGCATGATTCAGTACCTATCCAGGTTGAGCAGCGCAGAAGTGAAGTCATAGTGCCTCATGTCCGCCGCCGTCACCAGGCTTCCGGCCCGCCCTGTTCTGGTCATCAGCGAGCCGACGGATAGCAGACTCACCCGATCGACCACGCGGCACCCCGGTCCATCATCGACGCCGCCCGGCGCAGCTGGGCAGTCTCGAACGGATCCGAACGGCTCCGAACGGGCGAACCGGCCTCCGCCGGCACCTTCATGGATACGGTCTGGGTCAGCAGGTCGAAGGGAGGCGTGGTGACCGAGCGGGCCGCGACGTACGCCGAGGTGTTCGCGGTCCGCGAATACCGCTACCTCTTCACGGCGTATCTGCTGTCCCTGCTCGGCGATCAGCTCACCGCCGTCACGGTGGCGTATCTCGTCTACACCGGCACCGGGTCGGCGGCGCTGGCCGCCGCGGGCTACGCCAGTTCCTACCTGGCCTGGCTGACCGGCGGACCGCTGCTGTCCGGCCTGGCCGACCGGTTTGCGCGACGGCGGATCCTGATCGGCTGCGACGTGGCCCGCGCCCTGCTCATTCCCCTGGCGGCGATGCCCCACGTCCCCGCGCCCGCCGTGGTGGCGCTGCTGTTCGGCGTGAACCTGCTGCGGCCGCCGTTCGTGGCCGCGCGGGCGGCGCTGCTGCCCGAGGTGCTCGACGGCGACCGCTACCCGGTGGCCAACGGCGTGGACAACACCACCGCCCAGATCGTCCAGGTGGTCGGCTTCGCCGCCGGGGGTGGCCTGGTAGCGGCGCTCTCGCTGCGGGGCGCGTTGCTGGTCGACGCCGCGACCTTTCTTATCTCGGCGGTACTGATCGGGATCGGGGTACGCCCCCGCGCGGTCCCGGCTCGACCGGAGGGGCCGACACGGGGCGGCCCCTCCGGCGGGCTGCGGATCATCTTCACCGACCAGCGGCTGCGGGCGTACGTCCTGGTCCTCTGGGTGGCCAGCGCCTTCACCTACGCCGCCGAGGGCCTGATGGCACCGCTGGCCCTCGGATACGGCGGTGGGCCCGGGACGGTCGGGCTACTGCTGGCGGCGGCACCGCTGGGGACGGCCGTCGGAGCGGTCGCCCTCACCCGCTTCTGCCCGCCGCGCACCCGTCCCCGGCTCGTTCTGCCATTGGCGGTGGCGAGCGCCGCGGTCCTGACGGTGGTCGCCCTCGAACCTCCGTTGTGGATGGTGCTGGGCCTGCTGGTGGCGGCCGGTGCCGGCAGTGCTTTCGGTGTGCCGCTGAACGCCCTGTTCGGGCGGGCGGTGCCGGCCGAATTCCGGGGGCGGGCCTTCGGGGTCGCCATCACCGGCCTCAGTGGGCTGCAGGGCGTCGCGATGGTCCTGGCGGGCCTGGCCGCCGAACGCTGGGCCGCGACCACGGTGGTCGGGGTGAGCGGACTGCTGGGCGCGACGGCGGTGTTCGCGCTGGCGCCGCTCTGGCCGCACCGGCGCTCCGGAGCGGCGGCTGCCGAGCCACTCGAACACCTTCGAATGAGCCCGACCACCGCTGAGCCTTCCCCGGTGCCCACCCAGGCGGCCAACCTGGGATGACCGGGCCGGCACCGGGCCGGTTCCCCGAGCGGAGAGGAGAAGCCCATGCGCGGCGTCTGCAAGCGCGGCATCAGCTGGACCTGATCGCCTCTGGCGTAGGTGCGCCGGCCCCGTCCGCCCACCGGCGGGCGGGGCCGGTCCGCGCCCGCCCGCGTGGCCACTACGACCACCGCCCCAGATCACTGTTGCTCGATGCTGTCTCGCATCGCGGTTGTCCGGCTGTTCCCTTGCCGCGCGCTGACATACTTACATCGGCGAGTCTCCGGCACCCGGTACATAACCTCTGTGACGTGAAGGGCGATGACGGTCTCCGACTTCGGCGTCGACCCCACCACCGCGTCCTGCCCCGAGCAGTACGTCGCGCTGCTGCGCCGTCTTCGTGACCAGTCCGGCCTCGCCTACCGTACGATCGCCCGCCGGGCACAGCGCAACGGTGACGTGCTGCCCGCCAGCACCCTGGCGACCATGCTGGGCCGGTCGACCCTCCCCCGCCGTGATCTGGTGGTCGCCCTGCTGCGGGCGTGCGACGTACCGGACGACCGGGCGGCGGCCTGGTTGACGACCTGGGCCCGGCTGTCCGCCGCGCGGACGGTAGGCCGGGGCGCCGCACCGGAACAGCGGCCCCCCGGTGCCGGGCACCGCAGCGTCACCCCGCCGAGCCCGCCCGACCCGATGGCCTCGGTGACCGCTGCTCCTCGCGGGTCGCCGATGCTACGGCTGGTGCCCGGCACCGGGGGGCCGCGTGATGTGCCGGGCCGGCTGGGTCAGGTGCGCGTCGCCGGAGCGGGCGGGCCCGACCCGGAGCGGGAGCACATCGCGCCGCCCGCGCTGGCGTGGCCCGCACCGGACCACTCGCCGGCCGACGGCAGCCGGCTACCCGTGCCGTTCCAACTGCCACCGGCACCGCCCTTCCTCGTGGGGCGGGAGGCGGAGAACGCTCGCCTGATCGCCGCGGCCGCCCGTGACGGCGCCATCTGTGTGGTCGAGGGTGCCGGCGGAGTCGGCAAATCCGCGCTCGCCCTGCACGTCGCGCACCAGATCGCGGCACGGTACGACGGCGGCTGCCTCTACGCCGACCTGCACGGCACCAGCACCGGGATCACCCCAGCGGAGCCGGCGGACGTGCTGGCCCGATTCCTGCGCGCGCTGGGCGCGCCGGGCGCACCCGCGTCCTCGGAGGAGGCGAGTGCGCTGCTGCGCACCTGGGCCGCCGACCGCCGCGTACTCGTCGTCCTGGACAACGCCGCCTCCGCGGCGCAGGTTCGTCCGCTGCTGGTCAGTGGCCCGGGGTGCGCGACCTTGGTCACCAGCCGGTGGGGGCTCGCCGATCTCGACGCGACCGTCCGGATCCGGATCGACCCGTTACGGGACGACGCGGCGCTCGCCCTGTTCGAGCGGCTCGGCGGCGCGCAGCGCGTCGTTGCCGAGCCGGACGCCGCGGCGCAGGTCGTCCGACATTGTGGCGGGTTGCCCCTGGCGTTGCGGATCATCGGCGCACGCGCCGCGGCCCGGCCCGACGCGCCGCTGCGCGGCCTCGCGGAGCGGATGGACGACGAGGAGCGCCGGCTCGACGTGCTGGAGGTCGGAGATCTCTCCGTGCGGGCCAGCCTGCACCTCGGCTATCAGGCGTTCGGCGACTCGCCACGGGAAGAGCGCCGCTGGGCCGCTCGGCTGTTCCGGCTCGCGGCTTTGCCCGACTGGGCCGATGCCACCGCGTACGGCTGCGCGGCGCTCGCGGACCTTCCGGTGCCGGTCGCCGAGCGGGCCCTTGAGACGTTGGTGGACGCGCACCTGCTCGAGCCGGCCGGCGATGGTGGGTACCGGTTCCACGACATCGTCCGGCTCTACGCCCGCGAGCGCGCCCACGAGATCGATGCGGTCGCCGATCGGGAGGCGGCGCTGAGCCGCCTGACCGGGTGGCTGTTCGCCACCACCGCCACGGCGGCACGGCTGCTCTACCCGCAGGAAAAGCTTCCGTTCGCCGCGCTGAGCGACCCGGCCGGCCGCCCCGGCCAGCCGTTGGCCGACACCGCGGACGCCTGGGCCTGGTTCGAGCGCGAGCACACGAACCTGCTGACGATCGCGCGGCAGCAGGTCGCGGCCGGGCAGACGCTGGCCTCGGTACGAGATCTCGCAGTCGTGGTCGTCAGGTTCATCGACTACTCCGGGTACGTGTCAGAGCAGCAGCAGTTCGGCGAGCTGGCCGTCGAAGCTGCGCAGCGGTTGGGTGACCGGTCGGGCACGGCGCTGGCGTTGAACATTGTCGCCGTGGCGCTGCTGCGGCAGGGCCGACTCGACGAGGCGATCCCGCTGCTGGAGCGCAACCTCGCCGTGCAGCGCGATCTCGGCGACCGGGCACGGGAGGCGGCCTGCCTCAACAACCTCGGCAACGCGTTGCGCGACAAGGGCGATCTTGACGCCGCGCTCCGACACCTGCGGGCGGCCCTCGCCATCCGGCGCGAGCTCGGTGACCAGAACAAGGAGGGCAGCGTCCTCGACAACCTCGCGTTGGTCCATCAACGCCGGGGCGAGTTTCGACAGGCCGTCGCGCACCACGAGGCGGGGCTGGCGACTGCCGCCGAGGGCGCGGATCCGCTGTGGCAGGCGCAGGCGCTGGTCAACTTCGCGGAGACGTTGCAGCTGGCCGGAGGCCACGAGGCAGCGATCGCGCGGGCCGCCGAGTCGTTGGAGATCTGCCAGCGTTACCGGCACCAGCGCGGCATCGGCCTGGCGCAGCGGGTGCTCGGCGACGCGTACGCGAGTCTCGGGCGCACGGCCGAGGCACGCCGGCGCTGGCGGGAGGCACTGGTCCGGCTCGATGGTCTGGATCGGGAGGCGAACGTCAAGCTGCGGGCGGCCCTCGGCGACGACGGGCGCGATGTCGGACATGACCCGACTCTTTCACCTTGACGGTTTTTTCTTGTTGGTTCTCTGCGCCCCGCTACGGGGCGTCATCGGAGGGATCGTTCACCGGCTCGAGATGGTGGCCGACGATGTGCGGTGACGCGGCCAGCAGGTACACCGCGAACGTCATGACGATCAGGCCGGCAGCCTCCACGGCAAGCGCCGCCGGTGTCAGTCGCAGGGTCCCACCGAGCACGCCGATGCCGATCGCGATACCGGAGAGCGGCTCGGCCGCGGCCAGGGGCGGAAAGGAGACGGACAGCGGAGCAAGGTCGAAGGCGCTCTGCGCGAGCAGGGTTCCGATCAGTCCGATCATGAAAACGGTGTACGGCTGCCAACTGGTCATCAGCGCCAGCAGCCCGTGGGTGGACAAAAGGTGCACAGCCGACTGGGTCAGGGCGGACTGGAGCCCGTAGAGCATGCCTGCCCCGATCGCCAGCATCGGCGCTTCCTGCCCGGGGCGCAGCCGGCGTGCGGAGCGCACGAGCAGCAGGGTCAGCGCGCCGATGCCGGCCGCTGCCACCGCCCAATCCCAGGCTGGTACCCCCTCCGGGTTACCGGTTCCGGGATGACCCGCCACGATGAAGGCGACCATGCCCACGGTGACGGCCAACGCGACCCCCCAGTCCCGCGGCCGCAGCGGGCGCCGGGACCACAGCGCCGAGGCAGACAGGGCGAACAGCAGGCGCAGCACCAGGACGGGTTGCACCAGCACGACCGAGCCTCGCCCCAGGGCGGCGCCACTGAGCAGGCCGCCCAGCAGCGTCGCCGCGAGACCCAGCAGCCACAGTCGCTGCCGGACGAGATGCCACAGCAGCCCCAGGCGCAGCGCCAGACCGTCCGGGGCCTGGAAGGCGACCCGCTGCTGGATGGCCGAACCGACGCCGAGCAGCAGGGCGGCGCCGATTGCCAGGATGAAGACCACCGAAGGGGCTACCCCGTCCCCTCCGTCCAAACCATCATTCTTGTCTGGTCCGTCCGGGCCGAGTCGGTGACCGCACCGGGACGCGGGGTCAGGCTCCGGGCCGCAGCGCCGCGAGTTGGATCTGGAGTGCGAGCCGGGTACGCGGAGAATCGAGATCGACCTGAATGACCTCGGCGAGGCGGCGCATGCGATGCCGAAGCGTATTGGGGTGCACGTGCAACTGCCGGGCCGCCTTGTTCGGGTCACCCTGCTGTTCGAGCCAGGCGGCGACGGTGGCGACGTAGTTGGTGCCGTGCTTCCGGTCATGGGCGACAAGATCGGGCAGGGGCCCGCCGACCAGCAGGTCGTCCTGAGGCACCGCGGCAACCACCCGGTGTACGACCACCTCGGCCCAGAGATCCTCGAACCGCAGCACCGAGCTTCGCTGCCGCGCCGAGCCGTGCAACGCGAGCAGTTCCGCTGCCTCGGCACGTGATCGCGGCAGGTCAGCCAGGTCCGCGGCGACGCTGCCGGACGCGGCACGCAGCCCCGGTTCATGCACGGCGATGTCGCGAATGAGCCGCTCCATCCAGAGCCAGGAGCCGGGCAACTCGCCCTCGTCGACCACGACGGCGAACAAGACGTCTCCGACGTCCGCGATCAGCGGCTGACGCCAGCCGTGGCGACGGGTGATCGACTCCCACAGGGCCAGGGTGTGCACCATTCCCGCGGTGCCGCCGTGCGCCTCGAGCGCGACGACCCGCCACGGGCCCGTGGGCAGGCCGAGCTCCTCCCGG
Organism: Micromonospora sp. NPDC006766; assembly: GCF_040636055.1. Lineage (NCBI taxonomy): Bacteria > Bacillati > Actinomycetota > Actinomycetes > Micromonosporales > Micromonosporaceae > Micromonospora > Micromonospora sp. NPDC006766. Next base: position 7,703 of record NZ_JBEYIX010000080.1, on the reverse strand, counting down.
CCCAGTCGGCCGGGGGCACGCAGGGCCGCCCGCAGGCGGTCGGCCGACACCCGGCGGGCGACATCGGCCTGCACCCGGAGGCGGAGCAGGTGCAGCGCCAGCACGGACGCCGCGCCCTGAAGATCCCGCAAGCGCCCGTCCGGCACCGGCCCCTCCACGACGGCCCAGATCGAGCCGAGCAGCTCGCCTCCGGCACGAATCGGGATCACCAGCCGGGGAAGGGTCCCATTCGGGCCCTGCGGCACGAAGACCAGCTCGCTGCCCTTCGCAAGCTTGCGGAACACACCCCGGGAGCGGAAGTGCGCGATCACGTCGCCGGGGACGCGTCGGCCGACGATCGTCGAGACACGCGCCGGGTCGGTGCGGTCCTGTCGTGACGAGTAGGCGAGCACCCGGGACTGGGCATCCTCGATCGTCACCGGTGCGTCGACGATGGCGGCGGTCGCGTCAGCGAGGGCGAACAGCTCGTCGTACACCCCGGGTGTGCCGGTCTCGGGTGAGCCCGGCGCCGCCGCCCTGTCGATCACCCCCCGGAGCAGCCAGACGAGCTGGGCCCACGACCCGTGGCGCTGCAGCTCGACCAGAGTCAGGTCGCGCTCGGCGGCGGCGGATGTCACGTCGGGGTGCGAGGCGAGCGGGGGCTTGAGGACGAGACCGCCCGCCCCGGTCTCCGCGCAGCGCTCGATGACGGCGAGTGCCTGGTCCGGCGTCGCGATGCCCGCGCCAAGGACGAGATCGCCGCTCTGGCCGGTCGACGCGTCGTCGAGCTCGGCGAGGGCCACGTCGCGTACTTCCGCCGGTTTTGCGGCGACGACGACCTGAAGCAGGGCGGCGCCGACCGCCTCCACCACGCCGGCCACGGTCATCATGACCACATCATGCCTCGGCGTTGTTCGTTCCGACCAATCGCGGGTACGAGTGTTGGCCCACCGGAACAATGACGTCTCGGCCTGGCGACGACAGGATTGGGCCCGATCTCAGGTCGCTTGAAGGAGAGAACGGAATGTCTGCCACCGAGTCCGCGCCCGCCCCCCAGCGCGTCGCCATCGTCGGCGCGGGAATGGTCGGGCTGGCCACCGCCTGGTTCCTGCAGGAACGGGGGGTGGAGGTCACCGTGCTCGATCGTACGGGGGTGGCGGCGGGCGCCTCGTGGGGCAACGCCGGCTGGCTCACCCCCGGCATCACCACTCCCCTGCCCGAGCCAGCCGTGCTCCGCTACGGGCTGCGCGCCGTCCTGAGCCCGTCGTCGCCGGTGTACGTGCCGCCGCGCGCGGACCCTCGGCTGCTGCGGTTCCTGGCCGGCTTCACCCGGCACAGCACCGCCGCGAAGTGGCGGACCGCGATGCGGGCCTACATCCCGATGAACCGGCGCGCGTTCGAGGCGTTCGACGCCCTGGGGGCCGGCGGGGTCGCGGCGATGACGCACGAGGCGAAGTCGTTCATCGCGGCGTACCGGACCGAGGCCGAGCGGTCGGTCCTGCTGGACGAGCTGGCGCACATCCACGCCGCGGGCCAGGAGATCGAATTCGACGTCCTGACCGGGGCCGAGGCGCGTGAGGTGGAGCCCTCACTGTCGGAGAACATCGGCGCTGCCATCCGCCTGCACGGTCAGCGGTTCATCAACCCCGGCGAGTACGTGCACTCGCTCGCGGGCTCCGTACGCGCCCGGGGGGCGTCGCTGGTGACCGGGGCGGACGTCGTGGACGTCCGCGACGAGGGGACCGGGGTCCGGGTGGTGACCTCCGCCGGCGCTGACGAGCGCTACGACGCGGTGGTGCTGGCGACCGGCACCTGGCTCGGCGAGCTGGGCCGGCGCTTCGGCGTCCGGACGGTCGTGCAGGCCGGGCGGGGATACAGCTTCAGCGTGAAGATGGAGCACGTTCCGTCGGGGCCGGTGTACTTCCCGGCGCAGCGCGTCGCGTGCACGCCGCTCGGCGACCGGCTGCGCGTCGCCGGGATGATGGAGTTCCGCAGTGCGGAGGCCCCGCTGGACCGGCGCCGCATCCTGGCCATCGCCGAGGCCGCCCGACCGCTGCTGCGGGGGGCGGACCTCGACGGCCGCGTCGACGAGTGGGTCGGGTCGCGGCCCTGCACCCCCGACGGCCTGCCACTGATCGGGGCGACCAGGTCGTCCCGGGTCTTCGCAGCCGGCGGTCACGGCATGTGGGGCATCACCCTCGGCCCGCTCACCGGCAGCCTGCTCGCCGAGGAGATGACCACCGGCCGACGGCCGACGGAGCTGCAGCCCTTCAACCCGCTGCGCTGACACCTCACCCTGGGATGCCGGCGGCCGATCGCGATCGCCGGCACACCGATTCCACCCGACACAGTCGACATTTCAGGCGGGCGGAGCGCCACGGCGCTTCGCCCGCCTTTGGTGATCGGGTAGGCATTCGACCTGGTAGGTCGTGAGCAGACAGTCCCCCGACTCGGGGCAGGAAACCTCATACGAACACTTGACGAACTCGGGTCTGGTGCGGATGGATAGGTGGTGATCATCTGACGGCCAGTTGCATTCCTGGCCTTTCCATAGAGAGGTTTCCACATGGCAGTTCCACGCCTGCGCCATACCGCACTGGCGACGGTCGCCCTGATGGTGGCCGGGACCACTGCGATACCGGCCACGGCCGGTGCGGCACCGGGCAACCCTGGCGCCCCCCGATACTCGGCCGGCGCGGCGAACGTCGGCGACCCGTACTTCCCCGACCAGGGCAACGGCGGATACGACGTCCAGCACTACGACCTCAACTTCTCCTACGACCCGGCGACCCGTTTCATGGACGCCACCGCCACGATCACCGCGATCGCCACCCAGGACCTCGACCAGTTCAACCTCGACTTCCGTGGTCCGGAGATCTCCTCGCTGACGGTCAACGGGCACGCCCACGGCTTCACCCGTGAGGGCCAGGAACTGATCGTCACCCCGCGGCCCAAGCTCAAGGCCGGGCAGACGTTCACCGTGGTGGTGAAGTACGCCGGCGTACCGAGCGTCATCACCGACCCGGACGGGTCGATCGAAGGCTGGGTGCCGACCGACGACGGCGCCTTCGTCGCCGGGGAGCCGCAGGGCGCCCCGGGCTGGCTGCCCACCAACGACCACCCGACCGACAAGGCCACCTACCGGTTCACCGCCAAGGTGCCGGAGGGGCTCACGGCCGTCGGCAACGGCCAGCTTCTCTCCCAAAGCACGAAGGACGGTTGGACCACCTTCGTCTGGGACTCGACCGAGCCAATGGCCAGCTACCTGGCAACGGTCACCATCGGCAACTTCGTGGTCACCGAGTCGACCACGGCGAGCGGAATCCCGGTTTACGTGGCGGTCGACCCACGGCAGGTCGCCGGGTCGGCCAGCGCCGTGTCACAGATCCCGAAGATTATCGACTTCTTCTCCTCGAAGTTCGGTCCGTACCCGTTCGCCTCGACGGGTGCGATCATCGACCGGGCCCCGAACGTGGGCTACGCCCTGGAGAGCCAGACCAAGCCGATCTTCTCCAGCGCGGCGAGCGTCAGCACCATGGCCCACGAGCTGGCCCACCAGTGGTTCGGCGACAGCGTCTCCCCGAAGCTCTGGTCGGACATCTGGCTCAACGAAGGCTTTGCCACCTACGCCCAGTGGATGTACACCGAGTACAACGGCGGCACGTCGGTCAACTCGACCTTCAACAACAGCAGCAACTACGGGCGAGCCGCGACGTCGTCGTTCTGGCAGACCGTCCTGGCCGACCCGGGCCCGGTGGACATGTTCAGCAACGTCCCATACAACCGGGGCGCGATGACCCTGCACGCGCTGCGCGGCAAGGTCGGCGACGACACGTTCTTCCGCATCGTGCGTGGATGGACGGCGAGCCACCGCCACGGCAACGCCGGAACGACCGACTTCATCGCCCTGGCCGAGCGGGAGTCCGGGCAGAACCTGCACGCCTTCTTCGACGTGTGGCTGTTCCAGAAGGGCAAGCCCACGACCTGGTGAGGCCGCCCGGGGGCCCCGCGACCTGTCGGTCGCGGGGCCCCATTGGCGAGTCTTTTCGTCTGGCGTACGACATCTTGGTGCGGCCTTCTGGGGCGCGGAGCGTGTCGGAGCGGCTTGGTGGCCTGCTGCCTCCGGCGTACCGGGCACTATGGCGGGATTTCGCTGGACCAGTGGGAGCAGATCAAGGGTGTGGCCGGCGTGGAGGTGCCGCTCTCGGGCATGAAGCCTGAGTACTTCGTCTACACCGATGGCACCCGCATACCGCAGCCCACATCGGCACAGGAGTGCCCGGCCGATGGCGGCGGTGGGCCGTTGGAGGTGCAGGCCGACGGAAGCCGGCGTCAAGTCTGCCTGGAGGCCATCGGCAGCTTCGACCCGGCGCTGCGCCGTACCCACGATAGCCGGGTCGAGGCGTACCAGATCCTGCCGGACCGCCGCCTTCGGGCGGCATCCGTCTTCACCCAAGGTCGGCCGTTGTCCGCGGTGCCCGTGACGGATCGTCTGGAGATCGACTTGTCGTCCCAGATCCCGCTTCTGATGGCTGCGGTTGACCCGGCGGCCGAGGCGCGACTGTTCGGTCTGGACCGGGCAACGACCGTCGGCCGTTACCTCACTGCCGATGACACGCTCCACGGTGATGGTCAGGGCAACCCGTCGATACCGGTCATCGCGGTGGCCGACCTGCGCCTGGATGAGCGGGTCGACGTGGCGGCGTCCCGGTTGTCGACCGCGCACGCCGAGCAGGTTGTCTGGGACAACCCGGAGGAGATGTGGCGGCATCTGCACACCGTCGACGGCGCCCGGCTGCGAACGACCACCTATGAGCTGGCGGATCTCTACCGCGAGCGGCTGGACAGCGCGATGAGCGACGGCAGCCCGCTCGCCAACTTCTCGCACGTGGTGCAGATCGAGCCCCCGGCCTACCGTCAACAGCCGGAGGGTGCCGTCCGAGTCCAGATGTCAACGGACCGCAAAGGCGGCGATGGCAACCGGTCCGCCGAAGACCTGTGGCACGTCTCCTGGCTGCTCGGCGACGGCGACGCGCGCCCGTGGCGGCAGGTGACGGTCTACGAGGCGGTCGGCCTCGGGTTGCTCGGCTCGCTGGTCGGTGCGGCCGTGGGGGTCCCCTGTCGGGGGATCCGCGCTGCTCGTCGGCCAGTTGGATAGCCGCCTGCTGGCAGTCGCGCTCGCCGCGACCACGGCCGGGGTGCTGCTGGCCGTGCTCGCCGCCTGGTTCCCGCAGCTCTGCACCGACGCCTTCCCACCGCCCGGCTCATCGCCGAAGATTGACCCAGTCGTAGCCGCTCGGACTTCGGGACGTTGTCGCCGTCGGACTGCTGGAGCGTATCCCCCGCCGCCCCTGGCCGCCTCCCGTCTGGAGGAAGAGGGAGCGTTCCGTGGTCGGAACGCTCCCCCCGCTCTCAGCTGGTGCGAGTGTTACCTACCGGTCAGCCTTCAATGAACTTGAAGTAGGCGCGGTGCTGGAGGCCGTTGTCGAGGGTCAGGACGAACTCACGGCAGGTGCCCGCCCAGGCTTTGTCGGTCTTCCACGGGTAGGTATACCGGCCGTTGGCGTTGGCCGACATGTGCGACCCGTCCGGGTTCCGAGCGGCGACCGGGGTGGGTCGGGGCGTGACCGGCCCGCTCGGGTTGACCGTCTTCAGCGTGTCGCAGTCCACCAGTCGCGAGTACGGCGACCCGCTGGCCAGGATGTCCAGGCCACGGTTGGTGGCCAGCTTGAAGGCCAGCTGCACGTTCGTACCGGCCTTCACGCTGTTGAGCGCCGGCGCGGCGGACTGGTTGACGAAGTCAGCCCGGCAGGACGGCGGCATGTCGAACGCCTCGCTGTTGTCGTTGCGGTTGGTGGTGCCCTGCACCGCGCTGTAGCCCAGGCCACGGCGAGCGAACGAACCCCAGATGATGCAGGAGTTCTCGCCACCGGTCAGCACCTTGTCGGCGGCGATGATCGCGTTACGGCCGGTCACGAAGCCCGGGCCGCAGCCCTGCATCTTCATGCCGTCGAGGACCAGCTGAAGAGCCAGGTTGTTGCCGCCGGTGTGCCAGGCCTCGTAGATGTTCGGGTTGAACCCGTGCCGATCGACGAGGTTCCAGACCATGTCGTACAGCACCGCTGCCCAGCCGTGACCGATGCCGTGCGGCGCCGCCAGGGAGGTGCCGTCCAGCCAGCCACCGGTCTTGATGCTGTCATAGGTGAACGGCTGGACCTCCATGTTCCGCGAGTACGGCCGCGGCCGGATACCGCCGCCCACCCGACTGTCCTGGAACAGCGGGTACTGACCGTAGCCGCGGGCCTTCTCCGGATCGTCGATCGCGGGGTTGAGCAGCGCGGTGATGGCGAGGAAGTCGCTCCAGCCCTCGCCCATCTGCTCGTCGCCGGTCAGGCAGTTGACGTTCGGGCCACCGGTGAGCCGGTTGGAGATGCCGTGGCCGTACTCGTGGAAAATCGTTTCCGAGCGGAACGAGGCGTCCCGCATCGGCGGCCGGGCCAGGTTGCGGTGAACCTTGCCCGAGGCCGGCAGGCCGGCCTTGATGGTCTTCCCGTCGGCCTGGCTCACCATGACCGCAGGAATCTTGACCGCCGGGCTCATGGAACCGCTCATCACCACCGGGTTGCCCGCGGCGTTGTTGACGACCACCACCGCGGCGGCGCCGGCCTTCTCGGCGTTGACCACCTGGGTGTAGTAGTTGCAGGTGCTGGTCCGGTCGACCACCGCGATCGCGCCAGTGGGCAGGCTGTAGGCGGTGCAGCCGTCGCCGGTCGCGCCGACGCCGTCGTTGACCAGCACCACCTGGCCGGCGAAGCCGGCGCTGGTGGGCGCGGGGGTGAACCGCGCGTACTCCGCCTCGTACGTGGCGGCGGCGGAGCCGCCGTCGATGGTCACGGCGTTGGGCAGACCGAACTGGTTGCCGGGCCAGAGGAACATCTGCATCCGGGGCCGGCCGCCGTCCACCGCGGGTGTGGAGAAGTTGGCGTTGTTCTCGCCGGAGCCGTCGTGTGCCTCGCACAGCACGTCGTCGCCGCCAACGCCGCCCCGGCCGTAGTTGTTGACCTGGAAGTTGCCGGACGCCTCGTCGAAGCCGTACCGGTAGGAGATGTCGTGGACCATGTTGCACCAGTAGAACTGGTTCACCACCGCGGCCTCGGTGTAGGTCTGCGGGTGCTCGTTCATATCGGCAGGGAAGTCGAAGCTGAGGCTGGCTCCGCCGTTCGGCTCGCTGCCCGGGTCGACCTGGTTGTTGGCGTCCTTGTCGGTGTAGGCGTACGCATTGTTGCCCCGGGTGATGGTGTATTCCGCGCCCGGCTTGCCGTCGATGTCGTGCCAGCCGTACGGCGATGCGGTCCCATCCGCCGGGTTGGTCACCACGGTCCGCGGCCCGTCGTTCGGGTCACCCTTCGGGAACTCGAACACGGTGTAGCTCGACCCGTCGACGGCCGGATTCGGCGGGCTGACCCGGAGGGTCGGGACGCTCGCGGCGGCGACGGTCGCGGCCGGTGCCTCCCGGCGGCCCAACGTGGTGGCCAGGCCCTCCGGGCTGTCGTGGTCGGTCCAGTCGTCGGCGTTGAGCAACTCGCCGGTCTCGGCGTCGACCGCGGCGTTCCACAGGTGGGCGTCCGAGGAGTCGTCGATCACCATCTGCCAGGCCAGCCGCAGCCCGTTCTCGGTCCGCTGCCAACCCAGCTTCGCCGGGATCGGCTCATCGGAGATCCCCG
>NZ_JBEYIX010000079.1:0-19018 GCF_040636055.1 Micromonospora sp. NPDC006766 | reverse complement strand
AAACCGGCACGCCCTACAACGAGACGACCGCCTGGCCACACCACACCGCCGAACCCGCTACTTGACACTCGTACGTCCTGGGATGTCTTACACCTCAGCGGCGGGCGACCCCTTCACGACGGGCGGCTTCGGCGACGGCCTCGGCGACCGCCGGGGCGACCCGCGGGTCGAGCGGGGAGGGGACGATCGCCTCGGCGGTGAGCGACTCGGCGACGACGTTGGCGATGGCGTCGGCCGCGGCCACCTTCATCTCGGCGGTGATCCGGGTGGCCCCGGCGTCCAGCGCGCCGCGGAACACACCGGGGAAGGCGAGCACGTTGTTGATCTGGTTGGGGTAGTCGCTGCGCCCGGTGGCGACCACCGCGACGTGCCGGGCGGCCACCTCGGGGTGCACTTCGGGGGTGGGGTTGGCCAGCGAGAAGACGATGCCCCCCGGGGCCATCCCGGCCACCGCCTCCTCGGGGATCTGCCCACCGGAGACGCCGACCAGCACGTCCGCGCCGCGCAGCGCCTCGGTGACGTCGCCCTGCCGGCCGTCGGCGTTGGTGGTCTCGGCCAACTCGGCCTTGGTGCCGGTCAGCTCGCGGTGGCGGCCGATGATGCCCTTGGAGTCGCAGACCACCACCTGGTCCGGGTTCACTCCCCCGGCGATCAGCATCTTCGTCACCGCGACCCCGGCCGCGCCGGCCCCGCTGACCGCCACCCGCAGATCGCCGAGCTTGCGGTTGAGCAGGGTCGCCGCGTTGCGCAGCGCGGCCAGCACCACGATCGCCGTGCCGTGCTGGTCGTCGTGGAAGACCGGGATCGGCAGCGCCTCGTCCAGCCGGCGTTCCACCTCGAAGCAGCGCGGGGCGCTGATGTCCTCCAGGTTGATTCCGCCGAACGAGGGGGCGAGCGCCCGCACCGTGGCGACGATCTCGTCCACGTCCTGGGTGTCCAGGCAGATCGGCACCGCGTCCACGCCCGCGAACTGCTTGAACAGCACCGCCTTGCCTTCCATCACCGGCAGCGCCGCGCGCGGGCCGATGTTGCCCAGGCCGAGCACGGCGGAGCCGTCGGTGACCACGGCCACGGTGTGCGACACCCAGGTGTAGTCGTCGGCGAGGTCGGGATCGGCGGCGATCGCCTCGCACACCCGGGCCACCCCTGGGGTGTACGCGAGGGAGAGGTCCTCCCGACTGGTGAGCGGAACGGTCGAGGCGATGGCCATCTTGCCGCCGGCGTGCCGCCGGAAGATGGGATCAGCAGGGTCCGGGGTGGACGTAGACATGGTGACTCCAGGATCTGTCGTGCAGACGGACCGGCCGGCTCGGCGCGCGATGGTCAGCGGCCGGCGGGGCGGTGGTGCAGGGGGTCACCCGGGCACTTCCGAGCATAGTCAGGTACCGGTCACTCGGGTGTGAGCGGGATCATATCCACCCTTGCCGAGCCTTGACCAGCCCCGGACGCGGCCAGTATCGGGCCACCACCCGACCCCGCACGTCGGCCACCCCGTAGGCCCGGGAGTCGTCGGTGATCAGGTCGTTGTCACCGCGTACCCACCAACCGCCGGCCTGCGGACGGACCGCACGCTTGACCACGAGCAGGTCCGGGCGGCTACGGAAGACCGCGACCACCACGTCCCCGGGGCGTACCGGCCGCCCCCCGGTACGCACCAGCACCGCGTCCCCGTGCCGCAGCGTCGGCGCCATGGAGGGGCCGGTGACGAGCACGGCCGTCAACGGGCCGCGCAGCACGGGCGGCGGGGAAACGTCCGGGGCGCCCATCGGGTTTCACCTCCCGCCCGCCGGGGAGCATGTCCAGGAGTAATGTCGGCTTGGATCATCGCAAACATCCCATGGAGGACCCTGATGCGCCTTCCCCGCATCCTCACGCCCCGCGTGACCGCCAGTGCCCACTGCGACCTGCCGTGCGGCGTTTACGACCCGGCCCAGGCCCGCATCGAGGCCGAGTCGGTCAAAATGATCTGCGAGAAGTACCAGTCCAACACCGACCCGGAGTTCCGCACCCGGGCCATCATCATCAAGGAGCAGCGCGCCGAGTTGGTCAAGCACCACCTCTGGGTGCTCTGGACGGACTACTTCAAGCCGGCCCACTTCGAGAAGTACCCGCACCTGCACCAGCTCTTCAACGAGGCCACCAAGCTGGCCGGCGCCGCCGGCGCCAAGGGCGCCACCGATCCGGCCAAGGCCGATGAGCTGCTCTCGAAGATCGACGAGATCTCGAAGATCTTCTGGGAGACCAAGCAGGCGTGACCCGGTTCGAACCGGCACCGACGATCCGGCCGGCGCGTCCTGAGGACGTGCCGGCCGTCGTTGCGATGGTGCACGAACTCGCCGACTACGAGCGGGCCCCCGAGCAGTGCCACCTCACCGAAGAACAGCTGACCGCGGCGCTTTTTGGGCCCCAGCCGGCCCTCTTCGGGCATGTGGCGGTGGACGCGACAGGCCAGCCGGTGGGCTTCGCTCTCTGGTTCCTCAACTTCTCAACCTGGGAGGGCGTGCACGGCATCTACCTGGAGGACCTCTACGTCCGCCCGGCCGCCCGGGGCACCGGGGTGGGCCGCCGACTGCTCGCCACCCTGGCCGCGATCTGCGTCGAACGCGGCTACCGGCGGCTGGAATGGTGGATGATCCACTGGAACCCGGCGGCCCGCTTCTACGCGACCATCGGGGCGAAGCCGATGGACGAGTGGGTGCCGTACCGGCTCACCGGGGCGGCCCTGCACGACCTCGCGGCGCGGGCGACCGCCGTGCCCAGGCAACCGGACGCCTGAGCGGGTAGAGTCCCGCACCGGGGGGATGAGGCGTGACTCAACTAACAGGCCGGCCGACGATCGATGACGATGTCGTGCACCTCACCGTGCCGGCCGACGGCGGCTACCTCGGCGTGCTCCGCACCGCCACGGCCGGCCTCGCGGCTCGGCTCCAGTTCGCCCTCGACGAGATCGAGGACCTGCGCATCGCGGTCGACGAGGCGTGCGCGATGCTGCTCGCCATCGCGACCCGTAACGCCGAGCTGGAGTGCCGGTTCCGAGTCACCGAGGACGCGCTCACCGTGGAGGTGACCGTGCCGACCGTCCGGGGGGCCGCCCTGCCCGCCGAGTCGTCCTTTGCCTGGAAGGTGCTCACCGCATTGACCACCGCGGCGTCCGCCTGGGCCGCCGACGGACGGGCCACCATCTCCCTACTCACCCGCCGTACCTCCGGCTACTGACCGGGCTGCCGTCCGGCGTCCGCGGCCGGTGTCCCGGTGCCGTCCGGTCAGTCGAAGCCGAGCGCGCGGTTGGTCGGCGAACTCACCAGCAGCCCGCTGACCCCGAGGCCGAGCGCCATCAGCGGCAGTCCCAGCCAGCCCAGCCCACCCTGGATCATGTACCAGCCGATCGGCAGCAGCATGAGTTCCAGCACAATGGCCGGCGCCCGGGCGCCCGACCGCCGGCGCAGCAGCGCACCGCTGAGCGCCCAGAGCGTCGCTGCCCCGGCCACCGCGAACGCGGTCACCAGCAGCGCAGAGGTCAGATCGGTGCTGTGCGCGGTCAGGTCGGACCAGATCAGCCACGCCGCGACCAGACCGAGCGCCACCGCCTCGGCGCGCAGCAGCCGGACCGCCCAACGAAGCGTGGCGGGTACCAGGTCGGAGTCGATCGTCACGGGCGCCACGATACCCGTGGGTAGGCGCGGTACAGTGCCGCCCATGCGGGCCGTCCTGGTGGTCAATCCGAAGGCCACCACCACCAGCGAACGCAGCCGGGACGTCCTGGTCCGGGCGCTGCGTAGCGAAGTCGACCTGTCGGTGCGGTACACCCGCCGGCGGGGCCACGCGACGGACCTCGCCCGGGAGGCCGCCGAGGAGGGCGTCGACCTGGTGGTCACCCTGGGTGGCGACGGCACGGTCAACGAGGTGGTCAACGGTCTGATGACCGCCGACCCGCCGACCTTCCGCACCGGGGAGAGCCCGGCGGAGCGCTTGCCGGCGCTGGCCACCGTCCCCGGGGGCTCCACCAATGTCTTCGCCCGAGCGCTCGGCCTGCCACGGGAGTGGCCCGACGGGACCAGCATGATCCTCGAAGGGCTGCGCCTGGGGCGGTCCCGCACCATCGGCCTGGGCCGGGCGGACGACCGCTATTTCACCTTCTGCGCCGGCTTCGGTATCGACGCCGCGGTGATCCATCGGGTCGAGCAGGCCCGCCTGCGGGGCCGGGTCTCCACCCCGACGCTCTACCTGCGGTCGACGGTGAGCCAGTACTTCCTCGCCTCCGACCGCCGGCACCCCTCGATCATGATCGAGCGCCCGGGCGAGGCCGCGGAGGCCGAACTGGCCACCGTCATCATCCAGAACACCGCGCCCTGGACCTACCTCGGTGAGCGGGAGATCAACCCGAACCCGGAGGCCTCGTTCGACCTCGGGCTGGACGTGCTCGCGATGCGGCAACTCCGGGTGGGCAGCACGGCGCGTACGGTGACGCAGTTCTTCTCCAGCCGGCCCGATCCGCACGGCCGGCAGGTGCTCCGCCTGCACGACGTGTCGGAGTTCACCCTGCTCTCGGCCCGTCCGCTCGGCTTTCAGCTCGACGGGGACTACCTGGGCGAGCGGGAGAAAGTCAGATTCGCATCCGTTCCGGCCGCACTGAGAGTAATCTGCTAGGCCTCGGGTACTCCTGCCGATCGACGCATGGCACACCGTCCCCCAGCGGACGACGGCTCCAGGTCGCGGCGCGGCGTCAGACGCGCCGAGCTGAAGTTGTCGGAGCCACGCCGACGAAAGGATGCCGGAAATGTCAGCAACGTCACGCAGACCGTACTATATTGATCCTCGACTGTGGCACGCCGGGTAGTCAGAGCGCTCTGATATCCGGACAAAAGGGTGGTGAGCCCGCTCACTGCTTGGAGTTTTTCCGAGCGTCACCCTTGACATTGCGGCAGTTCGTGAAAGTATTCACAAGCGAACTCGCGTTACCGGGACATTGTCCGGATATGCTCGGCAGGTTGAGCTGTTCCAGCAGGTCCCGAGGCCTGCAGCCTGCTCACGCAGCGCCGAATTGATGGATGCTGACCGTCACCAATCGGCAATGCGGATGCATACGGAAAAGCAACGAAGCGTTATCTGGTCACCCACTAAAGAATGAGGAGTGTTGCCGCCATGGACTGGCGCCACGATGCCGTCTGCCGCGACGAGGACCCGGAGCTGTTCTTCCCGATCGGGACGTCCGGCCCGGCCCTCCTGCAGGTGGAGCAGGCCAAGGCCGTCTGCCGGCGCTGCCCGGTGACCGACCAGTGCCTGCAGTGGGCGCTGGAGTCCGGTCAGGACGCCGGCGTCTGGGGCGGGATGAGCGAGGAGGAGCGCCGCGCGGTGAAGCGCCGCGGCGGTCTCCGGGTGCTGCGCGCTCACTCCGCCTGATCGCACCACAGCTGCACGCCCCGGCCCGGGTCACCCCGCCGGGGCGTCCTGCTGTCCACCCTCACTCCCCCAGCCCCCGCCCCGCCCCAGCCCCAGGCCGCGTCGATCATGACGTTGACGGCGATGTGGATCGCGCCGCCGCCAACGTCATGATCACCGCAGGCTGGGTGAGGCTTAGCTGAAGTGGGCGGTGGCGCGGCGGAGGATCAGGTCGACCAGTTCGGGACCGTCGGTGAGCGGCGCGGCGACCGCCACCGCACCAGCGTCCCGGGCGGCGGCGAGCACGGCGTCGTGGAACAGGCCCGGGGCCAGGAAGTAAGCGGCCACCGCCACCCGGCGCGCCCCGCGGGCGCGTAGCTTCGCCACCGCAGCGCCGGCCCCCGGGGGTGCCGCCGAGGCGTACGACACGCGGCAGCCGACCCCCGACTCGACACCAAGGGCCAAGGCGACCCGACCCACCGAGCCGCGTGCCCGGGGATCCCGGGTGCCCGCCGCGGCCAGCACCAGGGCGTCGTACCCGCCGGGTGCCGCCTCGGCCAGCCTGCGGCGTAACCCGGCCAGCAGCGCGCCGTCCACCGCCCCGTCGGCCGGCCCGAGCACGTCGGCGATCCGTACCTCGATCGACGGTCCGCCCTCAGCGGCGGCGGCCACGGCCGCGGGGATGTCGACCAACCGGTGGTACGCGGCGGTCAGCAGCAGCGGCACCAGCACCGCCCGGCGGTGACCGGCGGCAGCGAGTTCCCGCAGCACGACGGTCGGCCCGGGGTCGGTGTGGTCCAGCCAGCTCGGCAGCACGGTGGTGCCGGGGCGGGCGGCCGCCACGGCGCGGGCCAGCGCCCGGGTCGCCTCGGCCGCCCGCGGATCACGACTGCCATGCGCGACCAGCACCACCGGCGGCCCCGGGTTCAGGTGTGCAGGCCGCACTCGGTCTTCTCAAACATGGCCCACCGGCCCGCCCGCGGGTCCTCCCCCGCCTTCGTTCGACGGGTGCAGGGCCAGCAGCCGATCGACCCGTAGCCGCGGTCGAACAGCTCGTTGACCGGAATGTCGTGGCGGGCGATGTAGGCATCCACGTCCCGCTGGGTCCAGGCGGCGATCGGGTTCACCTTGACCTTCCCGCGCCGCGCGTCGAAGGCCACCACCGGGGTGTTGGCCCGGGTCGGCGACTCGTCCCGGCGGAGCCCGGCGGCCCAGGCGTCGTACCCGGCCAGCGCCCGCTCCAGCGGCTCGACCTTGCGCAGCTGACAGCAGTCGTCCGGGGACCTGTTGAACAGGCGGGGGCCGTACTGACCGTCCTGCTGCCCGACGGTCATCCGGGGCCGGATCGATCGCACGTTCACCGGCAGCCGCCGGGCCACCTCGTCCCGCACCCGCAGCGTCTCCGGAAAATGCAGCCCGGTGTCCAGAAAGATCACGTCGACGCCCGGCGCGACCCGGGAGACCAGGTGGGCCAGCACCCCGTCGGCCATCGAGCTCGTCAGGCAGAACCGGTCGCCGAACGTCTCGGCGGCCCAGCGGGCGATCTCCAGTGCGGGGGCGTCCGCCAGCTTCCGGCCAGCTTCCTCGGCCAACGCGCGCAGCTCCTGCGGGTCACGCCGCACCGGGTCGGCGGGGATCGGTCCACCGACCCCGACCAGGCCCAGGTCGGCGGCGGAGGCCAGGTTCATCGCGCCACCGCCTCACGGAGCAGACCGGTGAACTTCACGGTGAAGACCCGCGCGCACGCGTGGCACTCCCAGGCGCCGTGCCCGGCCTCGCTCGGTCGCAGGTCCTCCTCGCCGCAGTACGGGCAGTACAGCGGCGCGGATCGGGTTTCGCTCATCGCAAATCCTCCTCGTCGGCCCGGATCACCCAGTTGGCGAAGGACTCGCCCTCGGCCCGGCCGGCCAGGTAGCGGCGGGCCAGCCGTTCCACGTACTCCGGAAGCTCCTCGGCGGTGGTCTTCAGGCCGCGCAGCTTGCGGCCGAAGCCGGCCGTCTGCCCCTGCGCCATGCCGAGGCCGCCGCCCAGGTGCACCTGGAAGCCCTCCACCTGCCGGCCGTCCGGGCCGACCACCAACTGGCCCTTGAGCCCGATGTCGGCGACCTGCGTGCGGGCGCAGGCGTTGGGGCAGCCATTGAGGTGGATGGAGATGTCGGCGTCTTTGAGATCCTCACCAGCGAGCCGCTCCTCCAGCCGGGCCACCAGCTCCGCGCCGCGGGCCTTGGTCTCGACGATGGCGAGCTTGCAGAACTCGAGGCCGGTGCAGGCCATGGTGCCGCGCCGCCAAGCCGACGGCCGGGCCTCAAGGCCGATCCGGCGCAGCGCCGCCACCAGCGAGTCGGTCCGCTCCGGCGCCACGTCCAGCACCAGCAGCTTCTGGTACGGGGTGAGCCGCACCCGGTCACTGCCGTGTGCCTCGACCACGTCGGCGAGCCGGGCCAGCTGCGGGCCGGAAACCCGACCCACCACCGGGGCAGCCCCGACGTAGTTGCGACCGTCGCGTTGCGAGTGCACGCCGATGTGGTCGATCGGCTTTGCCGGCAGCTCCGGAGCCGGGCCGTCGAGCATCGTGCGGCCCAGGTATTCCTTCTCCAGCACCGCGCGGAAGCGCTCCACGCCCCAGTCAGCGACCAGGAACTTCAACCGGGCCCGGTTACGCAGCCGGCGGTAGCCGTAGTCGCGGAAGATGCCGACCACGCCGGCCCAGACGTCCGGCACCTCGTGCAGCGGCACCCAGACGCCGAGGCGCTTGGCCAGCATCGGATTGGTGGACAGGCCGCCACCGACCCAGAGGTCGAAGCCGGGGCCGTGCTCCGGATGCTCGACGCCGAGGAAGGCGATGTCGTTCGCCTCGTACGGGGTGTCCACCAGCCAGGAGATCGAGGACTTGAACTTGCGGGGCAGATTGGAGAACTGCTTGTCGCCGACGTACCGGCGGACGATCTCGTCGATCGCCGGAGTCGGGTCGACCACCTCGTCGCGGGCCACTCCGGCGACCGGGCTGCCCAGCACGATCCGGGGGCAGTCACCGCACGCCTCGGTGGTCTGCAGGCCCACCTCCTCCAGCCGGCGCCAGATCTCCGGCACGTCCTCGACCCGGATCCAGTGGAACTGGATGTTCTGCCGGTCGGTGATGTCGGCGGTGTCCCGGGCGAACTCCCGGGAGATGTCCGCGATGACCCGGAGCTGGGCCAGGTTGAGCTGGCCGCCGTCCACCCGGACCCGGAGCATGAAGAACTCGTCCTCCAGCTCGTGCGGCTCCAGCACGGCCGTCCGCCCGCCGTCGATGCCCGCCTTACGCTGCGTGTAGAGGCCCCACCAGCGGAACCGGCCGCGCAGATCCTGCGGGTCGATCGAGGCGAACCCCCGGTGGGCGTAGATGGTTTCGATCCGGGCCCGCACGTTCAGCGGATCGTCGTCCTTCTTGATCCGCTCGTTGGCGTTGAGCGGCTCGCGATGCCCGAGCGCCCACTGCCCCTCGCCCCGAGGACGGCGGGGCGCCCGTGCGGCGGGCGGGTTCTCGGACCGGCTGGGTGTGCTGCTGACCGCCATCGCGGCGTCCTCCGTTGTCTGCTGTGCCCGGGTACGCAAACGCGACGGCCGGCCCTGGTGAAGGGCCGTGGACGGCAATGTCGATGACGGCCGGCGCGGAGCGCGCCCGAGACGGATGGGTCGGGCGTCGTCAGTGGGCCGGACAGATCGCGCTGCGCACGCGGCCGTAATCGACGTGGCGACGGGCCACGAAGCGGCGGACGACAGCGGCGGTCATGGACACATGCTCCCACACCGATCGGGTGCCGGCCACCGGCACGAGCGGTGATCCCACATCACGGGCGGTGTGCTCGGCAGCCCTGCGGCTGGCTGTCGACTAGTCGGTGGCGATCCGCCGCGTCCTTGCTGTCTCATCCATGCGGCGGATGCTAGGTCCCAACACCGACATTCTGGCCAGGCAGCGACCGCGATCGGCGGACGGGCACGACGGGCCGTGTGCTTGTGTGACGCTGCGAGACGTGACCGTCTCTTTCGGTTCGCCGCCGATCGGGGAAGACGCTCCGCCGGCCGGCGGGCCCGCCAACTCACCGCGGTTGGCGTGGCTCTGGCCGGCGCTGGTCACGCTGGTGGTCACCCTCGCCGGGATCGGGCACGCTCAGCCCTGGCGGGACGAGCTGGCGACCTGGAGCGCGGTCACCCGCCCGGTCGGCGACCTAATCCGGCTGGCCGGCACCATCGACTCCGCAACCGGGCCGTACTACCTGTTCATGCACGGCTGGGTCACGCTTGCCGGAACCTCGCCGGCCGCGCTGCGGCTGCCGTCGGCGCTGGCCATGGCCGGGGCCGCCGCGCTCACCGCTCGGCTCGGCGCGCGGCTGGTCGACGCCCGGGTGGGGCTGCTCGCCGGCCTGCTCTTCGCCGTCCTCCCGAGCACCTCCCGGTACGGCCAGGAGGCCCGGCCGTACGCTCTGGCCACGCTCTTCGCGGTGCTCGCCACGGTGCTCCTGGTCGGGGCGCTGCGGCAGGCGTCCTGGCCGCGCTGGGCCGGGTACGCCGCCGCGGTCGCCGCCCTGGGCCTGGTTCACCTGATCGCGCTCACCCTGCTCGCCGCGCATGGGGTCGTGGTGTTGCTCGCCGCGTGGCGCGGCTCGGCAGCCATTCCCGGGGCGCTGGCCCATGACGCGGTTAGCGATCGGGCGGCCTGCGGCCACCCGCCCGACGACCCGGCGGGCAACCGCGCGACCGGCGAACGGGCGGCAGGCAAGCGGACGGCCACCGGGCCGCATTCAGGGTTGCTCTGGCATTGGGCGGTCGCGTTGCTGCCGGCCGCGCTGCTGGTCACGCCGCTGGTGCTGCTCGCCGGGTCGCAGCGGCCCCGGCAACTCGACTGGGTGCATCTGGCCCGCCCGGCCGACCTGGCGGCGCTGCCGGCCGGGGTGGCGCAGAGCGGGGTGGTGGGCGGGCTGCTGGTCGGCCTCGCCGCGCTCGGCGCGGGGCGGCTCGGCCGGCGGGCGCTGCTGCCCGGGGCCGCCGTCCTGCTACCGGTACTGCTGCTCTTCGCCGCCGGGATGGTCGTGCCACTCTGGGTGACCCGGTACCTGGTCTTCACCGTCCCGTTCGCCTGCCTGCTGGCCGGGGCGGCACTGGCCGGCGTACGTCTGGCGCCGGCGCTCGCCGTGGTGGTCCTGGCCGGGGCGCTCGGCGCGCCCGACCAGGCGGCGCTGCGCCGTACCCATGAGTGGCCGCGCACCGCCGGTGTCGACTACCGAGGTGCCGCCCGGGTCATCGCCGAGCACCAGCAGCGGGGCGACACGATCGTCTACTCGCCCCGGGACAGCTGGCTCTTCCTTGACCTGGGGATGGCGTACCACCTGGGGTCACGGCGACCCCGTGACGTGCTGGTGGCCCGCGACCAGCGGCAGCGCGCGGACCTCTGGGCCAGCGAGTGCGACCACCCCGAAACCTGCCTGAGCGGCGTCGAGCGGATCTGGCTGGTGGCTGCCGGCCGCCGGACCGACCCCCTGGCCGCTGTCCCCGGCGCCAAGGGTGCCGCGCTCCGGGACGCCTTCACCGTCCAACAGGTCTGGTCCCGCCCCGGCATCACCGTCGCCCTCCTCACTCACTGACCCACCTCGTTGTGCAGATCTTGAGCGCACCCAGCGCGGGGCGGGTCAGGGGCGGTCGGCGGGGGTGCGGGCGAGGGGAACGACCAGCACGGCCTCGGTGCCGCCGGTGGCGCCGTTGCGCAGCTCGATGGTGCCGCGCAGCTCGCCGGTGATCAGAGCCCGGACGATCTGGAGGCCGAGGTTGCCGCCGCGTTCGGCATCGAACTGCTCGGGCAGGCCGCGCCCGTTGTCCGCCACTGACACCTGCAGCTGCTTGCGGAGCCGGTGCGCAGAGACCACCACTTCGGGCTCCGCCGCGCCGTCCGGGCGGGCCATACCCCCCTCCGCGGTCGGTGGGAAGCCGTGCTCGACGGCGTTGAGCAGCAGCTCGTTGAGGACCATCACGAGCGAGGTGGCGATCTCAGCGGGCAGTACGCCGAAGCTGCCCTGCCGGCGCATGCCGACCGGCACCTCGGTGGCCGCGACCTCGGTCGCCGCGCTGGCCACCCGGTCGACAATGCCGTCGAACTCGACCACCTCGTCGCTGGACATGGAGAGGGTCTCGTGGACCAGCGCGATCGAGGCGACCCGGCGTACGGACTCCTCCAGGGCGACCCGAGCCTCCGGCATCGAAACCCGGCGGGCCTGGAGGCGCAGCAGCGCGGCGACCGTCTGAAGGTTGTTCTTCACCCGGTGGTGGATTTCCCGGATGGTGGCGTCCTTGGTGATCAGGGCCCGGTCGCGCCGGCGTACCTCGGTGATGTCGCGGACCAGCACCAGCGCGCCGATCGGCACGCCGGCCGGCATCAGCGGCAGCGCGCGGGTGAGCATGGTGGCGCCGCGGGCGTCGATCTCCCGCCGGGGCGGGGCCTCGCCGCGCAGCGCGGCCAGCACCGCATTGCCCGCGTCGGTGCCTTCGAGCGGGTCGCTGGCCAGCCGGCGGTGCAGTTTGGCCAGGTCCTCCCCCACCAGATGCGAGGCGTAGCCCAACCGCCGGTACGCGGACTGCGCGTTCGGGCTGGCGTAGGTGACCGTGCCGTTGGCGTCAAGCCGCACGAGACCGTCGCCGACCCGGGGCGCCGAGGTGGTCTCGCCCGGGTGCCGGGGCGGCGGGAAGGTGCCGTCGGCGACCATCTGGGCCAGGTCGTCGGCGGTGGTCAGGTAGTTCAGTTCGAGCTGGCTGGGTGTCCGCGCGGTCGAGAGGTTGGTGTCCCGGCCGACCACCGCGATGACTTCGCCGGCCTCGCCGTCGGTGGCGCGCAGCCGCACCGGGATCGCCTCATGCCGGGCGGGCACGTCGCCGTACCAGACCGGGTCGCCCTCCCGCCAGATCCGGCCCTGCCGGTGGGCGACCTCCAGGTGCGCCGCCTCCGGCCCGCCGAGGATCCGACCGACCTGGTCGTCGAGGTACGCGGTCGGCGCGGTCGTCGGGCGCACCTGGGCCACGCAGACGAACGTGCCCTCGCGGTCCACCGGCACCCAGAGCAGCAGATCGGCGAAGGACAGGTCGGACAGCATCTGCCAGTCGCCGGCGATCCGGTGCAGATGGTCGATGTCGGCCGGCCGGAGCTGGGTGTGCTCCTCGGCGAGGTCGCGCAGCGTGGACACGCTGAACAGAGTGCCACGCCGAACGTCACATCGTCGCGGTGACCTTCTGCAACCCGCGCGGGGCGTCCGGGTCCTCGCCTCGGGCCAGCGCCAGGACGAGCGCGAGTCGCTGGAGCGGAAGGATGTCCAACAGCGGGGCGTAGCGCTCGTCGACCTCGGGGACGGGCAGCCGGCCGGCCGCCTCGACCTCGGTGGAGCCGACCACCACGACGTCGGCGCGGCGCTCGCCGAGCCGGTGCAGCACCTCGCGCATCGCCTGCCCGCCAGGGCCGGAGCCGACCACGGCGAGCACCGGGACGTCCGGGTCGGTCATGGCGAGCGGGCCGTGCAGCAGGTCGGCGCCGGAGAAGGCGAGCGCCGGCAGGTACGAGGTTTCCATCAGCTTCAGCGCCGCCTCCCGGGCCGTCGAGTACGCGTACCCCCGGCCGGTGGTGACGAGCTGGGCGGCGAACCGGTAGCGCGTGGCCAGCTCGGCCGGGGTGGCGTCGGACAGAGCGCGTTCGGCCAGCTCGGGCAGGCGGGCGAGGGCGGCCCGCTCCTCGGCGGGCAGCTCGCCGTCGCCGGCGCGTACCCCCTCCACGAGCATCAGCAGCGCGAGCAGCTCGGCGGTGTACGTCTTGGTGGCGGCGACCGCGCGCTCGTGCCCGGCGGCGATGTCGACGCTCAGCTCGGCGGTGCGGACCAGCGGCGAGTCGGGGTTGTTGGTGACGGCGAGGGTGAGCGCGCCGGAGGCGCGGGCCACCCGCAGCACCTCGGCCAGGTCGGGTGAGCCGCCGCTCTGGCTGACCCCGACCACGAGGGCATCGGAGAGGTCGGGCCGGGCGTTGAAGACGGTGATGGTGCTCGGCGAGGCGAGGCTGGCGGGAATGCCGAGCCGGATCTCGGTCAGGTACGCCGCGTAGAGCGCCGCGTGGTCGGAGGTGCCCCGGGCGGTGAACACCACGTGGCGGGGCCGACGCTCGGCGATCACCGCCGCGACCCGGGCGATCGCCCCCGCGTGCTCGGCGGAGAGCAGGCGGTCGTAACCGGCCGGCTGCTCGGCGATGTCGGCGGCCATGCCGGCCCCTGGACGCGTCACGAAAGACCCCCTCCTACGCGATCGCTGCGCGACCGGCGCTCAGTGTTGCACCATTCAACCTCTATCAGCAACGGAACGAACACCGGTGCGCAGTGGATCACCGTCCGGGTCGCTGATCACCTAGGCTTTCCGACTGGCGGACCGACCACCGAGAGGAAGACGTGCCCGAGGACGACCCTGCCCTCTCCCCGGCGGAGGAACTCGCGCTGGCCCGGCTGGCGCTCGCCGAGGGGGACCTGCCGCACGCCGCCGGACACGTCGCCGCCGCCCTCGTCCAGGCCCCGACGCTGCCCGAGGCGCACGAGGCGCTCGCCCGGGTGGCCGCGGCCAGCGGCGGCGACCTGGAGCTCTTTCCGCTCGGCCACCACGCCTTCATCGGCGCGGTGGTGGCCCGCGCCCACCTGCTCGCCGCCGCGGGGCGCCCCGCCGAAGGACTCGACCTGCTGGCCGCGGCCACCGGCTACGCGCCCGCGGCCGACTGGGCCGGCGTGCCCTGGGTGACCGCCCCCGAGCTGCCCGAACGACTCGAACCCGAGCGCACCGCCCGGATCCTCATGCAGCTGTGCGCGGCAGTGCCCGACCCGGTTCCGCGCCGACTACGCGACCCGCTGCGGCCGTACCTCACCCTCGCCAGCAACGCGGTCACCGTGCATCCCGGCCACCCGCTGTTGCTCGGCGCGGCGTCGGCGCTGGCCCGGCGCCTCGGCGAGGCCGCCCTCGCCGTCACCTGGGCCGCCCGCGGCGTACGCGCCGAGCCCAGCAAGCTCGGCGAGGTCTGGCTCGGGTACGCGTACCGCAGCGCCGGCCGGGTCCGGGAGGCCCTTGCCGCGCTCGGCCGGGCCGTCGCGCACGACCCCGACGACCTCGCCGTCTACGCCGACATCGCCGGCACGCTCGCCGACCACGGGCGACTCGACGAGGCGCTGGACTGGATCGACCGGGCCCTCGCCAAGGACCCCACGTTCGACTGCGCGGTCCACACCGCGCACCGGCTGCGGTTCCAGCGCGACGGGGACGTCACTCACCTGGTTGCCCTGGCCGACTTCGTACGGGATCACCCGGACGACAGCCACGAGCACGGCGACCTGGCCGAGTGCTGTCGGGGCCGCCCCTGGCTCGGGCAGGTGACCCCGGCCGGCCGGCCGGCGCCGGACGGGCCGCACCACGCTGGCGCACCCACCCTGCCGGCCCCGTCGGCCGAGGCCGTCGAGCGGATCCAGCACCTCGTCCACCCGGCCTGGCCGCACCCGCCGGCCGCGTACGACGCCGCGGTCGGGCTGGCCACGCTGGACCTCGACGACCTGCTCGGCCTGCTGGCGCACCCGCCCGAGGCCCCGGCCACCGCGCTGGGTCGGGTGCTCGCCGGTCAGGATCCCTCGCTCTGGGTGCGCTGCGTACAGGTCTGGGCCTGCCTCGGCCTGCTGCACCACCGCACCGACGAGCCGTGGGCGGAGTCCAGCCGCCGCCGGGTGCTGCTGGAGCTGGTCGCGGCGGACTGGATCGCCGAGGCGGCACTGTTCGCCCTGGTCACCGCCGCCTGGGTCGACCCCGCCGTACGTGCCGACGTGGCCGCGGTGGTGGCCGGGCGGCTCGCCGACGCGGCGGCCGTGGCCCGGGAGCGTCCGGTGCCGATCGTCGTGTCGCTCGCACATCTGGCGCTGGCCACCCCGAACCTCGCCCCCGCCACCCGCGAGCTGGCCCGCGAGCTGATCAGCAGTTCTCAGGCCAACGCCCCGACCAGTGCCTGGCGGCGCCTCTGGCACCGCCTGACCACCCTCTTCCCCCGCCCCTGACACCTCGCGCCCGCGCGCGCGGGGCGCGGGGCGGACGATCAGGCGACGGGGGCCTTGCCGAGGGCGGCCTCGGCCTCGTCCTCCGGAGTGGCACCGGCCGGCCGGCCGTCGTTGGTCGAACGGAGCGGAACCTCCTTGATGAACCAGGCGAGCACCGGCACCGCCACGGTGAAGAAGACCGCCCAGAAGAACACGTGCGAGATGGCGTCGGAGAGCGTGCCGAGCACAGCCTCGCGCATCGGCCCGGTGAGCTGCTTGAGCTTGTCCAGGTCCATGGCGCCTCCCTCGCCGCCCTTCGCACCGCTGAACGCGGCACCGGCAGGCGAGCTGGCGAGGCGGTTGGCGAAGATCGCACCAGCGAGCGAGACGCCGAACGAGCCACCGATCGAGCGGAAGAAGGTGGCCGCGCCGCTGGCCGCGCCGAGGTCCTTCTGCTCCACGCTGTTCTGCGCGATCAGCATCGAGGTCTGCATGAGGAAGCCCATGCCGACGCCGAGCACGATCATGTAAAGCGAGGATTCGGTCTTGCTGGTGCCCAGGTCGAGCCGGGTCAGCAGGCCCATGCCGGCGACCATCACCACGCCACCGATGATCGGGAAGGCCCGGTAACGACCCGTCTTGGTGATGGTGCGACCCACCACCAGCGAGACCACGAGCATGCCGAACATCAGCGGGAGCAGCAGCAGGCCACTGTTGGTGGCCGAGGCGCCCTGCACGGTCTGTTGATAGAGCGGCAGGAAGCTCATCGCACCGAACATCGCGAAGCCGAGCAGGAAGCCGATCACCGAGATGAGGGCGAAGTTCCGGTTGGCGAACAGCCGCAGCGGCAGGATCGGCTCGGCGGCCCGCCGCTCGACGAAACCGAAGACCACCAGGGCGGCGACGGCGAGGGCGGAAAGCCCGATGATCTGCGGGGAGACCCAGTCGTACTCCTTGCCGCCCCAGGTGGTGACCAGCACGATCCCGGTGATGCCGACGGAGAGCAGCGCGGCGCCCAGCCAGTCGATCTTGTGTTCGGTGCGGTACTTCGGCAGGTGCATGGTGGTGGCCAGCACGAGCAGGGCGGCGCCGCCGAGCGGCAGGTTGACGTAGAACGCCCAGCGCCAGGAGAGGTGGTCGGTGATGAAGCCGCCAACCAGCGGGCCGGCCACCATGGCGATGGCCATGATGCCGGCGATCATGCCCTGGTAGCGGCCCCGCTCGCGCGGCGGCACCAGGTCACCGATGATCGCCATCACGCCGACCATCAGGCCGCCGGCGCCGAGGCCCTGGACGGCGCGGAACGCGATCAGCTCGATCATGCCGTTGTCGACGCCGCCCAGGAGGCTGGAGCCGGACATGCCGCAGAGCGCGGAGCCGATCAGGAAGACGACCACCGAGGTGAGGAAGACGGCCTTGCGGCCGTAGAGGTCGCCGAGCTTGCCCCAGATCGGGGTGGATACCGTGGTGCCCAGCACGTACGCGGTGAACACCCAGGTGAAATGCCCGGCTTGGCCGAACTCCAGGACGATCCGCGGCAGCGCGGTGCTGACGATCATGTTGTCGAGCATCGCGAGCATCATCGCGATCATCAGGCCGAACAGCACGACCCGGACATTGGGTCGCGCAATCACCTGGGCTGGTTGACTCATGGGTAGGCTCCCCGAAGATCTGTGACCGACTTACTTGCCGCCCGGTTAGTTACCTTACTAGCCGCACGGTAAGTTTGTGGTCAGAAACCCGTCAAGCAAGTTAGGTGGTGGACGTGAGGGAGAGCACAGGCGGCACGCGGGAACGCATCCAGGCCGTCGCGCTGGAGCTCTTCACCGAGCAAGGGTACGAGAAGACCTCGCTCCGGGAGATCGCCGAGCGGCTGGGGGTGACCAAGGCAGCCCTCTACTACCACTTCAAGAGCAAAGACGAGATCGTCAACAGCTTCGTCGAGGACCGGCTGCGCCGGATGGACGAGCTGATCGCCTGGGCCCACTCCCAGCCCGCCACGCTGGCCACCCGCCGCACACTGATCACCCGGTACGCGGAGGCGATGTTCGCCGGCGAGCTGCCGGCGGTCATGCGCTTCTTCGAGCAGAACCAGACCGTGCTGAAAAGCCTCGTCGCCGGCCAGCAGATGCGGGAGCGGATGATGCTCCTCGCCAACGAGCTGTGCCGGGGCGACGACTCGCCGGCCGCCCAGCTGCGGGCCGCGCTGACCCTGTTCGCCGTGCACAGCAGCTGGTTCGCGGTCCGCGCCCCGAACCTCACCGACGCCGAGCGCAAAAGGATCTCCCTCGAGGTGGCCGACGAGCTGCTGGCGAAGATCGGCACCGGCGACTGACCGCCCGCCTCTCGCAGTTGACGTGGGCGGGCGGCACCATCGCCGCTGGGCGGGCCGCCGTCAGGAGCGGCCGGTGAGGTCCAGCCGCAGGCCCAGCAGCTCCACGCCGGGCAGCGGCGACCAGTCCTTCTCCGGCACCCGCACGAAGCCCAGCCGCGCGTAGAGCCGGTGCGCCGCGGCGGCCATCCCGGCGCGTACGCAGATCACCACGGCCGAACAGCCGAGCTCGGCCGCCCGCTCCACGCAGGCCCGGACCAGAGCCTCGCCGGTGCCGCGTCCCTGCACGGCCGGGTCGACCGCGAGCATCCGGAACTCGGCCTCCCCTGGGCCGGACAGCTCGGCGTACGGGGTGCCGGCCAGCACGAACGTGACCGCGCCCAGCACCTCACCGGTGGCCTCGTCGACGGCGATCAGCACCTCGCCGGTCTCCGCCCGGCCGGCCACGTCGGCGAGCACCGTGCCGTAGCCGTGCTCGCCCTTGAGCTGCCCGTCCGCCTCGTACGCGGCGACCGTCAGGCGGGCCACCGCCGGATGGTCGGCCGGCTCCGCCCGGCGGACGACGAGGCCGCTCAACCGATCACCGCGATGAGATCGCCGTCCTGCACGACGTCACCTTCGTTGACCACGATCTGCTGCACGACGCCGTCGGACTCGGCGACGACCGGAATCTCCATCTTCATCGACTCCAGAATGACCAGCGTGTCCCCTTCGGACACGCTGTCCCCGGTCGACGCGACGACCTTCCAGACGTTCGCCACCATCTCGGCGCGGATCTCCTCGGCCATCTTCAGGCCCTCCCTCTCCACCGGTTCGTGCGAACGTATCCAATCATGACCGGGGTCACGCCCGAACAGCGAGCGGGACGCACCGTTCCGCCCCCACCGGATCCCCGGCGGCCTTGCCGGCACTAACATCAGCGGGTCGGTCTCCGGCGCCCGGAGCACCGGCACACGACCTCCGCCGCGCTCGCCGCGGCCGGACCGTGACCAGCACAAGGAGGCAGAGCATGGCGAAGAAGGCCCGGAAGAAGAAGGCCCGTAAGAAGAGCGGCGCGAACCACGGCAAGCGCCCCAACTCCTGATCGTCGGCGCACGCCGGATCAGCGACGTACCGGCCGTGGTGGCCGGACACAGCGGTGGCCCGGGTCCGTTCGCCCGGCCTGACGTACGAGCCGAAGTGGGACGGCTTCCGCTGCATCATCTTCCGTGACGGCGACGAGGTCGAGCTGGCCAGCCGGGGCGGCAAG
>NZ_JBEYIX010000078.1:0-19624 GCF_040636055.1 Micromonospora sp. NPDC006766 | reverse complement strand
GGGCCCCCCCTTTCCCCATGTTGTGGCCCCCCCCCCGGCCGGGGAGGCCGCAACGGTCAGACGACGACGGAGACCATGCGGCCCTTCACCACGATGACCTTGCGGGGTTCCTTGCCGGCCAGCGAGTCTTCGACCGCCGACAGGGCGGCCGACCGGACGTCGTCCTCGGACGCGTCGGCGGCCACCTCGATCCGGCCGCGCACCTTGCCGTTGACCTGCACCGGGTAGGTCACCGTCTCGGCGACCAGCAGCGCCGGGTCGGCGGCCGGGAAGTCCGCGTACGCCAGGGAGGTGTCGTGGCCCAGCCGCTGCCACAGTTCCTCGGCGATGTGCGGGGCGAACGGCGCCACCATCAGCACCAGCGGCTCGGCCACCTCGCGCGGCGTCGCCGGCAGCCGGGTCAGCCCGTTGGTCAGCTCGATCAGCTTGGCGATCGCGGTGTTGAACCGCATCGCCTCCATGTCGCCGCGGACCCCGTCGATCACCTTGTGCAGCAGCCGGCGGGTCGCCTCGTCGGCCGGCGCGTCGGTGACCCGCGACTCGCCGGTCTGCTCGTCAACCATCGCCCGCCAGACCCGCTGCAGGAACCGGTACGACCCGACCACCGCCCGGGTCTCCCACGGGCGGGACACCTCCAGCGGGCCCATCGACATCTCGTACACCCGGAAGGTGTCCGCGCCGTACGCCGCGCACATCTCGTCGGGGGTGACGACGTTCCGCAGGGACTTGCCCATCTTGCCGTACTCGCGGTTGACCTCGGTCTCGCCGTGGAAGAACCGGCCGTCGACCTCGACGACCTCCTCGGCCGGCACGTAGGCGCCCCGGGCGTCGGTGTAGGCGTACGCCTGGATGTAGCCCTGGTTGAACAGCTTGCGGAACGGCTCGAACGACGAGACGTGGCCCAGGTCGTACAGGACCTTGTGCCAGAACCGCGCGTACAGCAGGTGCAGCACCGCGTGCTCGGCGCCGCCGACGTACAGGTCGGTGCCCCCGCAGTCACCCGCGCCGCGCGAACCCATCCAGTACGCCTCGTTCTCCGGGTCGACGAAGCGCTCGCTGTTCGTCGGGTCCAGGTAGCGCAGCTCGTACCAGCAGGAGCCGGCCCACTGCGGCATCACGTTGGTCTCCCGGGTGTAGCGCTTCGGCCCGTCACCCAGGTCCAGCTCCACCTCGACCCAGTCGCGCCGCCGGGACAGCGGCGTCTCCGGATTGCTGTCGGCGTCCTCCGGGTCGAACGTCTTCGGCGAGAAGTCGTCCACCTCGGGCAGCTCGACCGGCAGCATCGACTCGGGCAGCGCGATCGGCGCGCCGGTCTCGTCGTACACGATCGGGAACGGCTCGCCCCAGTAGCGCTGCCGGGAGAACAGCCAGTCCCGCAGCCGCCAGGTGACCGCGCCGGTGCCGTGCCCGTTGGCCTCCAGCCAGTCGATGATCCGGGCCTTCGCGTCGGCCACCGCCAGGCCGTTCAGGTCCAGGCCGCGCTCGGGTGCGGCGCTGTTGATCGCCGGACCGTCCCCGGTGTACGCCTTGCCGGCGAAGCCCTCCGACGGCTGCACGGTCCGCACGATCGGCAGGTCGAAGACCTCGGCGAAGTCCCAGTCCCGCTCGTCCTGGGCGGGCACCGCCATGATCGCGCCGGTGCCGTAGCCGGCCAGCACGTAGTCGGCGATGAAGATCGGGATGCGCCCGCCGGTGACCGGGTTGGTCGCGTACGCGCCGATAAAGACGCCGGTCTTCTCCTTGGTCTCCGCCTGCCGCTCCACGTCCGTCTTGGCCGCGGCGGCCTTCCGGTACGCCTCGACGGCCGCCTGCGGGCTGGCATGCCCGCCGGTCCAGGCGTCCTTCGCCCCCTCGGGCCAGGCGGCCGACACCAGCACGTCGACCAGTTCGTGCTCGGGGGCCAGCACCAGATAGGTGGCGCCGAAGATGGTGTCCGGCCGGGTCGTGAACACTCGCACCGGGCCCTGGTCGGTCGGGAAGTCGACGTGCGCCCCCTGGGACCGGCCGATCCAGTTGCGCTGCATCAGCTTGATCGGCTCCGGCCAGTCCAGCTTGTCCAGGTCGTCCAGCAGCCGGTCGCCGTACGCGGTGATCCGCATCATCCACTGCTTCAGGTTCCGCTTGAAGACCGGGAAGTTGCCCCGCTCGGAGCGGCCGTCGGCGGTGACCTCCTCGTTGGCCAGCACGGTGCCCAGCCCGGGGCACCAGTTCACCGGCGCCTGCGAGACGTACGCCAGCCGGTGGTCGTCGACGACCTTTCGCCGCTCGCCCACGGTCAGCTCGGCCCACGGCCGGCCGTCCGGGGTGGGCCGGTTACCCCCCTCGAACTCGGTGATCAGCTCGGCGATCGGCCGGGCCTTGCGCGCGTCCGGGTCGTACCAGGAGTTGAAGACCTGCAGAAAGACCCACTGGGTCCAGCGGTAGAAGTCGGTGTCGATGGTGGCCACCGAGCGGCGCTCGTCGTGGCCCAGCCCCAGCCGGCGCAGCTGCGCCTTGTAGCGCTCGATGTTCTGCTCGGTAGTGGTCCTGGGGTGGGTGCCGGTCTGCACCGCGTACTGCTCGGCCGGCAGGCCGAACGCGTCGAAGCCCATCGCGTGCAGCACGTTGCGCCCGGCCATCCGCTGGTAGCGGGCAAAGCAGTCGGTGCCGATGTAGCCCAGCGGGTGGCCGACGTGCAGGCCGGCGCCGGACGGGTACGGGAACATGTCCAGCACGTACAGCTTCTCGGCGCCGGCCCGCGGGTGACTCGGATCCGCGAGGGGCCCCGTCGGGTTCGGCGCGTGGAAGATGCCTGCCCGCTCCCAGGTGTCCTGCCAGCGGTGCTCGATCTGCGCGGCCAGGGTGGCGGTGTATCGGAACGGGGGGATGTCGGTCGCCGGTGCGGCTGCCTCACTCATGGCGTCTCCTCGGCGCGGGTCAGGTCGGATACGGCAGGTCTGCTGCGGGCACGAAAAAGCCCCTCACGCAGGAGGGGCCGCCGTGCTGTCGCGCGCTCAGCGCATCAGCACGGCTCGGTAAGAAGCAGGAAGACTCCGGCCACGACCGCAGTCTACTCCCCCTGCCCGTCGGCCATCCCGCCCGCTCCACGAGTCGGGACGATCCCCCGGTCCGGGGAATATTTCGGGCGTAACTGGCCGACCGCCGGTGAGGGTCGGTCGGCAACGACAAACATGGTTAGCCTGAGAGGCCAGTGAGATTTCTGCGGCAAACGAGGCTCGGCGTCGCGAACCCAACGGCGGGTCCAGGTGCTCTATTCAGAGCTGCCGTCCAGGCGACGAGGAGGAAACCCGGTGACCCAACAGACCTGGGACGAGGTGGGCGGTCTGCTGCCACACGACGAGTTCCGCGCCGCCAGCGAGGCCATCGTGGCCAACATCGAGCAGGTCATCGAGGGCAAGACAGCCACCGTCCGGCTCGCCCTGGCCGTCCTGCTCGCCGAGGGCCACCTGCTGATCGAGGACGTGCCGGGCGTCGGCAAGACCAAGCTCGCCAAGGCCCTCGCCCGCTCGATCGACTGCTCGGTACGCCGGATCCAGTTCACTCCGGACCTGCTGCCCAGCGACGTCACCGGGGTCAGCGTCTACAACCAGGAGACGCACGACTTCGAGTTCCGCCCGGGCGCGGTCTTCGCCAACCTGGTGGTCGGCGACGAGATCAACCGGGCCTCGCCGAAGACCCAGTCCGCCCTGCTCGAGTGCATGGAGGAGCGGCAGGTCACCGTCGACGGGGTCACCTACCAACTGCAGACCCCGTTCATGGTGATCGCGACGCAGAACCCGATCGAAATGGAGGGGACGTATCCGCTGCCGGAGGCGCAGCGCGACCGGTTCACCGCCCGGATCGCGATGGGCTACCCGGACCCGGGGGCCGAGCTGGCCATGCTGGACGGCCACGGGGCCACCGACCCGCTGAACGAGCTGCGCCCGGTCTCCGACGCGCCCACCGTCCGCCGGCTCATCGGCCACGTCCGACAGGTACACGTCGCCGACGCCGTCAAGCAGTACGCGATCGACCTGGTCACCGCCACCCGCGAGGCGGCCGAGCTGCGGCTCGGGGCGTCCCCACGGGCCACCCTCCAGCTGCTGCGCACCGCCCGCGCGGTGGCCGCCCTCGAGGGGCGGGACTACGTCCTCCCGGACGACCTGCAGGCCCTCGCGGTGCCGGTGCTGGCGCACCGGATCATCCCGACCGCCGACGCGCAGCTGGCCCGGCGCACCACCGACGCGATCGTCGCCGAGCTGGTGCACCGGCTGCCGCTGCCCAACGACCGCAAGCGCTCCCCGTACGACACCCGGCCCGGCGGCACCGGCCGCGGTCCGTTCGAGCCGCGGAGGCCGTGAGGTGCGCGACGGGCTGCGCGGGCTGACCACCCGCGGCCGTTCCTTCCTGGCGGCCGGGATCGCCGCCACCCTCTCCGCCGGCATCCTCGGCGAGAAGGACCTGCTCCGGGTGGCCGTCCTGTTGATCATCCTGCCGCTGCTCGCGGCGGCCTACGTCGGGCGCAGCCGCTACAAACTCGCCTGCCACCGCTCCCTGGAGCCGCACCGGGCTCCGGTCGGGGCCAGTTCCCGGGTGGTGCTGCGCCTGCAGAACCTGTCCCGCCTGCCCACCGGCACCCTGCTGCTGGAGGACCGGCTGCCGTACGCGTTGGGCAGCCGGCCCCGGGTGGTGCTGGAGCGCCTCGGCGCGCACCAGGCCAGCTCGGTGGCGTACACCGTCCGGGCCGACGTACGCGGCCGGTACGAGGTGGGCCCGCTGGTGATCCGGCTGACCGACCCGTTCGGGCTCTGCGAACTCAGCCGCTCCTTCCCCAGCGTCGACCATCTCACGGTCATCCCGCAGGTCACCCCGCTGCCGGCGGTCCGCCTCCCCGGCGAGTACGCGGGCAGCGGCGACAGCCGGGCCCGCTCGGTCGCGGTGCACGGTGAGGACGACACCGCCACCCGGGAGTACCGGATGGGCGACGACCTGCGCCGGGTGCACTGGAAGTCGACGGCCCGCACCGGCGAGCTGATGGTGCGCCGGGAGGAGCAGCCCTGGGAGAGCCGGGCCACGGTCGTGCTGGACACTCGCGCCGCCGGGCACCGCGGTGACGGCCCGACGGCCAGCTTCGAATGGGCGGTCTCGGCCGCCGCCAGCATCGCCGTGCACCTGCGCCAGGCCGGCTATCGGCTGCGCCTGGTCACCGGCTCCGGCACCGACGTGGACGCCACCGAGGCGGCCGGCGAGGGTCTGTTCCTCGACCATCTCGCCGAGGTGCAGCTGGACCGGCGCGGTGAGATCACCACGCTCGTGCAGCAGGTCCGGCAGCGAGCCGACGGCGGCCTGATCATCGCGCTGTTCGGCGCGCTCAGCCCCGCCGAGGCGGAGCTACTGGCCGGCCTGCGCGGCAACGGCGCGACCTGCGTCGGCTTCCTACTCGACAGCAACAGCTGGCTGAACCTGCCACCGAAGGCCCGGGCCGAGGCAGAACACGCGCACGGCACGGCCGCGCTCACCCTGTTGCAGAGCGGCTGGCGGGTGATCGGCGTGGAGCACGGCAACCGGCTGCCCGTGCTCTGGCCGCAGGCGGCCCGTGGCTCGCAGGGCTTCGCGCTGCGGGCGGC
The DNA here is from genome assembly GCF_040636055.1 of Micromonospora sp. NPDC006766. NCBI lineage: Bacteria > Bacillati > Actinomycetota > Actinomycetes > Micromonosporales > Micromonosporaceae > Micromonospora > Micromonospora sp. NPDC006766. The sequence goes on along the minus strand of NZ_JBEYIX010000078.1, from coordinate 14,018 downwards.
GCTGGCGGAGACCGTGGCCGGAGGCGTGCGATGACCGAAAGGGTGGGCCCGTGACCGCGCACCGCAATCTCGGCTTCGTCGCGGCAGCGGCGACCCTGCTTGCCGCGGCGCCACTGTCGGCGATCTTCGATCGCTGGACGTGGCTGATCGAGGCGGCCATCGCGGTCGCCGCGGTGGCCGCGGCCGCCGCGCTGAGCCGGCTGGCCCGCGCCCCCCTGTGGGGTCAGATCCTGGCCATGCTGGCCGGCCTCGCCCTGGGCCTGACCTGGCTCTTCCCGGGCGGCACCGAGCTGCTGGCGTTCCTGCCCACGCCGGGCACCTTCCTCCACTTCGGCGAGTTGCTCGGCGCGTCGACGCAGGACATGCGCTCGTACGGCGTGAAGGTGCCCGACGTCGATTCGCTGCTCTTCCTCGCCGTGCTCGGCGTCGGCGCCGTGGCGCTGCTGGCGGACGTGCTCAGCGTCGGGCTGCGCCGGCCGGCCCTGGCCGGGCTGCCGATGCTGGCCATCTACTCGGTGCCGGTGGCGGTCTACGTGGACAGCGTCCCCGCCGCCGGGTTCGTGGTGGGCGCCTGCGGCTACCTGTGGTTGCTGGTGACCGACAACGTCGACCGGGTACGCCGGTTCGGCCGCCGGTTCACCGGCGAGGGCCGCGACGTCGACGTCTGGGAGGCGTCGCCGCTGGCCGCCACGGGGCGTCGGCTGGCCGTGGTCGGGGTGGCCCTCGCGGTGGCGCTGCCGCTGGCCGTGCCCGGGATGACCGGCGGCCTGTTGGACCGGGTCGGCAACGGCACGGGCGACGGCACCGGGCGGCCCGGGCAGGGCGGCAACTCCGGTCGGGTGGACCTGTTCGCCGCGCTCAGCGGCCAGCTCAACCAGTCCGCGGTGACCGAGCTCATCAGGGTCACCACCAACGAGCCCACGCCGTTCTACCTGCGCTTCGGCGTCGCCGACGAGCTGCGCCCGGACGGCTTCCGGGACCGCGTCCCCACCGGGCGGCCGGCGAACCGGAACCTGCCCGACCCGGCGGAACGCGCCGGCCAGGGCATCGAGCGGCACCGCTACCGGGCCACGGTCGAGGTGAAGAACCTCAACGCGCCGCTGCTGCCGGTCTACGCCGAGCCGGTGAAGACCGACAACGTCAACGACAACTGGATCTACGACAAGAACCTCCAGGTCCTCTACTCCGGCCGGGAGAACGCCCGAGGCAAGCGCTACGCGTTCGACTACGTCCGCTCCACGTACACTCCGTCGCTGCTGCGCGCGGCGCCGTCCCCGTCGGCCGACGACCCGGTGCTGCGCGCCCAGACCGTCACGCCGTCGGTCCGGGCGGTCGACGAGCTGGTCAAGCGGCTCGTCAAGGGCAAGCAGAACGACTACGACAAGGTCCGGGCGATCTACGACTACTTTTCGGTGGAGAACGGGTTCAGCTACTCGCTCTCCACCCACGGCGGCACCAGCGGCGACGACATCACCGATTTCCTCAGCAGCAAGGCGGGCTTCTGCCAGCAGTACGCCGCCGCGATGGCCTGGCTGGTCCGGGCGGCCGGCATCCCGGCCCGGGTGGCGTTCGGCTTCACCAACGGCAGCAACACCGGCGGCACCTACGTGCTGACCAACAAGAACCTGCACGCCTGGACGGAGGTCTTCTTCGGCGAGATCGGCTGGGTGCCGTTCGACGCCACCCCGGCGGCCGGCGTACCGGGGTCGGTCCGGTCGGCCTGGGCCCCGGACACCGACGCCCCCGATGAGGTCACTCCGTCGCCGGGGAGCACCACCGCCCCGGGTGGGGTGGACCCCTCGGCCGGGCCGAAACGTCCGGACCGGCTCGACAAGGACTCCGACCAGGGCCTCTCCCTCGGCGACGGCGGACCCACCCGGCGGTCGCCGGTCTGGCCGTGGTGGGTGGCCGGCCTGGTCGCCCTGCTGGCGCTGCTGGCGGTGCCGGCACTGCGCCGCTCCGCGCTGCGCCGGCGTCGGCGGGCCCGGGCTCCGGCGCCCGCGTCCGTCACGCTGGCCACGGTGCCCGGCCAGCGTGGCGAGGTGCGCGACATCGTGGTCGGGGTGGACGCCGACCGGGCCCGCGCGCACGCGCACGCGGCCTGGGACGAGCTGCTGGACACCCTGGTGGACTTCCAGATCCGGGTCGACCGGACGGAGACCCCCCGGGCAACCGCTGAGCGGCTGGCCCGGGAGGCCGTCGGCGAGGACGCCGGGGCGGTAACCGGGGTCCGGTTGCTCGGCCGGGCGGAGGAGCGGGCCCGCTACGCCCGCGACCCGCTGGACGGCGAGGAACTGCACCCGGGGCTGCGGGCGGTACGCGGGGCGCTCGCCGCCCGGGCGGACCGGCGTACCCGGATCAGGGCGGCCCTGCTGCCGCCGTCGGTGCTGCTGCGCTGGCGGACCGCGGCGGCGGAGCACTCGGCCCGCCTGGTCGCCGGCGGCGGGCGGCTGCGGCAGTGGCTGCTGCGCTGGAGCCCACGGCGCCTGCTGGCGGGCCGACCGGCCCGCTGACCGGCTACCCGCCCGCCGGCGCTCCCCGGCGGGCGGGGAACCAGGTCAGCGGTGCCCCTCCGGGCGCTGCCGCCAGCGGTCTTCCATCCGGTCGAGGAATGAGCCCCGCCGGCCGCTGCGGCCGCGGGTCCGACGACTCGTCGTGCCTCCCACCACATGCAGGTCGGGCGACTGGGACCGCCGGTGCGACTGCACCGCGTAGCCCAGCGAGGCGAGCATGACGACGAAGCCCGCCACGGCCAGCGGAGGCGTCTTGATCACGGCACCATAGATCAACAGGGCCAGACCGGCGATGACCACGCAGGCAGCGACGAGCAAGCGACGCCGCGCGTGGAAACGCGGGTCGCTGGCGCGCACGGCCGAGGCGAACTTTGGGTCCTCGGCTAGCGACCGTTCGATCTGCTCGAACAGCCGCTGTTCGTGCTCCGAGAGCGGCACGGCACCTCCCCGGTCACGTTGGTCGGTCCGTTCGGGCCGACAGACCGTGGCAGCCAACCGGCTGCTTACCCGCAAGTCTACGAGGGGGCTCGCGTGTCGGAAAGCGGGACGACCTATGGCCCGGCCGGTTTTTCGATCCGTCGCGTGTCACGCTTGCCGAGCAGACTAGCCGGACCTATGACGGACCGCCCGAATCGGGCGGCCGCGGCGTCCGCCGCCGCCTCCGCCTCCCACCAGCCGCGCTCGGGCGCGCCGAGGGTGAGCTGACGTGGCGTCTCCGCCGCGGCGGCCAGCCCCTCCAGGCGTACGCCGACCAGTCGGACCGGCTCACCGGGGGCGAGCACCTTCCACAGCGCCCAGGCCGTGTCGAACATCTCCCGCGCGGTGTCGGTCGGCACGGTGAAGGTGCGGGAGCGGTTGACCGTGCGGAAATCGGCCAGCCGAACCTTGAGCGACACGGTGCGCCCCACCTGGCCGGCCGCGCGCACCCGGGCGCCGACCTTCTCGGCCAGCGCCAGCAGGGCACGGCGGATCTCCGCCGGATCGGTGACGTCGGTGTCGAAGGTCACCTCCGCGCCGATCGACTTCTCCACCTGCTCCGGGGAGACCCGGCGCGGGTCCCGACCCCAGGCCAGCTCGTGCAGGTGGGTCGCGGCCGCGTCGCCGACCGCCCGGCGGAGCAGGCCGACCGGCGCCTCGGCCAGCTCGCCCACGCTGTGCAGGCCGAGCCGGTGCAGCGCCTCCGCGGAGCGCTCCCCCACCCCCCACAGCGCCGCCACCGGCAGCGGATGCAGAAACTCCAGCACCCGGGCGGCGGGGATCACGAGCAACCCGTCCGGCTTGGCCCGGGTGGAACCCAGCTTGGCCACGAATTTGCTCGGCGCCACGCCGACCGAGCAGGTGAGCGCCTGCTCCTCGGCGACCCGGCGGCGAATCAGCCGGGCAATCCGGGCCGGAGGCCCGAACAGCCGACGGGCGCCGGCCACGTCGAGGAACGCCTCGTCCAGGGAGAGCGGCTCGACCAGCGGGGTGACGTCCCGGAAGATCTGCATCACGGCCCGGGACGCCTCCGAGTAGGGCGCGAAGTCGGGTGGCAGGTAGACCGCGTGCGGGCAGAGCGCCCGGGCCCGGGCGGTGGGCATGGCGCTGCGGACGCCGTACCGGCGGGCCTCGTAGCTGGCCGAGCTGACCACCCCGCGCGGCCCGATCCCGCCCACCACGACCGGCCGGCCGCGCAGCTCGGGCCGGCGGCGCACCTCCACCGAGGCGAAGAAGGCGTCCATGTCGACGTGCAGAATCGAGCAGCCGGTGTCATCGGCGTCCGGCCCGAAACGCGGATCACCGCCCCGGGGCAACGACTGGCTGCGGCCCATTCCGGCAGGTTAACCGCCCGGTCCGACAGTCCCGCCGCCCGGCGGGCCGGTCAGCCCCGGACGACCAGCAGCGGGATGGTCATCTCGGCCGCCGTGTCCGCGCCGTGGTACGCCACCAGCCGGGACTCGATCGGCTTCTCCGAGCGGGTGGCGACCACCGCGTACGTGCCCCGGCAGACCACCACCACGTCGCCGATGCGGCTCAGGTGTTCCTCGGGCACCGGCCCGAACCAGCCGGTGGCCACCGCCTCGTCCCGGGTCGTCACCCGGGCGGCCCCGTCCAGCACCGCCGACCAGGCGGCCACCACGTCGGCGGCGGCCCCCGGCTCGACGTGCAGGTACCGGACCCGGGGCTCGCCGGCGACCACCCGCACCCCGGCACGCAGCCGGGGATCGGTGTCCAGGTCGAACCGGTGCTCGTCGGGCACGTTGAGCTGGCCGTGGTCGGCCGTGACCAGCAGCGCCGCGTCCGGCGGCAGCCCGTCGACCAGCCGGGCGAGCAGCCGGTCCACCTCGGCGGCAGCCAGCCGCCAGGGCACCGAGTCGACCCCGCTCAGGTGCCCGTGCCGGTCCAGGTCGGGGTGGTATCCGGAGACCAGGGTCGGGCCGGCGCCGGCCGCGAGGGCGGCGAGCATCTGCCCGGCCAGGGCGTCGACGCCGGACGCGCCCCGGTAGTCGCCGCCCCGATTGGCGGCCAGGGTGAGGCCGCTGCCCCCGTACTCCGGGCGGCTGACCACGGTGACCGCGACCCCGGCCGACCGGGCCCGCTCGTACCAGGTCGGGACGGGCTGCCAGCGCAACGGCTCCGGGTCACCGGCCCACTCGATGTGGCTGAGCACGCGATCGGTGTCGGGGACCCGGACCTTGAAGCCGAGCACGCCGTGCGCGCCGGAGGGCGTGCCGGTGCCGAGGGTGACCAGGCTGGTCGGGGTGGTGGAGGGAAAGCCGGAGGTGAGCGGCGTGCCGATGGTGGCGGTCAACCCGGCCAGGGTCGGGGCGTATGGGGCGGCGTTGGGGATCTGGTACCAGCCGAGCCCGTCGACCAGCAGCACGGCGATCCGGCGTACCCCGGACAGCCGGGGCCCCAGGCCGAGCAGGTCGACCGCGCCGGGCACGCCGAGCGCCGCGAGCGCGCTGGGCAGGATGTCGGCGAGACTGCCGCCACCGTAGCGGGGCGCGACCTGCTCGAGCGGGCCCACCGCCGGGCCGGTCATGCCGGGCGACGGGCGAACAGGTGCAGCTGGGCGGCGAGGTCCCGGTAGGGCAGCCGGGCCGCCAGGGCCCGTTCCAGCTCGACCAGGGCGGCCGGCTGGCCGTCCGCCACCGCGGCCGGGAGCAGATCGGCGAGGACGCGTACCCCGTGGATCTCCTCGACGGCGAGCCCGGCGGCGGCGAGCAGCGCCGCGGCGCCGTCGGCGTCGTACCGCCGGCGCAGGGTGTCCCGGGGGCCGGCGCTGCCGGCCGGGTCGGTGGCCAGCGCGGCGGCGACGTCGAGGTGCCCGTTCATCGCCCGGGCCAGCACGGCGGCGGCCCGACCGGCGACCAGGACGCTGGCCGCGCCGCCGGGGCGCAGGGCGGCGGCCAGCGCGGCGACCACCGGGGCGGGATCGTCGACCACCTCCAGCACGGAGTGGCAGAGCACCAGGTCGACGGTGGCCGGCTCGACCAGCCCGGTGAGCGCGTCACCGTCGCCCTGGATCGCGCGTACCCGGTCGGCGACCCCGGCCTCGGCGGCCCGGCGGGTCAGCGCGGCGAGCGCGTCAGGGCTGGCGTCGACCACGGTGACCCGGTGGCCGGCCTCGGCGAGCGGAACGGCGAAGCCGCCGGTCCCGCCGCCGACATCGAGCACGCTGAGCTGCTCGCCGGCTCGCCGGTCCAACTCGGCCCGGAGCACCGCCCAGATGACGGCGGTACGGGGGGTCAGGGTTCGGGTCTGCTCCACCCCGCCGAGCCTAGTCACCCGGGGCACTCGGGTCAGGAGTCGCCGCCGCCGGCCGGGTCCTCCTCGGCGCGGGAGCGGTGGGCATTGGCCACCGGTCCGTCGGTCACCGGGTATTCGTGCACCTCGGTGTCGTGCACCGGGACCCAGTCAGCGCCGAGTCGGGTGCGGCGAGCATTGGCGACGCCGTGATAGGTGTTGCTCCCCGTCATCGTTCTCCACCTTCTTTCTACGTGGGCCACTCTGCCCACGTCGGCGAACGTATCTCCGGTCCGTCGATCGTTGGAACGCGAGTGTGATCAACAACATGCCCCTCAGCGGTGCAATGTGCTGAAGATCACTGACAGGCTGTTGCCGGCCCGCCCTCGACCGGATCACGCTGATCCGGTGATCGTCCTGCTCAGCGCCTTCGGCATCGTGCTGCTCGGGGCCTTCGCCCAAGCGGTCAGCGGCTTCGGGTACGCGTTGCTGACCGTGCCGCTGCTGGCCGCCTTGATCGACCCCCGCAGCGCGGTCGTACTCTCCGCGTTGACCGGCATCGGGCTGACCCTCACGGTGGCGGTCCGGGAGCGCGGGCACGCCCGATGGCGGGTGGCGGCGGCGCTCAACGCGACCGCCCTGCTCGGCCTGCCGGCCGGCCTGCTGGTGCTCACGTACGCGCCGCAACGGCTGCTCAGCGTGCTGATCGCGGTGGTGGTGCTGGGCTGCGTGGCGCTGGTCGCCAGTGGTGCCCGGATCCGCACCGGGCGGCTCGGACTCGGCGCGGTCGGCGTGCTCGTCGGCGTGCTCACCGCCGCCACCGGCACCAACGGGCCGCCGCTGGTCGCCGCGTTCCACTCGCTCGGCTACGACCCGCGTACCTTCCGGGCGACGCTGGCGGCGACGTTCGCCGGCACCGGGCTCGTCGGGCTGGCCGGATTCCTGCTCGCCGGTCAGGTGCACGCCGAGCTGGTGTGGATCTCCCTTGTGGCGCTGCCCGCCGTGCCGCTCGGCTGGTGGTTGGGGAACCGGCTGTTCCACCGGATCGACCCGGTGGTGTTCCGCCGGATCGTGCTGGTCGGGCTGCTCGGCAGCGCCGGCGCCGCGCTGGCCTCGCTGGCCGGGTGAGCCGCCGGGGGTGTCCGGCGGTGGCGCGCGGCCCGGGTCAGCGGAAGTCGCGGGAGGCCGGCGTGACCGGTGGCTCGATCGCGTCCAGCCGGTCGGCGGTGAGGCTGGTGACGCCCTCGTGCCGCTGCAACCGGCCCCGCACCACCAGCGCCGCGCTGGTGCGGGCGATTCGCCGGTAGCGCTGCCACAGCCCCGGGGAACAGGTGACGTTGAGCATGCCGGTCTCGTCCTCGAGGTTGAGGAAGGTCACCCCGCCCGCGGTCGCCGGCCGCTGCCGGTGGGTGACGATCCCGCCGACCCGGATCCGTCGGCCGGGCTCCACCCCACCGAGCCGGGCGATCGGCACCGCGCCGAGGGCGTCCAGCCGGTCCCGGATGAACCGGGCCGGGTGGCTCTCCGGGGACAGGCCGGTGGCCCAGACATCGGCGATCAAACGGTCCACCGCCTCCATCCCGGGCAGGGTGGGCGCGGCCGCGCCGGTCACCGTGCCGGGCAGCCGGCCCGGCCGGTCCTGGGCCGCCGCGCCGGCGGCCCAGAGGGCCTCCCGCCGGGTCAGCCCGAAACCGGCGAAGGCGTCCGCGGTGGCCAACGCCTCCAGCTGCGCGGCGGTCAGGCCGACCCGGCGGGCCAGGTCCGGCATGTCGCGGTACGGCCCGTGCGCCGCCCGCTCCGCCTCGATCCGCTCGGCCACCCCGTCGCCGAGAGTGCGTACGCTGCCCAACCCCAGCCGGACCGCCGGGCCGCCCAGCCCCCAGGCGTGCGGCGGCTCGCCCGGCTGGCTCCCCCACCGGGTCTGGCGCGTGGACTCCAGCACCGCCTTCGCGCCGCTGGCGTTGATGTCCGGCCGGCGTACCTCGACGCCGTGCCGGCGGGCATCATCGACCAGGGTCTGCGGCGAGTAGAAACCCATCGGCTGGGCGTTGAGCAGCGCGGCCAGGAACGGGCCCGGATGGTAGCGCTTGAGCCAGGAGCTGGCGTAGACCAGGTAGGCGAAGCTCATCGCGTGGCTCTCCGGGAAGCCGTAGCTGGCGAAGGCGGTGAGCTTGCGGTAGACGTCGTCGGCCAGCTCGCCGGTGATGCCCCGCTCAGCCATCCCGGCGTAGAGCCGGTCGGCGATCTGCGCCATCCGCTCCACCGACCGCTTCGCGCCCATCGCCCGGCGCAGCTGGTCGGCCCCGGCCGCGTCGAAGCCGGCCAGGTCGATGGCGAGCTGCATGAGCTGCTCCTGGAACAGCGGCACACCGAGGGTCTTCTCCAGCGCGTTGCGCATCAGCGGGTGCGGGTACGTCACCGGCTCCTGGCCGTTCTTGCGCCGGATGTACGGGTGGACCGAGCCGCCCTGGATCGGGCCGGGCCGGATCAGCGCCACCTCCACCACCAGGTCGTAGAAGACGCGGGGCTTGAGCCGGGGCAGGGTGGCCATCTGGGCTCGGCTCTCCACCTGGAACACCCCGACCGAGTCGGCCCGGCAGAGCATGTCGTAGACCTCGGGGTCGTCCAGGGTCATGTCACCCAGGTCGAGGGTCATCCCGATCATGTCGTAGCCGTAGTGCAGCGCCGACAGCATGCCGAGGCCGAGCAGGTCGAACTTGACCAGCCCGACGGCGGCACAGTCGTCCTTGTCCCACTGCAGCACGCTGCGGCCGGGCATCCGCCCCCACTCCACCGGGCAGACCTCGATCACCGGCCGGTCGCAGATCACCATCCCGCCGGAGTGGATGCCCAGGTGCCGGGGGAACGTCTGCAGCTCATTGGCGTACTCGATCACCTGCTCGGGGATGTCCGTCGCGTCGACCGCCGCGACCGAGCCCCACCGGTCGATCTGTTTGCTCCAGGCGTCCTGCTGCCCCGGCGAGAAGCCGAACGCCTTGGCCACGTCCCGCACCGCCGACCGGGGCCGGTACGAGATGACGTTGGCGACCTGGGCGGTGTGCTCCCGGCCGTACCGGGCGTAGACGTGCTGGATCACCTCCTCCCGGCGGTCGGACTCGATGTCCACGTCGATGTCGGGCGGCCCGTCGCGTTCCGGGGCGAGGAACCGTTCGAAGAGCAGCCGGTGCCGCACCGCGTCCACGTTGGTGATCCGCAGCGCGTAGCAGACCGCCGAGTTGGCCGCCGAGCCCCGCCCCTGACAGTAGATGTCCTGCTCCCGGCAGAACGTGACGATGTCGTAGACCACCAGGAAGTAGCCGGGGAAGCCGAGGTCTTCGATCATCCGCAGCTCGTGTTCCAGCTGCGCGTACGCCTCCGGGTGCGCCTCGGGCGGACCGTAGCGTTCCCGGGCGCCGGCCATGGTCAGCCGACGCAACCAGCTCATCTCGGTGTGCCCGGGCGGCACCGGGTAGGCCGGCAGCTGCGGCGCGACGAGTTGCAGGTCGAAGGCGAGTTCCGCGCCGAACTCGGCGGCCCGGGCCACCGCGCCCGGGTACGCGGCGAACCGCGCCGCCATCTCCGCGCCGCTGCGCAGGTGGGCGGTGGCGGCGGCGGGCAGCCAGCCGTCGATCTCGTCAAGGCTGCGCCGGGCGCGCACGGCGGCCAGGGTGGTGGCCAGCCGGCGGCGGCCCGGGGTGGCGTAGTGCACGTTGTTCGTGGCGACCGTGGGCAGCCTCGCCGCGGCGGCCAGCTCGGCCAGGGCGTCGTTGCGGTCGGCGTCGACCGGGTGGCCGTGGTCGGTCAGCTCCACCGCCACCGTCTCGGCGCCGAAGAGCGCGGTGAGCCGGTCCAGCTCCCGGGCGGCGGCGTCGACGCCCTCGGTGAGCAGTGCGGCGGGCACGTGCCCCTTACGACAGCCGGTGAGCACCAACACGTGGTCGCGCAGCTCGTCGGCGACCTCCTCCAGCTCGCCGTAGACCGGGCGGCCCTTCTCGCCGCCGCGCAGCTGGGCGCGGGAGATGGTGGCGGCCAGCCGGGCGTACCCCTCGTGACCGTGGGCGAGCACCAGCAGGTGCCGGCCGAGCGGGTCGGGCTCACCGTTCTGCGGGCCGGGCAGCCCGAGGGAGAGCTCGGCGCCGAAGACCGTCGGCAGGTGCAGCGCGCGGGCCGCCTCGGCGAAGCGCACCACGCCGTAGAAGCCGTCGTGGTCGGTGACGGCGAGCGCGGTGAGCCCCAGCCGGGCAGCCTCCTCGGCCAGCTCCTCCGGGTGGCTGGCACCGTCGAGGAAGCTGAAGTTGGAGTGCGCGTGCAGCTCCGCGTAGGGCACCTCGTCGTCCGGACGGGCCAGCTCGGGCGGCTCGTACTGCTGCCGTTTGCGGCTCCACGCCGGGGAGTCGCCGCCGTCGGCGTCCACCGCGAGGGGGTCCACCACGTGCAGGTGCCGCTCGCTCCGGTTTCCCCGGGACCGCCCCTTGCCGGGCTTCCCGCCCCCCGGCCGCCCGGAGAGCACCCGTTCCAGCTCCGACCAGGGCAGCTTCGGGTTGTGGAAGCTCACCCGGCCACCCCTCGCCCGGCCCTCGTCGAGATCTTGGAAGCTTTACGCCCCTCCAGGGGCCGAAATCCTCCAAGATCCGATTCCGCACGGCGCGTACAGCCCGGCCCGGCCGTTGCTGGCTCAGTCATAGATCGCCTCCACCAACCACTGGCCACCCTCGACCGCGAGCAGCAGCGCGGCCCCGTCGGCGAGGCAGACCTGGAACCGGGCTCGACGCCGGGCCTCGGCCGGTGCCCACCAGCGCTCCTCCACCGGCCACGGGCCGGCCCAGCCGACGATCTCGGCCGGCCGGCCGGTGCCTGGCCCACGTCCGGGTGCGGTGGTGCCGACGACCAGCCGCGCGGGCGCGGCGCTCACCGCCAGCCGGGCGCTGATCACCACCGGCGCACCGGCGGCGTCGTGCACGGTGGCCAGCAGCGGGGTCGGCAGCACCACGGCCGGCGCGGGCGGCGGCAGCCGCCCCGGCCACGGCGGAACCGGCGCCCCACCGCCCAGCCGCGCCCCACCGCCGGACCGCGCCGGCAGGCGTTCGTCGCCCCACGGGACCAGGCGTACCTGATCGGCCGGGGAGCGCCCGCCGCCGAGCACGGCGGTGACCACCGCCTCGGGACCGAGGATGCCCTGCACCCGGCTCAGCGCGCGGTGCGCCCGCTCCCGCTCCGCGCCGGTCTCCCCCCACAACCCGGGTTGCAGGCCGGCCTGGGCGAGCACCCCGTCCGGCACCAGCCGCAGCCGGATGATCCCGGCGGTGGGGCGGGCCGGGCGGGCGCCGTCCCGGCCGGTGCTGCCGGAGAGCCAGCCGTCCAACTGCCAACGCACCCGGTCAGCGATGGCCGTGGCGGTGAGCAGGCCGTCGTGCCGCCAGACCCGGTGCAGCTCCTGGCCGTGCGCGGTGACCGCCTCGATGCCGAGCCGGGTGCAGGCCAGCCCGTACGCGGCCAGCCGCTCGTGCAGCTGCTCGGCCAGCACCCGGGCGGCGAAGGCCGCGGCGTCGACCCGGTCGATCGGCTCGTCGTACCCGGCGGTGACCGTCAGGTCGGCCGGCGGCTGCCGGACCGCGAGGGGCCGGTGGTCCCGGCCTGCGGCGAGCCGATGAGCCAGCGCCCCGTCGAAGCCGAACCGGGCCAGCACGTCGCCGGCGGGCAGCCCGGCGAAATCGCCGAGGGTACGCACCCCGAGCCGGCGCAACAGGTCGGCCAGGGCGGGCCGGCCGAGCGCCTCGACCGGCCGGGATGCCAGGAACTCCGGACTCCCGCCGGGCGGCACGATCCGCCCGCCCCGAGCGGCCAGCCCGGCGGCGAAGACCCCGTCGGCGATGCCGACCTGGCTCTCCACCGCACAGGTCTGGGCGACGTGCTCGACGATCCGCTCGGCCGCCGCCTCCTCCCCGCCGAGGTAGCGGCTCGGCCCCCGGGCCGCCAACGCGCAGGCCCCGGGACGAACCACCTCCACCCCGACGGCCACCTCCTCGACGGCGGCCACCACCGGCTCGAACGCGCGGGCGTCCCGGCCGGGGTCGTGGTCGACCACGGTGAGCTGCGGACAGCGCCCCTGTGCCTCCCGCTTGCGCAACCCCCGGCGTACGCCCTCGGCGCGGGCCCGCTCGGAGCAGGCGATCACCCGGTTGGCGTGCAGCACCGCGACCGGGCCGGTGGCGGGCACCCCGTCGACGATCTCCGCGGCGAGGACCGGCCAGTCCGGGCACCAGAGCAGCAGGGTCCGCACCGGCGCGCCGGTCACGCCGACCCGTCCGCGGCCGCCCGCCCTTGCCGGCCACGTCCACCCGCGACCACGGTGCGGGACCGGGCCGCCGCGGTGGACGGCGTCACCACGCGGAGCCGGGGCGGGTCGGTGTGGGCGGCGGTGCCGGTCGCGCGGGGGATGACCCGGGTCAGCTCGTCGCCGGGCAGCCAGACCTTGATCTCCTTGGCGCGGGCGGCCGCGCCCCGCCCGCGTGCCGAGACGGTCACCTCCCGGCGGCGCAGCCGCCCCCGGCCCGCGCCGAGTCCCTCCCAGACCCCGCGGACCACCTGGAGCGTGACGTCCGCGCCGTCCCACCGGCCGTACGGGACGAGCACGCTGCCGCGCTGCCGGGCCCGGGCGGCCAGCCGGTTGGCGACGGAGGCGGAGACCGTGGCCGGCACGGCGGCGACCACCACGTCGACCCCGTCGATGAGCGCGGCGACGACGGTGGGCCACTCGGGCCCGGGGTGCGGCACCAGGGCGAGCCGGTCCAGGGCGATCCCGGCCTCGGCCGCCGCGCCGGCCCCGAAAGTGGGCACCCCGACCACGGCGCACCACGAGCCGGCCCGGGACGCCTCGGCGAGCAGGGCGAGAAGCAGCGACGTCCCGCCACTGTGCCGGGGCTGCCCGACGCCGACCGCGATGGTGCTGCCGCGCCGCAGCCCACGGTGGGGCAGCAGCCCGGTCAGCTCGGGCCGGACGGGCAGCACCCGGTGGCCGCCCGTCGGGTCGGGCGCGCTCGCCGGACGTACCAGCTCGGCCAGTGCGGCGGAACCGACCACCATGCGGCCCGCCATCGGACCCACCTCCTGTCGTGCGTCACCCACATGCGGCCTCGACCACGGCCACGAATTCTTCGGCGGCGCGGAGCAGGTCGTCGGCCTCCCGGGCGGTGACCACCCGGGGGATCCCGGCCTCGGCGGCGGCCCGCTTGCTCGCCCCGGCGGCGAAGTAGCCGGCCCACTCGTCGAGCTCGGGGGCGACGGCGGCGAGCAGGACCCAGACGCTGGTGATCCGGTTGCGTCGGGCGGGCGTGGGGCGGGCCCGGGCGGCGAGCAGTGCGGCGGCGGCGCGCAGCGCCGCGAGGTGGGCGGTGGCGTACCGGAGGCCGTCGGGACGGGTCTGGGCCGCCTCGGCCAGCCCGTGGCGGGCCACCACGAGCAGTTGGGCGGGGGTGCGGTGCGGCAGCACGTGCGCGGGCACCGTCGGTGCCTGAGCCGGACTGGTCGGCATGTCTCTCCTCCGCGTGGGCCGGGGCGGGCGGGCCGCACGGCGGATCGGGATCCGTCGGCGGGTCGCCCGGAGCGGGTGGTGCGGAGGAAGACGCACCGGGTGGGGCCGGCCGGGTGTGGACGCTTCCCCACACCACACCCGGCCGGCGTACCGGCGGGTCCGTCGCCCGACGCTCCAACGTCAAATCCACCGGCACCCAACGGTCACCGTCACGCACCCGCACCGGCGCCAGGGACCGCTCCTCC
>NZ_JBEYIX010000077.1:0-19646 GCF_040636055.1 Micromonospora sp. NPDC006766 | reverse complement strand
GGCCGCGGCCGCGCGCAGCGTCCTGCTCGAGGTCGCGCTGACCGCGATGCGCAGGATGGCCCTGGAGCACCACGTCGCTCTACGGTTCGGCTGACAGGAATGGCAGGTGAGGCCGATCCCATGCACCCGGTCCAAGCGTCGTGATCCTCCGCTGTACACAGCCACCGCTGTTATCGTCTTCGGCGTGATGTCCGGGTGGACCCGGCTTCTGCGTCAATCGCACAAGACCCAAGGAGAGACGGCGATCCGCAGTGCCGCCGCCCCGAGTCACCCCGATGATCGGAAGGGGGTGAGACTATGAACACCCCGATGCGAGCCGGCGATCTCGTTGCCGTGACCGTGACCAAGGTCCTGCCGTTCGGCGTGCTCGTCGAGACTCCGGCAGGCGTGCACGGGCTCGTGCGCAGCGCCACGGCCGAGCCCGGCGCGGTCGTGAACGTTCGCGTGCGCGAGTTCGACGGCCAGCGGTTCAGTGCGATCCTGGTGTGAGTGATGCGGCCGGGCGCGGTCTAGCACAAGACGCGCCCGGCCGCGACCTACCCCGCAGAACCTTCATTGATCGGTTCGTGCTTTCCCGTGGCCACTCTGGCCAGCTCATCGCCGGTTGCCGGGCGGGTCTAGCCCAAAGTCCGGTGGCGTGGAACCACCGGTTGCCGGCCTGCGGTAGGCCGGCAACCGGGGACGGTCAGGAGTGTTTCAACGTCTGCATCCAGTCGCGCAGCTGGCGGGCCTGGCGGTCGAGTTCGGTACGCGCCGCCTTGCTGCCGGCGGCGGGCTTACCGGCGATCGCGCTGATCCGGTTGAGCGACGTGGAGGCGGCGTTGTAGTCCCGCGCGAGGTAGGCGGCCTGGGCGTCGTCGAGCAGCGCGGAGGCGGCCTCGGCCGACGCGGGATCCAGGGCACCGTTAGCGACGCTGGTGGTGATCAGCGTCCGGGTCTGCCGGTAGGTCGAGCAGTTCGCCTCGGTCTGGTCGGCGGTCCAGTGGATGCCGGCCAGCAGCATCCGGGTGAACGGGTCACGGTAGTACTGCGCGCGGTCGTGGCCGAGGATGAGGGAGAAAGCGCGTCCGCCGTCGTACTCCTGGCACCAGACGATCGGGTGATCGCCGTTCATCAGCCGCAGCGGGTTGGTGGCGGCGTTGCCACTGTTGAGGCTCCGCTGGTACGACGACTCGTCGAGGCTGAGCAGCGTGTGCACTTCGGCGCGCGGGTTGTGGTCGAAGTTGTACAGCTCGTCGATGGTGAGCCAGGTCTTCGGCAGGTGCGCCACGGCCGGGTTGGTCGGGTCCTCGGTGTTGACCCGGACGTTGATGCAGCTGCCGCAGGTGCCTTCGCCGTTCTGGCCGTTGGGGTGGTTGGTGAACCAGGCTCCTACCAGGTTGCGGTACCAGGACACGTTGTGGATAGCGTCGGAGGCCCCGTGCAGCCCGAGGTAGCCGCCGCCGGCCTGGATGTATTCCTTGAAAGCGGCCAGCTCACTGGCGTTGAGGGCGTCCTTGTCGGGCGCGCTGTTGGGGTTGGTGCCGTCCACCGGCGAGGAGAAAATGATGGTCTTGTACTTCGCCAGGTCGGCGGCGGAGGTGAACGGCGTGCTCCGCAGCGAGTTGGGGGCCAGGCTCGGATCCCAGATGTCGACGTCGAAGCCGTACTGCTTGCCCAGTTGCTGCACGAGCAGGGCGGTGTCCGGGATGTGGTCGTGGCGGAAGCCCTTGGTGGCCGAGAAGTACAGCACCCGGTAGCTGGCGTCGGGGAAGTTGGTGGATGCGGCCAGCGGTGTGGCGGCGGGGATCGGGTTGGGTCCGGTGGCCGGCGTGACGGTCATGCCGGTCGGCGGGTCTGCCGGCAGCGTGCCGGTGACCTGCTGCTTCAGGTATCGGGCGTCGCCGACCAGGGTGTCGCGGGTCGGCCCGGATTTGGTGGCGCTTTGCGCGGCCGCGACGAACTTGTTGAGCAGGGTGGCCGCCGCGTTGGTGCCGCCGGCCTCGGCGAGGCTGGCGGCCTGGGCGAGGGTGGCGCGCAGGCTGTCGCCGGTGGCGGTGTTCAGGGCGCCGCTGGTGACGTAGCCGGCGATGAGGTTGTCCAGGTCGGTGAAGGACGTGGTGACGACGAACGCCTGGTCGTACCGGGCGGCGTTGCCGGCCGCGTCGCTGGCCACCACGCTGACGGTGTGCCCGCCGGTGGTCAGGGTGGAGGTGGTGACGGGCAGCGGGGTAACCTCGGTGCCGTCGAGCCACATGCGGTGGATGAAGACGCCCCCGGAGCCAGGTGCGGGATCGGTCCGGGTCGGGATCAGCGTGGCGGTGTGGCCGACGTGCCCGTCGACGATGCCCGGCCAGCTGACCACCGGGGCGACGGTGTCGATCCGGATGGTGATGGTGCGGACGGACTCGGCGGAGCCGTCGCCGCCGATGGCCCGGTAGCCGACGGTGGTGGTGCCCCCCTGGGTGATCTGCACCGAGCCGGTCAGGCTGGCAGGGTACGGGGTGGGCGCGGACGCCACGGTCTGGAACGGCGCCGAGTTGCCGAGCCGGTACTCCAGGCGCTGGACACCGTTGACGTCGTCGGTGGCAGACAGGTTCAGGGTGACCGGGCCTCGGTAGAAGCTGTTGGTCCCGGTCGGGGCGGTCGGGGTGAGGATGGCCGGTGCGCTGGTGGGCGCGGCCCAGGCCGGGGTGCCGACGACGAGCGAGCCGACGGACAGGGACGCGGCGGGTAGGACGGCGGCGAGCAGGAAGCGCAGCAGTCGCCGGCGGGCGTCTGCGCCCGCTCGGCGGGACGGGTGTGCTCTGCGGGTTCTTGGCGGCAGGTGGTGGCTGGGCATGCGGTTCCTTCCAGTCCGGGAAGTGGAGACGGATCTCGACGAGCCAAGGGGACGCGATGTGTTCTCGGGCGAGAGGCTATCGCCGGCAGCGACATCAAGCTAGATGCATCACTGCGAAAGTTTGAAATGAATGAGCAAAAGTTGTGCCTGAGAGCCCTAAAGTGCACAGTCGGGTATGACCGATATCGCCGAACGAGCCGCGACCCATGGTGACGGTGGCGCCCTTCGCGGCATGCCCGTCCCGTCACCTGCCGGCGCGCGGCCACCACCTACCGGCTCAGGCCGCCCTGCAGGTCCTCTGGACCCCGGGATGTGGCCCGAACGGCTATCTTCTTCAGGAGGGCGCGCAGCTTCGCCGAGTTGGTGGTGGTGCCCCGGGTCGCTGATCCCCACAGTCATGATCCGCTTTGTCGGGACGCGGGCGACGTAGACCCAGCTCGACCAGGGTGAGCAGAAGCCGGCGCGCGGCCGCCCGGGTCAGGCCGGTCATCCGCGCCACCTCACTGAGGGTGAGCTGCGGATAAACGCTGAGGCCCACGTCGGCGAAGGCGGGCACGGCACTGGTGTTCAGGGTGAAGCCGAGATGGGTGGTGTAGAAGTCGATGGCCGCTCGCACGTCGTCAACGACGTAGCGGACGCTGGCGTACTGGTTGCTGCGGTCATGGCTGGTCCTCCTTGAAGACCGATGGGTGTCAAGAACAGACAGCAGGTGCCTGATACGGGTGATAATCGGTGCTAATGCATCGCTGTCGGCCCGTCGCGGACGGCTCGCGAAAGGTGCGGGCGGATCACGCGAGGTATCGGCGGCCACCGAGGGTGGTGGAGGGTCAAAAAGCCGTTCCGGAAGCGTGGCGGGGCCTCGACGGGGGTCGCGGCAGTCCAGGCTCTCTCGCTACGCGCTTGCCCAGGGACCTGGCGAGCAGCTCAATCGATTGAGCATGTTATCGATAACATGCTATCTTTTTGGACGCGGGCGAAGGGCACGCTCGCGATCACCTCGATCCAGCCGGCAAGGCGCGCCGAGGGCGCAAGCCACACCGCCTCGCCGGTGGCTGACCAGTCCGGGCGCTCCGCGGGTGCCAGGCGACCACAGGCGGTCGCCGGCCGACTTCGGTCCGGCCACATGCCCCGCCTCCATGCCGTCGCGGACGATCCCGGCGCCGACGGACGGCCGTAGCCGCGCGGGTACGCCGGGCCCGGACTACAGGAGCATGCCGATCGGAGCTGAACGGGCATCGCCTCGCCCACCAGGCGAAGCCGCCAGCACCTCGCTGACCGTCGGTCGGCGGAGCGCGGCGTAGTCACCGGGGTCGGCCTCGCACGACACCACCGGAACACGACGACCAATGGCAAGGAGTCAAGCAATCATGAAACGGAGACATCTTCTCTCATCCATCTCGGCCGCAGCGGTTCTCCTCGCGGCGACCGTCGGTGGCGCGCGGAGCATCGGCTTCGGCGACGCGGCGGTGGCCGCGACGATCGGCACCCTCGCCACGACCGCAGGCTGCGGCAAGGCCCCTACGCTCACCAGCGGTACGCGCACGATTCAGAGCAGCGGACAGAATCGAAGCTACATCCTGCGGATCCCGGACGGGTACGACAGAAACCACCCCTACCGGCTGATCGTTGGCTTCCACTGGCTGAACGGCTCGGCCAGCAACGTCGCCTCAGCCGGCTACTACGGGCTTGCGCCACTGTCGAACAACAGCGCGATCTTCGTCGCGCCTCAAGGCATCGACGCCGGCTGGGCCAACACCAACGGTCGGGACCTGACCCTCTTCGACGACATCTCCCGGCAGATCGAGGACGCCCTCTGCGTCGACACGACCCAGCGTTTCGTGCTCGGATGGAGCTACGGCGGGGCCATGAGCTATGCCGTGGCCTGCGCTCGACCCACCGTCGTCCGGGCGGTCGCGGTCCTGTCCGGCGCCAACCTCAGCGGATGCAACGGCGGTACCCAGCCCGTCCCGTACTTCGGCATCCACGGCACCTACGACAGCGTGCTGAACATCTCCCTGGGTCGGTCTCTGCGCGACACGTTCGTCAGGAACAACGGCTGCACTACGCAGAACCCGCCCGAGCCGAGCCGAGGCAGCCTGACCCACATCACCACCACCTATTCCGGTTGCCGAACCGGTTACCCCGTGCAGTGGGCCGCGTTCGACGGAGACCACACCCCCAGTCCGGTCGACGGATCGTCCAGCCCCAACGACTCCAGGACCTGGACCTCGGGGGAAATCTGGAGATTCTTCACCCAGTTCTCGTCCACCACGCCGCCCACAACCGCGCCCCCGACGACCGCGCCGCCCACAACCGCACCTCCCACGACCACGCCGCCCACGACCACGCCGCCCACGACCACGCCGGCCAGCTGCGTCGCCACCTACCACACCGTCAACAGCTGGCCCGGCGGCTACCAGGCTGAGGTCACCGTGGCCAACAACACCGCCACCACGATCAACGGCTGGACCGTACGACTGACCCTGGCCAGCGGACAGGCCATCAGCAGCCTCTGGAACGGCACCAACACGGGCACCACGGGCAACATCACCGTGCGAAATGCCCCCTACAACGGCACGTTGGGCGTGAACACCTCCACCACCTTCGGGTTCACCGCCACCGGCGACGGTGCCACTCCGGCCAGCAACATCACCTGCACCAGCCCCTGAGCGGGGCACTGCCCCGGGCCCGGTGCCAGCTGGCGCCGGGCCCGCGGGACGGCCGCACCAGCCCCACACCCCATGCTTACCCGTTGGCCAGGACCGCCAGGACCGCCGCGGACGGTTCTGTCATCAAAGAATGCGCGTTCGGCTCGCCCCGGATAGAAGGCCCGCGATCGGGCCGACGGCACCATCTCGTCCAGCCTGCCTGGGTTCACCCGTGAGGTCGATGTCCATGATGGCGGGGCCGCCGTCTGCCTCCTCGAACTCCGCGTCGGCGCAACGGACCCGTTCCAGATCCCGGCCGGTGACCACACCGATGCGAGCCTCGTCGAACGCTTCGGGGAGATCAGTGATGAGCCAGACCCCGTCACCCTCGTCGACAACGGTCGCGGTCGCGGCGCCCATTACCCGTGGTTCACCTTCACCCTCGAACGGCCTGGCCCCCGCGGCGTAGGCGTTCGCGCGGGCGTACACCGGTTGTTTCACGTCGAGGTATTTCTGCTGGTCGCTGGGCGGCTGATCGTCGAGTCGGGCCAGGTACTCCTCGAACGATGCTGGATGGCCGTCGTATCCGGCGGTGCCGCACAACGGTGGCCCCTCGCCCTCCGCGCCCATCCCATAGGCTGCGCCCGGGTCGCCGCCCAGGAAGAGGTTCCCCACGTACCTGTCATCGCCACCGTAGATCACCGCGTACCCGGCGACCTGGGTGCTGTGCGGCCGGTGATACGGCGTAGCGCGGTCCAGCACCGGCTCCAGCCGCAGCGTGCCGCAGATCAGGTTGTTGACGAAGGCGCCTCCCTGGCTGAACAACTCCAGCGAGGCGGGCGAGCCGAAGATGTTGTGTTCGACCAGGTAGGGACCGTGGCTGACCTCGACGAAGAGGTCCCGGCAGTTGTGGTGGTAGACGTTGCGCGAGAGCCGGGTGCCCTGCGCCTGCCAGTCCAGCCATGTGCCGAGCGAGCAGCCGTGAATCCGGTTGTGCCGGATCACCACGTCGATGGCCGCGTGCAGCTTGATGCCAGCGATCTCGTACCCGTAGAACTCGCGCTTCACGCCGATGCCGTAGATGTGGTTGTCCTCGATCGTGGAAAACGCACATCCGAGGTGACCCACGATCGCGTTCTGGCCGCAGTCGTAGATCGTGTTGCGGCGGATCACGTGCGAGCCGATATGCTCCCGGTCCCACCCGATCTGGCGGGCCGCGAAGACCGACTCCAACTGGTACTGGTAGCCCGGTTTGTCACCGCGGAGGGCCGAGTGGTTCTGCCCGGTCGATCCCTCCTTCCCGATCGAGATCGCCGAGCACTTGGCGTCATGGATCACGTTGTCCTCGATGACCCAACCCTTTGCCCAGTTGGGCCCGATCAGGCCCGGCTGATCGGCGGTCGGTGGCGCCCACGGGCTGGCAGCGTGCGCCAGCTCGAATCCGCGGACCGTGATGTAGTCCAGGTGTGGCTGGTCCGGGTAGAAGACGCTGCGGCGTACGTTGATCTCGACCAGTTCCGTGTTCGGGTCGGCGCCCTGGAAGTTGGCCCAGATTGTCGTCTGCTCACCGACCTCGGCATACCAGACGAGCTGGGTCTGGTCGGGATTGCCGACCGGATGGGTCACCCTGGTCCAGTCGTCGACGACCTCGGTGCGCCGTGGCGGATCGTTGACCTCCGCCCGGGTTGCCACCTCGTAGAAACTCAACCCGTTCAGGTAGACATCGCCGAGGTGGCTGCGTGGCGCGCCCGTCCGGTAGACGATCCAGTCGCCGGCCACCTCCCGTGCGAACGGGTTGAACGAGCCGAACAGCGAGTTGTCGACAACTGCCTTCCATACCGTCCCGCCGAGTAGCTCCCAGCCCGTGATGCGCTCCGATCCCTTGATCACAACGTGCTCGCCGGGCGCCGACTCGTAGGTGATGCGGCGGGAGTCGCTGAGACCGCCATACCGTGGCTTCACCCACTCGCGGTACTCCCCCGCGTGCACCACCACGGTGTCACCGGGCTGCGCGACGCCGGCCGCCCGATTGATCGTCCGGAAGGGCCGCTCGGCGCAGCCGTCAGCGCGATCCGAACCGCTGGTCGCCACATGGAAAACGGATGCCATCCGGGAGAGCCCTCCTAGACGAGTAGTTCCGATGCCAGGGGTCTGGGCGTGACGAGGACGCCCAAGATCATGTTGTGACGTAAGACCTGAACACCTCTTGACCGCACCGTAGCTGAGGATCGACGACCGCATCCAGACGCCGGCGGGCTCCCCCGGTCGGCGGGGATGCCGACGGCGCTGGCTACCTGGGCGTCGGCGGGCACCATGGGGTCGCCGCGCATAATCATGGACCTGCCCATGTCGTCGGCCTTCCCGTCCAACCTCGAGCACCGGAGCGTATCCGTGGTGATCCCGTACGAAATGGAGGACATAGTCCCCGAGCTCGCCGGCTCAGTACGGTTACCCCGTCGCCAGGCAGGCACCTCACCGCAGGGCATGGCGATGACCTTGATCGCGGACTACACCGCGCGTACGCGCGCCTGGCTGCCCTCGGCGTCGATCGTCGCGCTGCTCGCTGAGACAGGGGTTAGCACCGCCGGAGCCCGCACCGCCATCAGCCGGCTGGCCCGCCGAGGAGCCCTCGAGAACTGCCGGGAAGGGCGGCACAGCTCGTACCGCCTGACCCGGGCGGCCGCCGCCGAACTGATGAGTGGCGGAGCGTGGATCGCCGGATTCGCCTCCGGGGTGGACTCGTGGGACGGGTGCTGGACGCTGGTCGCCTTCTCCCTGCCCCAGGAGGCGAGCGGTCACCGGCGCGCGCTGCGCGACCAGCTGCGATGGTTGGGCTTCGCGTCGCTGTTCGACGGGCTGTGGGTCTCCCCCGACGCGCTGAACCCGACCGTCGAGAACGGCCTCCGGGCTTTCGGTATTGGTGCGATGAGCATATTCCGAGCGAGTCACGTGGACCTGGCGAGCACGAATAGCCGGTCCCCGATCGAGGCCTGGGACGTGGCCGCCATCGCCGAACAGTACGAGACATTCATCCAGCGATGGAAGCCGCTGCTCCCGCGCATCCGTGCCGGGCGGATCACAGGCGCCCAGGCGGTCGCGACCCGCACCGAGGTCATGGATACCTACCGGCGCTTCCCCATCCTCGACCCGCAACTGCCCCTCCAGCTGATGCCTCCCGGTTGGCCCCGGGTCCGCGCCCGGGAACTGTTCGTTTCGGTCTACGACGGCCTCGCCGAACCCGCTCAGGAACATGTCCGCGCGGTCGTCGCCCGGTTCGCCGACTCACCCGATCCGGGCATCCTCGCTCATACGACCAGGGATCTCAGCACGAGCGCAGACACCGGGTAGCGGCCGTTGCCAGCTTGTGGTCGACGGCGTGGAAGTTGTCGCCGGCGAGCCGACAGGCGGTGCCGAGCCCAGGAACGTTGGCGAGACCTGCACCCGAGGCCTCACCCCTTAAACGCGCCTTCCATGATTCCCTGCACCAGACGGCGACCGACGAAGACGAACAACGCCAGCAGCGGAATAGTGGCCAGGAATGAGCCGGACATGGCCAGGCCCAAATCGATGTCCCGGTTCTGCTGGAGTGCCTTGATGGCGATCTGGACAGTGTAGTTCTCTGGCGACTTCAACACGATGAACGGCCACAGGAAGTCGTTCCACGAGTAGACGAACGTGAACAGCCCAAGCACGAATGCCGCCGGGCGTACGAGCGGGAAGGCTATCCGCCAGAAGATCTGCCAGGTGGTCGCGCCGTCCACGCGCGCCGCGTGCATCAGCTCGTCATCGATAGTGCTGCCGATGTGCTGGCGCATCCAGAAGATGCCGAACGCGCTGACCAGCCCGGGTACGATCACCGCCTGCAGGCTGTCCACCCAGTTGAACTGGGAGATGATCAGGTACTGCGGGACGACGGCCAACTGCGCCGGCACCGTCATGGTCAGCACGACGATGAGGAACAGCGTGTTGCGGCCCGGGAAGGACAGCTTGGCGAAGGCGAAGCCGGCCAACGCGCAGAGCACTGCCTGGCCTACGGCGACCGTGGTGGCGACGATGAGGCTGTTGAGCAGGGAATGCACGAACGGCACGATGGTGAAGACCAGCTTCGCCAGGTGCAGGAAGTTGCCGCCGGGTGTGACGTGCGGTGGGAGAGTCGTCGCTGTAGCGGAATCCGTTGTCGCCACCACGAACATCCAGTAGAGCGGAAAGACACTGACGAGCCCCATGAGGGTGAGCAGTGCGTACACCGCGATCGGGACACGGTTGGCGTGCCGCCGCCTGACCCGCGTGAGTGCGGCGGTCGAGGGTCCGGGCTTCATGGGCGCTCCGAGCCGATGCGGGTGGCCAGCAGATAGTTGATTCCGGAGAAGGCCACCACGAGGACGAAGAGTGCGACACCGACCGCCGCGCCGTAGCCGAAGTGGAACTGCCCGAAGGACTGCTCGTACAGGTAGAGGGTGACGGTCTGGCACTGCCGTGCCGCCCCGCACGTGAGTCCACTCACCGGATTGGCCAGCAGCGGCTCGGTGAAAACCTGCAGCCCGCCGATGGTCGACGTCACGACGGTGAATGCGATGATCGGCCGCAACGAAGGGATGGTGACGTGCAGGAACTGCTTCCAGCCGCTCGCACCGTCCGCGGCCGCGGCCTCGAACAGTTCCCGGGGAACCGCCTGCAGCGAGGCGAGGTACAGCAGCGTGTTGTATCCGGTCCAGCGCCAGGCGATCATCGTAGCGATCATGATGTGGCTACCCCACAGCGACGCGGTGAAATCGATATGGCGAAAGCCCAGCAACTGGAGGAACCAGTTGATCATGCCGTAGTCCCGGTCGAACATCTGGGCGAAGACGATGGTCGTGGCCGCCACCGAGGTGACATAGGGAACGAGCACCGACATCCGGAACAACGTGGCCAGCCGCAGCCGGGCATGGTTGAGCAGGTGCGCCAGGCCGAGCGCCAGGAGCAACTGCGGCACCGTCGACAGCACCCAGATGCTGAACGTGTTACGCAGCGCACCCCAGAAGCGCGGGTCGTGCGCGAGTTCGGAAAAGTTGGCCAGCCCCACGAAGTGGTGCTCGCCGATGGGGTCCCACTCGAACAGGGAGATGTAGAAGGTAAAAAGCAACGGGAATAGGCCGAAGATCAAGAAGAGCACGAAGAACGGCGAGACGTACGCGTATGGTGCCAGCAGCTCCCGTGCGCCCTGCTGAATCTGCCGCTTGCGCCTCGGTCTCGGGAAGTCCGGTGCGGCGGCGGCCGGGCTGAGCATGGTGGTCAAAGCGTCACCTTCCCGATGCGCGACAGCCAGGCAAAACCCGGCTGCCGCGCATCAGTCGTCCGTCAACCGCGTACCGCGTTCTTGACATTGGCCAGGGCGGTATTCCAGGCATTGGCCGGGTCCACCTTGCCCTGCTCGACGCTGGTGAGCGTGTTGAGAAACTCGGTGCCGATCGGGCCGTCCAGCGGACCGAAGTAGAAGGGCTTGATCCCCAACACCGACTGTGTGTAGATCTTGCCGATCGGTGCGTTGTTGAAGAACGGGTCCGTCTTCCCGACCAGCTGCGGGTCCGTGTAGACCGACGGCGTGGTGGGCAGCGATCCCTGCGCCACGAAGTGCGCCAGCTGACCCTGCGGCGACTGCATCTCGGAGATGTAGTTCCACGCCGCCTTCGCGTTCTTGGCGCGCTTGGGGATGGCGAGGAAGCTGCCACCCCAGTTTCCCGAGCCACCAGGGATGGTGGCGATATCCCACTTGCCGTTGGTCTCGGGAGCGTTCGTCTTCATCTGGCTGAGCATCCAGGACGGTGAGCACACCACCGCGTAGTCACCCTTTTTCATGGCCGCGGTCCAGCCGGATGAGAACGACCCCTGCTTGGCGGAGATGCCCGCGGCGAAGGCCTTCAACGTCACGTCAAACGCCGCCTTGACCTGTGCGTTGTCGTAGTCCAGCTGGTGGTCGGCGCGGTAGTAGCGCTCGCTGCCCTGGTTGACCGCCTGAAAGAAGACGCTCGTCGGCGTGTTGTCCACGAACGGCTTGCCTGTCTTCTGGACGTACGTCTTGCCGACGTTGATGAAGTCGTCCCACGTCGGCCAGAGCTCGGAGACCTCGGCCCCGTTGGTGGGCAGGCCGGCTGCCTTGAACAGGTCGGTACGGTAGGCGACCGCCAAGCCGCCGACGTCGGTCGGCACGCCGATGATTTTGCCGTCCTTGGTCGTCGACTGTGCCATCACCCAGTCGAGGTAGTTGCCCTTGATGTTGCCAGCGCCAAGTGTGGTGAGGTCGACGAAGTTGTCCGGAGACTGCATGAACTTCGGCAGATCGTCTGCCTGGATCAGCACCAGGTCGGGCACCTTGCCACCGGCCAGCGCGGCGGTGAGCGCCTGGGCGGTCTCGGTCGTGGTGCCCACCTCGGTGAGCTTGACGTGCACATCCGGGTGCGCCTTGGTGTAGACGTCGACGTCGGCCTTCTGGTTGATGTTGGCAAACGACCAGAACTCGAAGGTCTTCGAGTCGGACTTGCCACCTGATCCCCCACAGCCGGCGACGAGGAGCGCGGCTGTGGCGATGATGGCTGCGGTGGTCAGGACGCGTTTCAACGGCCCTCCAAGCGGTCGTGGGGTCGGCTGTGAACGTCGTTGGCGAGATCGTCGACTGACGCTGTGAAATTTATCGAGAAATTTACATGCCACTATTTCGTGCGCTGAGGCTACTAAGTGCCGCGTGATCCGTCAACGGGCCCTGCTGCCAGCAAGGCCGCAGGCCGACAGGAGAGCTTCCTGGCCTCGCAGCGTCCGAAAGTTTTCGGCCCGAGCACCCAACCATGGGTGCGACTTCGAGCGACGACGCCAGTGTCGGCCCTCTCGTCCGCTCCCGGATAGCAGCCTGACGCCGGGTCGCCGAGGCACGTTCCGGGCTGGCATGCTCGGCCTCGCCGCCGTCCTCGGCGGTTCATCGGGCGGGAGCGTGGAAATGCGGATGCTACGGGAGCCGCGCGCGGAGCTGAGGTTCCTAGCCGCGGCGGGGAGCTGGCAGGAGGCGCTGCCGGTGGGCAACGGCCGGCTGGGAGCCATGGTGCATGGCCGGTTCCCGGAGGAACGAATCAGCCTCAATGAGGACTCCTTCTGGTCGGGCCCGGGCGAGACGGCACCGCCTGACGTGCCGCCCGGGCTGCTGAGGGAGGTACGCGACCTGGTCCGGGCCGGACGGTCGGTGGAGGCAGGATCGCTGCTGCGGGGCACGCAGGGTGCTGATGCTGAGGCGTACCAGCCGGTCGGCGACCTGCGGATCAGCCACGTGGACCGGGACGGCTTGGCCGGAGCGACCTACGGACGCTGGCTGGACCTGCGCGACGGTGTCGCGGTGGTGGAGCGGGGCATGGTCCGGCAGGAGGTGTTCGCGAGCGTCGGATATCAGGCCCTGGTAGTGCGTTTGTCCACCACGGTTCGGGAGGGCCTTCGGCTGGACCTGGGGTGGGCGACGCCGCAGCCCCGGGCGGCAGTCCAGGGGTACGGGCGGGCCGGGCTGGCGCTATTGCTGACCGCGCCGCGTCACGTGGTGCCCTGGCCGCGTGCCGACGGTGTGGTGCTGAGCGACGGGGACAGCCCGGCGATGCGTGCCGCCGCCTTGTGCACGGCCGTGGTCGAGGGCGACCGAGCTGCCGTCCGGGTCGAGGAGCGGGCCGACGGGCCGGTTCTCGCGGTACGTGCAGCCGCCGCCGTGACGGTGTTCATCGCGATCCGCACCGGCTTCACGGACTGGGGCACCCCGCCCGCCCGCGACGCCGAGGCGTGCCTCGCTCGCTGCGCCACGGACGTACGGGTGGCGGGCGCGGCCGGGTGGGCGGCGCTGCGCGCGGCGCACGTCGCCGAGCACCGGGCACTGATGGACCGGGTACGCCTGGTCCTCGACGCCACCGCGCCGGAGCTGCCCACCGACGTCCGGCTGGCTCGCCGAGCCGAAGGCGATCCGGACGAGCAGCTGTGCGCACTGGCCTTCACCTTCGGCCGGTACCTGCTCGCCGCCGCCTCGCGCCCGGGAAGCCAGCCCGCCACCCTGCAAGGCATCTGGAACGACCAGGTGACGCCGCCGTGGAACTGCCAGTACACGGTAAACATCAACACCCAGATGAACTACTGGCCGGCGGAGACCACAGCGTTGGCCGAGTGCCACCAACCACTGTTGCGCCTGGTCACCGACCTCGCGGTGGCCGGCCGGGCCACGGCCTGCCGGATCTATGGTGCGCGCGGCTGGACCTGCCACCACAACACCGACCTGTGGCGCATCGCAGTGCCGGTGGGCAAGGGGTACGGCGACCCGAAGTGGGCGCAGTGGCCGTTGGCCGGGGCGTGGCTGTCGCTGCATCTAGCCGAGCACTGGCGCTTCGGCCGGGACCTGAGCTTCCTGGCGGAGGTGGCGCTGCCGGTCGCACTGGACGCGGCGCGCTTCGTGCTCGACCTGCTCGTCGATGCCTCGGACGGCTACCTGGTGACCTCGCCGTCGACCAGCCCGGAGAACGAGTTCGGCACCGGCAACGGCCCGGCCAGCGTCGACGCGGGTACGGCGATGGACCTGACTCTGGCCCGCGAGCTGTTCGAGTTCGTCTTGGAGGCGCAGGCGGCGCTGGAGGCCGGCGGGCAGCCGCTCGGCGACGCGGCGGTGTCGAGCCTCCACGAGGTGCGTGCCGCGCTGGCCCGTCTGGCGCCGCTGCGGGTCGGCTCGCGCGGACAGATTCTGGAGTGGTCCGCCGAGTACCCGGAGGTCGAGCCACACCACCGGCACCTGTCCCACCTGGTCGGCCTCTACCCGGGACAGACGATCGCCCGCGACTCCCGGCTGCGCGAGGCGGCACGCAGGTCGCTCACGGAACGCGGTGACGCCGGTACCGGATGGTCGATCGCCTGGAAAATCGGCCTGTGGGCCCGACTCGGTGACGGAGACGCCGCGCACCGGCTGCTCGGCGCGTACCTGACCCCGGCCACCGACGAGCATCAGGGCGGGGTGTACCCCTCGCTGCTGTGCGCCCACCCGCCGTTCCAGATCGATGGGAACTTCGGCGTCACCGCAGCCATCGCGGAACTGCTCGTGCAGAGCCACCTCGTGCATGATGCCGCCCCCGTCATCGAGCTGCTGCCCGCCCTGCCTACCGCGTGGGCCACCGGCTCGGTGGTCGGCCTGCGGGCCCGAGGCGCGGTCACCGTCGAGGAACTCGCCTGGGTGGACGGATCCGTGACGGCAGCGAAGCTCGCGGCCAGCACGGACACAACCGTCGAAGCCCGGTGGCGCGACCGGGACGGGATCCGGCGCACCCGCCGTCTCACCCTCGCCGCCGGAGAGCGCGTAACCCTTGCCTGAGATCACGGCAAACGCGGTTCGCGCGGCCGTGAAGATCCAGTGTTCGACGGTCAGGCGAGGTCCAGCGCCACCGTCACGTACGCGTGCGCGGGCAGCTCGACCTCCAGGCCACGCGGGTGGTCGGTGACCCCGGCGTGCTCGCGGGGGGCGACCGCTGTGGCCGACGGCGTGTTGTGCGCGTCGAGCGCGTCGGCCGTCAGGACGGTGGCCCGGTGGGCCATTACGTCCCGGCCGCGCAAGTCGAGGACGACCGTCATCGGACGCTGCGCGTCGAGGTTCGACAGGGAGACCAGCGCCGTGTCGCCGCGTGTCGAGGCGGACGCCGAGACCATCGCGAGGCTTTCCCCCGCCACCTCGCGCCGCGGGACCTCGCCCGTGAAGGTCACGGCGAGCGACGCCGCGTCATGGTGGGCGCGGTTCATCGCGAACACATGGTAGGAGGGCGTCAGCACCAGCGCGCCCGTCTCCGGGTCCGTGAGGATCATGGCCTGGAGCACGTTCACGGTTTGCGCGATGTTCGCCATCACGACACGGGCCGCGTGGCGGTGGAAGGTGTCGAGGTGCACGGCGGCGACCAGCGCATCGCGCAGCGTGTTCTGCTGGTACAGGAAGCCCGGGTTGGTGCCCGGCTCCACGTCCCACCAGGTACCCCACTCGTCCACGACGAGGCCGACCTTGCGATACGGGTCCCAGCGGTCCATGACGGCCTCGTGGCGCGAGACCAGATCCTCGATCCGGGTCGCGTTTCGCAGCGCGAGGTACCACTCCTCCTCATCGAAGCCCGTGGCCGCGCCCTTCGATGACCATCCCCGAGTCATCGTGTAGTAGTGCAGCGAGACGGCCTGGAACGGCCAGGCGCGGGAGCCGGGCACCGCGAGGTCGTCGAAGGAGCGCAGCAGTGTCTCGGTCCAGTGGTAATCGTCGTTGTTCGCGCCCGCGGCGATCCGGTAGACCGTGTTGTCGCCGTGGTCGCGGACGTAGGTGGCGTACTGGCGGGCCATCGAGGCGAACTGCTCGGCGCGCAGGTTGCCACCGCAGCCCCACGCCTCGTTGCCCAGTCCCCAGAACGGCACCCGCCAGGGCTCGTCACGCCCGTTCTCACGGCGCAGGGCGGCCATCGGGGAGTCGTCGCTGCGGGTAAGGTACTCGATCCACTCGGACATCTCCCGCACACTGCCCGAGCCGACATTGCCGGAGATATACGGATCCGCGCCCAGCAGCTCGCACAGCGCCAGGAACTCGTGCGTGCCGAAGGCGTTGTCCTCGACCACGTCGCCCCAGTGGGAGTTCACCATGCGGGGGCGCAGCTCGCGCGGGCCGATCCCGTCGCGCCAGTGGTAGTCGTCGGCGAAGCAGCCGCCTGGCCAACGCAGGTTCGGGATGCGGATGCCGCGCAGCGCCTCGACGACATCGAGGCGGATCCCGCCCTCGTTCGGGGTCGCGGAGCCTTCCCCCACCCAGAAGCCGCCGTAGACGCAGCGCCCCAAGTGCTCCGCAAAGTGGCCGTAGACGTGGCGGGAGATGGTGGGACCGATCAAATCGAGGTCAATGACGGCGGTGACGGTCGAGGCGGTCATGGTCGTCCTTGTGAAAGCGGTCTGCGGGGGAACGGGCGGCCGACGGCTGTGCTGACCGGGACCGAGGGCTCGCCGTAACCTCGGCAAGGATACAGGGATTGACATCCATGTCTATCCGAGCGCCGGACGGCGCCGGGTCAAGGTGACGCGCCACAACTCCGTGAGGACCTGCCGCCAGAACTTGGCGCCATCGCCGCCGTCGCCGGCCCACAAACCGGAGACTTCCCGGGTTACCTCGGCGGTGACGGCAAGGGCGAGGTAGATGGACCGATTGGCGGCCTTCCCATCACGGATCTTCGGTGTCTGCCGTGACACCTCGACGCCATACAGCTCGGCCAGGTGGGCCTGGGCCTCCCCGGTCGTCAGGCTCTTGGTCGACGGGAACTCGCCATGTCGGCCGCTCCCGAACAACCGGTGCTGACGCTGAGCAGATCACCCGGCAGACGCGTGCCAGCGAGCGGGGCGAAGTCCTCCTCTCCCACCGGGCCGCCTCGATGCCGGCCTGGCGGGTAACCAAACCGGACTTCGGATGCCGCCGGTGGTGATCCGCTGCGCCGCCGTTATTAGCCCATGCTCTTGGCACCGTTCAGGGACTCGCGGATGATGTCGGCGTGGCCGGCGTGCTGCGCGGTCTCGGCGATGATGTGCATCAGCACCCGGCGGGCCGACCACCGCCCGCCGGGCTCGAACCACGGGGCCTTCGGCAGTGGCTGGGTGGCGTCCAGGTCAGGCAGGGTGACGACCAGCTCATCGGTCCGGCGGGCCACCTCGGCGTAGTCGGCCAGGACACCGGCCAATGTCTCGCCGGGTAGCAGCCGGAACCCGTCGGCCCGTCGGGCCCAGTCGGCCTCCGTCATGGTGGTGAAATCGTCCATCGCCGACGGGCCATCCAAAATGAAGTCCACCCAGCTCTGCTCGACCGCGGTGACGTGCTTGATCAAGCCGCCCAGGCACAGCTCGCTGACGGTACTGCGCCGCCCGGCCTGCTCGTCTGTGAGGTCGCGGGTGGTGAAGCGCAGGAAGTGCCGCTGTTTGGCCAGCGCCGCCAGCAGGTCGGCGCGCTCGCCAGTGGCGGCCGGCGCGTCGGCCAAGCCGTGGGTGGTCCGTTCATCGGCGGTTGTGGCCTCGCTCATGGTCTCCAGCTCCTTGTCCCGTTCCCATCGGTCAAGACCCACGCTAGGCCGCCCTGCGGACACTTCCTGACCTGAATAGCGGAAGAATCAACGACATGGCGAACACCAGCACCCGGACCCTGCGGCTGCTGTCCCTGCTGCAGACCCACCGGTACTGGCCGGGCAGCCAACTGGCTGAGCGACTGGGGATCTCGGTCCGCACCCTGCGCCGAGACATCGAGCGGCTGCGCGAGCTTGGCTATCCGGTCGAGGCGCGGCGCGGCATCGACGGCGGCTATCAGCTCAGCGCGGGCGCGGCACTGCCGCCGCTCGTGGTCGACGACGAGGAGGCGGTCGCCCTGGCCGTAGGGCTGCAGGCCGCCGCGCACAGCGCGGTGGAGGGCCTCGCCGAGTCTTCGGTGCGGATGCTGGCCAAGGTGGTACAGGTGATGCCGGCCCGGCTACGGCGCCAGGTCGAGGCGCTGCGCGCGATGACCCTGCCCGCCGGCTGGGACAGCCCGACCCGGCCAGGCGTCGACCCGAGCGTGCTCACCGCGGTCGCGCTGGCCTGCCGGGACAGTGAACACCTCCGCTTCTCCTACACCGCCGCCGACGGCCAGCACACCGAGCGGCACGTAGAGCCACATCGGCTGGTCTCCCTCGGCCGCCGCTGGTACCTGGTCGCCTACGACCTCACCCGGCACCACTGGCGCAGCTTCCGAATCGACCGCCTCACCGCGCCACACGGCACCGGCTCCCGGTTCCGGCCCCGCGACCTGCCCGCCGCGGACGCCGCCGAGTTCGTCCGCACCAGCCTCGGCAACCTGCCCCGCCCGTACCAGGTGGAGGCCCTGGTCGACGCCCCGGCCGCAGCCGTGCGCGAGCGGATCGGCCGGTGGGGCACAGTCGAGGAGCTCGACGCCGAGCACTGCCGAGTGCGGATGACCGCCGACTCCCTGGACTGGCCGACCATGGCGCTGGGCACGCTCGGCGCCGACTTCCGCGTCCTCGACCCGCCCGAACTGCTCGAGCAGCTCCACGACTGGGCCGCCCGATTCAACCGGGCCAGGGCGTGATCCACCAGCTTCCTTGGCACCGAACTCGCCCAACGCGGAGTCGCGCCGAAGTGCGCCCAGACGATCGAACTCGTCCGCGACGCGCTGGCGAGGGTGGGCGACAAGTGGACACTGCTGACCATCACGGTCCTGGCATCCGGCCCGCTGCGCTTCACCGCACTGCACGAGCAGGTCGCCGGCGTCTCCCAGCGGATGCTCAGCCAGACGCTGCGCGCCCTCACCCGCGACGGGTTGGTGACCAGAACCGCATACCCGGAAGTACCCCCGAGGGTTGAATATGCCCTGACGCCGCTCGGCCGCTCACTGAGCGAGGCCGTGGACGGACTTGTGCACTGGGTCCGTGGCCACCAGAGCGACATCGTCCGCAACCGCGACGAGTTCGACCAGACACCGGCCGCGAAGACAGCCACCCCGCCGCACGCATAGGGGCCGCCTGCCTCCCGTCGATGGGCCGCAAACGCAGCGTAGTCACCGACACCCTGGGGCTACTGCTCGCGGTCATCGTCATGGCCGCTTCCGTGACCGAGAACCGCGCCGGAATCCAGGTGTTGGACCAGGTCAAAGCCGCGTACCCGACCATCGTCAAGACCTGGGTGGACGCAGGCTTCAAAAACCAGTTCGTCGAACACGCCGCCACCCTCGGTATCGACGCCGAGGTCGTACCGCGCAACACCGAAACCCGAGGCTTCCACGTGGTCAAACGACGCTGGGTCGTGGAGAGGAGCCTGGGCTGGCTGATGCTGCACCGCCGACTCGTCCGTGACTACGAGACCCACCCAGCCAGCTCCGAAGCCATGATCCACATCGCGATGATCGACAACGTCAGCCGCCGCATAACGGACGAAGCCACACCACCTGGCGAGGCACATACTCGTAGATCAAGAACAAATCGAACGCCCTCTCACACCTGGCGTTCCGGTTTAGGTCAGACGCCAGCGCCAACATCGGAGGGCAGGCGTTCAGCGGTCAGCCGAACCGTAGAGCGACGTGGTGCTCCAGGGCCATCCTGCGCATCGCGGTCAGCGCGACCTCGAGCAGGACGCTGCGCGCGGCCGCGGCC
>NZ_JBEYIX010000076.1:0-21177 GCF_040636055.1 Micromonospora sp. NPDC006766 | reverse complement strand
AGTAGACACCGAGCGAGACCTTCTCGACCACCTCGGCGACGAAGAGACTGACCACACCGAAGCCGCCGCATGGGTCACTTCTCGAAGGCGTTCCGCACATCACGGCCGGACTCTCGCTGGCGGTCCTGCGCCGTGCGCTGCTCTCTGGCACCCTCCGCCTGCAGGCGCTGGTTGTCGGTGGCGTCGCCGATCCGCTCCTTGGCGAGGCCACTCATCTGCTGGGCCTTGGCCTTGGCCTTGTCGGTGAAGCTCATGACACTCCCCTCGCTGGGTGCTCGGGCCGCTCGGCCCGCCTCGGTGTCGCGTCCCCGGAGCTCGCCCCGTTGAAACGTCTGTCGCGGGGCGGCGGGCATCGCCACCGCTAGGGCGTCCTAGGACACTAGGTGAAGCCCTGGGGCCCGACGCTGGTTAACTGGGCGAATGGGAGAACTCCTGCTGATCCGGCACGGCGAGACCACCTGGAGCGCCAGTCACCGGCACACCTCGTACACCGACCTGGCGCTGACCCCCGACGGGGAGCGGCAGGCCCGCGCACTCGGCGGGCTGCTCGCCGGCCGCCGCTTCGTCCGTGTCCTGTCCAGCCCTCGCCAACGAGCGATCCGCACCGCGCACCTCGCCGGCCTCCACGTCGACGCCACCGACGCCGACCTGACCGAATGGAACTACGGCGAGTACGAGGGACGCACCACCGCCGACGTCCACGCCGAACATCCGCACTGGACCATCTGGACCGACGGTGCCCCCGGCGGCGAGTCACCGGCACAGGTCGGCGAGCGCGCCGACCTGGTGCTCGCCGCGGTCACCCCCCTGCTGGAGCAGGGCAGCGTCGCCCTGATCGGCCACGCGCACAGCCTGCGGGTGATCGGCGCCCGCTGGATCGGCCTGCCCCCGTCGGCCGGTGGGCTGCTACGGCTGGACACCGCCACCGTCAGCGTGCTCGGTCACGAACACGGTCGGCGGGTCATCCTGCGTTGGAACCAGCCGGCTCCGCCGCCGTCCGAGACCGCCCCCGCTCAGGCAGCTCGGCACTGAGCCGCGGCGGCCGGTTCTCGTACGGCGTGGAGAGCACCACCGTGGTACGCGTCGTGACGTTGGCCGCCGTCCGGATCTCCTGGAGCACCCGTTCCAGGTCCGCCGGGCTGGCCACCCGCACCAGCAGCAGGTAGAAGTCCTCCCCCGCGACCGAGTAGCACGAGTCGATCTCGGACAGGTGGGCCAGCCGCTCCGGCGCGTCGTCCGGCTGCGACGGATCGAACGGCCGAATCGCCACGAAGGCGGTCAGCGGCAGGTCCAACGCCTCGAACGAGACGCGCGCGGCGTAGCCCTTGATGACGCCGCGCTGCTCCAGCCGGCGGACCCGCTGGTGCACGGCGGACACCGACAGCCCCACCCGTTCGGCGAGGTCGGTGTACGACAGCCGACCGTCCCCGGTCAGCGCGGCGACGATGGCCCGGTCGATCTCCTCCACGCGGTGCAACCTACCCGTAAAAACGCCGTCACGCCGTACCCGGCCCGCCGAGACGTCTGCTCGGCGGGCCGTCCGGTCGCGCACGGTCAGCCCTTGGCCAACGCGCGGGAGATGACCAGCCGCTGGATCTGGTTGGTGCCCTCCACGATCTGCAGCACCTTCGCCTCCCGCAGGTAGCGCTCGACCGGGTGGTCGGCGACGTAGCCGGCCCCGCCCAGCACCTGCACCGCGTCGATGGTCACCCGCATCGCCACGTCGGTGGCGAACAGCTTCGCCTTCGCCGCCTCGATCGAGTACGGCCGGCCGGCGTCGCGCAGCCGGGCGGCGGACAGCATGAGCGCGCGGGCCGCGGAGATCTGGGTGGCGTGGTCGGCGAGGGTGAAGCCGAGCCCCTGGAAGTCGATGATCGACCGGCCGAACTGTTGCCGCTGCTTCGCGTAGTCGACCGCGTAGTCCAGCGCGGCCTGGGCCAGGCCGACCGCGCAGGCGGCGATGCCCAGCCGACCGGAGTCCAGGGCGGACATGGCGATGGTGAAACCCGACCCCTCGCCCCCGATCAGCCGCTCGGCGGGCACCCGGGCGTCGTCGAAGGCGATCTGCGCGACCGGGGAGGCGTGCAGGCCCATGGTCCGCTCGACGGCCTGCGGGTGGATCCCGGCGGTGCCGCGGTCCGCGAGGAGGCAGGAGATGCCCTTCGGGCCGGGGCCACCGGTGCGGCAGAAAATGTTGTAGAAGTCCGCCACCCGGGCGTGGGTGATCCACGCCTTGGTCCCGGACACCACGTAGTCGGCGCCGTCCCGCACCGCCTTCGTGGTCAGGGCCGCGGCGTCGGAGCCGCCCTGCGGCTCGGAGAGGCAGTACGCCCCGAGCAGCTCCCCACCGATCATGTCGGGCAGCAGCTTGCGTTGCTCGTCGGTGCCGAACTGAGCGAGCGGATAGCAGGACAGGGTGTGCACGCTGACCGCCTCGGCGACGGCGAGCCAGCGGCTGGCGAGGATCTCCAGCACCTGCAGGTAGACCTCGTACGGCTGGGCGGCCCCGCCGTGCTCCTCCGGATACGGCAGGCCGAGCAGACCGGCCCGGCCCAGGGTGCGCAGCACCTCGCGGGGGAACTCGGCGCGTTCCTCGAAGCCGGCGGCCTTCGGGGCGAGCTCTCGATCGGCGAGTTCGGTGGCGAGGTCCAACAGGTCGTGGGCCTCGTCGGTGGGGAGGATCCGGTCGACAGTCATAGCGCGATGAGCTCCGTGGAAATGGTGTTGAGACCGCTGCCGTGGCCGGTGCGGTACGGGAACGCGTCGCCGTAGCCGCCGGCGGTGGCGGTGGCGGTGGCCCGCTGCGCGGAGACCGGCCACTCGGCCGGGTACAGCTCGTCGGTTCCCACCGCCTGAGCTTAACGGTCGTTTGGGTGATGGCGGGAGTCGGTCAGCCGGACTTTCGGTGGCCGGCCGCCCGCCACGTGCGTCTGATGTTGGCGCGCGGCGCCTCAGACCGTCACAAACGGGAGCGCAGAGGGTTCATCCACGGCTATCGACGCCTTTGCCCCGGCAATCGCTCATAGCCTCACCTAAGTCGCGTAAATGATCTGTCCGACAGCGTCGGCCATGCCGCAGAAATGCATCCGCGCGGTTTTTATAGGACCATGTTCCAGCCCGTTCCGACAGCACGCTAATTGGGCTAGAAAAACATCGTCAATTTAAGGACGTTGAATATTGTGAATGGTTATCGCGGGTGCTCTAATGGGGGTCGGCGCGAGTACCGCGGCGCCAGATCCCTCTCACTCCGCTGGAGGAAGCCCATGGAGCAGAAGGTCCAGACCACGCGCAAGCCGGCCAAGATCGTCGTGCGCAAGCTCGAGAAGCTCGAGACCACCGCCCTCATCGTCGACCCGGGCTGCCGCAGCGACGGCTGCGGCTGATCCACAATTCGGCCGGGGGGTGGTGGAACGCCACCCCCCGGCCGACTCATCGAACAGGAGCGCGGCGCGATGCGACGACCACGGATCAAGGGAATTCACAAGCCGGTACGGCTCACTCCCACGCTGATCAACATCGGTGGGCGACAATTGGGAATCGGCGCGGAGATCGACGACGAGGACGGCACCCTGTGGTCGCTGCTGGGCCTGATGGACGGCACCCGCACCCGTGCCGAGATACTCGCCGCGCTGGCCGCGCAGCGGCCCGACCTGGCCGCCGAGGAAGCCGCGGACGCGCTGCAGACCATCATCGACGCGGGCTACGTGGAGGACGCGGCGGCGCCCCCACCCGCGAACCTGAGCCCGGCCGAGCTCGACCGGTACGACCGGGCGCTCACCTACTACGCCTGGGTCGACCTCACCCCGCGTCCCTCCCGATTCGAGGCGCAGTCCCGGCTCAAGCGCAGCCGGGTGACCGTGGTCGGTCTCGGCGGCACCGGCTCCGCCGTCGCCGCGGCCCTGGTCGCCGCCGGCGTCGGCGACGTGCACTGTGTCGACTTCGATCGGGTGGAGCCGGGCAACCTGACCCGCCAACTGCTCTACACCGAGGACGACATCGGCACGCCGAAGCTCACCACCGCCGTACGGCGACTGCGCCGGCTCAACTCCCACGTGACGGTCACCGGGGAGGAGACCCGGGTCGACTCCAGCGAGACGATGACCCGGCTGATGCGCGACCGTGACCTGCTGGTGCTCTGCGCCGACCAGCCGCAGGAAGCCATTCGCGAATGGACCAACACCGCTGCCCTGCGCACCGGCACGCCCTGGCTGCTCGCCCAGTACGCCGGACCGATGGCCGTGGTCGGCCTGTTCGTGCCGGGGCAGACCTGCTGCCAGGCCTGCCTGCCCAGCGTCGGCGACCGGCTCCGCGAGCACTACGGCACCGAACCGGAGGACCTCTTCCCGTTCACCGGGCACGCGGTGATCGCCCCGTCGGCCAACCTCACCGGCCACCTGGCCGCCCTCGACGCCGTCTACCACCTGGCCGGCATCCCCACCAGCACCCGCGGCCTGATGTTCCACCTCAGCCTCACCGACCTCACCTACCACTACACGGTGCGCCCCAGGCCCGGTCAGAAGTGCGAGACCTGCGGCTGGCTGGTGGAGGAGCAGTGAGCACGAGGAGTGCAGCGCAGCGGAGCCCCGCAGTCGTGAACGAGAGGCAGGCCCGGTGATCGCGCTCGACGCCGACAGCCGCCCCCGGGTCGCCCACCTGGTGGTCCGCCGCGAGGACGACGACGAGTACGTCGTCGGCGACCCGGCGACCGGCACCTTCGTGGTGGTGCCCGAGGTCGGAGCCCGACTGGTGGCGCTGTTCGCGGCCGGCCACACCATCGCCGAGGCCACCGACCAGGTGGAACGGGAGACCGGCGAGGCCGTCGACGTGGCAGACTTCGTGGCGGTGCTGGTCGACGCCGGCGTCATCGACGGGAACCCCACCGACACCGGGGCACCGGCCACCGCCCGACACTGGTCGATCTCGCGGATCCCCGCCCGCTACGTGCGGCCGTTGTTCGGCCGGGCCGCGTGGGCCTGCTACCTCGGCTGCCTGCTCGCGGCCCTGGCCATGTTCGCCGCCGAACCGTCGCTGCTGCCCACGTACGAAGACGCCTTCCTCGTCCCCGACCTGGTGCTCAGCCTGGTGATCGCCAACGTGGTGATCGTCGCGCTCACCATGGTGCACGAGGTGTGGCACGCCCTCGCCGGGGCGGCGGTCGGCGTACCATCACGGCTGCGGGTGGAACGGCGGGGCATCTTCCCGGTCCTGGAGACCGACCTGTCCGGGCTGTGGGCACTGCCGCCCGAGCGCCGCTACGGGCCCTTCCTGGCTGGCATGGCCATCGACTGTGTGCTGCTGTTCAGCGCCGTCGCACCCCGCTTCGCCTGGTCGCGGGGCTGGATCGACCTGCCCCCGGGCCTGATCCGGTTCCTGGCCATGGTGGTGTTCAGCCAGGTGGTGAAGCTCGCCTTCCAGACGCTGGCCTACCTGCGCACCGACATGTACCTGGTGATGGCGACCGCAACCGGGTGCCGGAACCTGAACGAGGTCACCCGGCTGTCGCTGAAACGCCTCATCCGCCGGCTGACCCCGGCCGAGGAAACCGTCCTGCGCGACGCGCACGACCGGGACCTACGGGTGTCCCGCTGGTACCGGCTGCTCTACCTCGCCGGGATCACCTGGATGGTCTGGTTCGCCGTGCATTTCGTCTGGCCGAGCGCCAAGGTCACCCTCGGCTGGGCCGGCGGGGTGCTGATCGGCGCGCCACTGACCAGCGCGTACTGGTGGGAGGGGGTCGCGCTGCTGCTGCTCGCGTCGCTGAACCTGCTGCTGCCGCTAGGCGTCATCGTGCGTAACCGTCTTCGCGCCAGGAGGGCTGCGGCATGAGCCGTCGTTGGTGGGGCACGCTGGTCAGCGCGGCGGTCACCACGCTGAGCGTGATCACCATGTCCAGCCTCGGCGCCGGCGTGCTGCTCGGCCTGTCCAGAAACGACACCGCGCTCCCCTGCGACCGGATCCCCGGCATCCCCGAACCGTTCGAGGGTGACCGGCACATCCCGTACGAGGGCGCAGCGCACGAGCCGTACCGCACCATGCCGCCCACCTCCGGGCCGCACTCGCCCCGGGTGGTCGTCCCCGGCATCTACCGGGACCCGGTGCCCGAGGAACTGCAGGTGCACGTCCTGGAACACGGTCACGTGCTGGTGCAGTACGCCCGCGACGTGTCCGCCGACGACATCCGCGCGCTGGAGCGTCTCGGCCGACGGCACCCACGGGACGCCGTCGTGGCCCCCTACCCGGCCCTGGGACACGGCATCGGCCTCACCGGCTGGCAGCGGCTGCAACGGCTCGACACCCTCGACGAGCAGGCCGTCGAAGAGTTCATCACCCGGGTCGCCGGCCGTTACAACCACGGCTGGCAGGACGGCGCCACCGACTGCCTGCAGCCCTGACCCGGCGGCCCTCACGCGTCCCGGCGGCGCACCGCGACATACCCGACGAGCAGCGCCACCGCCGTCCACAGCGCCATGATCCCCACCCCGGTCCACGGGCCGTAGGGACGGGCGAAGCGCGGGTCGTCCCCCGGCCCGACAAGGTGCATGACCACCATGCCCGGCGAGGTCCGCGTCGAGGTGACCGACGACGGACCCGGAAAGCGGATGCCGCCGCCCGACCGGCACGCCGGGCACGGGCTGATCGGCATGCGGGAGCGGGTCCTGATGTACGGCGGTTCGTTCCACGCCGGGCCCCGGCCGGAGGGCGGGTTCAGCGTGTCCGCGCGCCTACCCTGTGAGCCGTGACCGATCCGATCCGCGTGCTCATCGCCGACGACCAGGCCAACCCGCCCGCTCGCGGGCGACCTCGACCGGGTCACCGACCGGGAGCGGGAGGTCCTGACGCTCATCGCCCGTGGCCTGTCCAATTCGGAGATCGCCGGGCATCTGCATCTCAGCCCGGCCACCGTGCGGGCATTTGCTCGCCAAGCTCGACGCCCGGGACCGGGCCCAGCTCGTCATCGTGGCGTACGAATCGGGTCTGGTGGCGCCGGCGTCACCGGCGCGTCACCTTTGACACGCAAGTGAACACTTGCCTAACGTGTCCGGCAGACGCCGGCATCAGGCCGGTCGAGGACCGGAGCCGACGCGATGACCGACCGGGACACCACGCTCACCCCGTTCCTGATGTTCGAAGGCGCCGCCACCGAGGCCATGAACTTCTACGTCTCGCTGTTCGACGACGGCGAAATCCTCTCTGTCACCCGGCGCGAGAGCGACACCCCCGACACCGCCGGCAGCGTGCACCTCGCCGAGTTCCGCGTGGCGGGGCAGCGCGTCCTGTGCAGTGACAGCTCCGTGCGCCACGGCTTCACGTTCACCCCCTCGCTGTCGCTGTTCGTGCAGTGCCGGGACGACGCCGAGCTGACCCGCCTCCACCAGGCGCTCGCCAAGGGCGGAACGGAACTCATGCCGCTCGGTGACTACGGTTTCAGCACCCGCTTCGCCTGGGTGAACGACCGCTTCGGGGTGTCCTGGCAGCTCAACCTGCCGTGACCGACGTCTTCGCCGCGCTCGCCGACCCCACCCGCCGGGCGATCCTCGACGAACTGGCCGAGCGGGACGGGCAGACCCTCTTCGAGATCTGCGCGCGGCTGACGACCAGGCACAACATCGGATCCTCCCGCCAGGCGATCTCGCAGCACCTCGACACCCTCGCGGAAGCCGGGCTCGTGCGCTTCGAGCGAAGCGGTCGCTACAAGTTCCACCACGCCGACTTCAGGCCACTGCGCGCGGTCGTCGATCGGTGGCCGATCCCCGAGGAGGGACCGTGATCCGCGTCAACCTGGCCAGCGTCTTCGTCGATGATCAAGAGAAGGCGCTGACGTTCTACACCGAGGTGCTGGGCTTCGAGAAGAAGACCGAGATCCCGCTCGGCGAGCACCGCTGGCTCACCGTCGTCTCCCCCGCCGATCCCGACGGGGTCGAACTCGTGCTCGAACCCGCCGGCCATCCGGCGGTCGGTCCGTTCCGGCAGGCGCTCGTCGCCGACGGCATCCCGTTCACCTCGTTCGCCGTCGACGACGTCCACGCGGAGTTCGACCGGCTGCGGGCGCTCGGCGTCGTGTTCACCCAGCCGCCGCTGGAGTTGGGCGCGGTGACGACCGCGGTGCTCGACGACACGTGCGGGAATCTGATCCAGATCGCGAGCAGCGTCTGACCCGCAGCCGGACCCCGGCTGGCCGACCGTTGCGCGCCCCGGCCACGATGGAACGCGTGATCCGTTTCATCTTGAACCTGTTGTGGCTCGTCTTCGGTGGCGGTTTCGTCCTCGCCCTGGGCTACGGGGTGGCCGCGCTGATCTGCTTCGCGCTGGTGGTCACCATCCCGTTCGGGGTGGCCTCGCTCCGCCTCGCCTCGTACGCGCTCTGGCCCTTCGGACGCACCCTCGTTCCCAAGCCGGGCGCCGGGATCGGCTCCGGCGTCGCGAACCTGCTGTG
Source organism: Micromonospora sp. NPDC006766 (assembly GCF_040636055.1). Lineage (NCBI taxonomy): Bacteria > Bacillati > Actinomycetota > Actinomycetes > Micromonosporales > Micromonosporaceae > Micromonospora > Micromonospora sp. NPDC006766. Next base: position 12,743 of record NZ_JBEYIX010000076.1, on the reverse strand, counting down.
GGTGCTGCTGGCCGGCTGGTGGCTCGCGCTGTCGCACATCATCGCCGGCGTCTCTCTCTGCGTCACCATCATCGGCATCCCGTTCGGGGTGGCGAATTTCAAGCTCGTGCCGGCGGCGCTCTGGCCGCTCGGCCAGCAGGTCGTCGACACTCCCTGATCGCCCTCGACAGACACACACTCAGACCAGTAGGCGGCGGTGTCCCACCCCACGGGATGCCACCGCCTACGGCATGAGGGGTCACCACCTCTAAGGCATCCTAGGAGGCTGGGTTTGGCGGGGCGGAACGCCGGGTCGTCTGAATGACCCTCGGCTTTGCGGTGGCGTGACTACGGTCGAGGCAGTGGGCGGTCATATCGGTGTGATCGAGGCACTCAAGGCGGATCCGGCCCTCTCGGGCCTGCGCCGGTCGCTGGAGGCGTACTACGGGGACCCGGCCCGGGAGGCGGCGATGGACGCCTTCTACGCGCGTTTCGTGCGCCCCGGCGACCTGGTGTTCGACGTCGGGGCGCACGTCGGCGACCGGCTCGGCAGCTTCCGCCGCCTCGGCGCCCGCGTGGTGGCGGTCGAGCCGCAACCGCCCTGCGTCCGGGTGCTGCGCGCGCTCTACTCCGCCGACGAACGGGTGACGGTGGTCGAGGCGGCCTGCGGGGTGCGGCCGGGCCGGGTCCGACTGCAGGTCAATTCCGCCAACCCGACGGTTTCCACCGCGTCCCCCCACTTCGTGCAGGCCGCGGCCGGCGCCGGCGGCTGGGAGGGCGAGACCTGGGACGCCGAGATCGAGGTCGCCACCACCACCCTCGACCGGCTCATCGCCGCGCACGGCGTACCGGCCTTTGTCAAGATCGACGTGGAGGGCTTCGAGGACGCCGTGCTGGCCGGGTTGAGCCGCCGGCTGCCGGCGCTGTCGTTCGAGTTCACCACCGTCGCCCGGGAACTGGCCCCGCGCTGCCTCGACCGGGTGACCGGGCTCGGCTTCACCAGGTTCAACGTCGCGCTCGGCGACGAGATGGGCCTCGCCCTGCCGCGCTGGCTGCCGGCGGCACAGGTGGCGGCGTACCTGCGGGCGTTGCCGCACGAGGCCAACTCGGGCGACGTGTACTGCGTGCCCGAGGAGCCGGTGACCGCGTAGGCCGAGCGACCGGGCGACATCGAAGCTGCTCAGCGCACAGATTCACGCTCCACACCGGACCCGACGCCGAGGCCACTTTCTTAATCTTTTGAACTTAGCCATGTTTCGTTATCTCGCCGTGATTGACGTGACCGGCATCACTTCGATTCACTGCGATGCAACCGGTTCCGAAACCGGTTCCGCGCCACCCGCCTCACCGCTGCGACCCGGGAGTGTGACGTGCCGACCACCATCGCCGACGTCGCCGCTCGGGCGGGAGTGAGCAAGACGACGGTCTCCCGGGTGCTCAACGGCAAGGGTGAGGTGCACGCCCACACCGCCGAACGGGTCCGCGCCGTCATCAGCGACCTGGGGTACGTGCCGAGCGCCCGCGCGGTCGGCCTCGCCCGCGGCCGGACCGGCGTGGTCGGGATGCTGGTGCCGGCCCTGACCTGGCCCTGGATGGGCGAGGTGCTGCAGGGCGCGGTCGACACGGTGGAGAGCGCCGGGTACGGGCTGTTGCTCTTCACGTGCAACCGCGGCGAGGAGTCACTGCGGCAACTCGCCTCGCAGGTCTCGGCGAAGTCGTTCGACGGGCTGCTCGCGATCGAACCCGAGGGCAGCCTCGACTACATTGCCGATTCGCACGCCCGCGGCCTACCGGTGGTCCTCATCGACGACCGCGCTCGGCAGCGGCCCTTTCCGTCCGTCGCCACGACCAACCGCAGCGGCGGCGAGTCAGCCGCCTGCCATCTGCTCAAGCGGGGTCGGCGTCGACCACTGGTGATCAAGGGTTTCGACGAGTTCGGCTGCACGCAGGAGCGGCTGGCCGGATTCGCCGAGGCGTACGACGCGGCCGGCCTGCCGTTGGATCCACGGCTCGTGGTCGAGGGTGACTTCACCTTCGACTCCGGCAACCGTGCCGTCCGGGGGCTGACCGAGGCCGGCCTCGACTTCGACGCCGTCTTCGCCCACAACGACCTATCGGCCGGCGGTGCCCTGCAGGCGCTTCGGGAGGCGGGCCGCCGGGTCCCGGAGGATGTCGCGGTCGTCGGTTTCGACGACATCCCGTACGCGGCGCACACCGAACCGCCACTGACCACGGTGCACCAACCGATGCGTGAGATGGGCGAGGCCGCGGCCCGGATGCTGTTGTCGCACTTCGAGGGTGTGCCGCTGCCCGACACCCCCAGCATCATTCCCACCACCCTGATCGTCCGAGGCTCGACCGGAGCATCGACCGCCGAGCCGTCGGGCCGCTCCGACCCGAGCCGGAGCCGTTCCACCAGCAGATCCGCCGACCCCCGGCGGGGCGTCCCCCGCATTCCGCCGCGGTGACGCACACCCGTTCCGCCGACGAGCCCACCGAACCCCCACCACGACCGGGAGGAACACATGCGCGTCAGACGCAGCCTCGCTCTCGCCCTGGCGAGCGTGACGGCGTTGGCAACCCTCGCCGCCTGCGGCGACAGCCCGAACGCCAACAAGAACAAGGCCCAAGCGGCCACCGTGCTGAACGCCGGCATGCCGAACGGCCCGCAGGCCGAGAACAACAACCCGTTCCTCACCACCTCGGCCGCGGCGTCGCTGGGCTACCGCTGGCAAATTTACGAGCCGCTGATGATGTGGAACCCGGTGAAGCCGGCCGATCCGATGAAGCCGTGGCTGGCCACCAAGGCCGAGTGGTCGTCGGACTACACCTCGGTCAAGGTCACCATCCGTGACAACGCCACCTGGTCGGACGGCCAGAAGCTCACGGCCGAGGACGTGGCGTTCACCTACAACCTGGTCAAGAAGTTCCCGGCGCTGAACGACCAGGGCGTGCCGTACACGGATGCGACGGCGAGCGGCAACGAGGTCACCATCACGATGTCCAGCCCACAGTTCGTCAGCCAGCAGAAGGTCCTGTGGCGGGTGCCGATCGTCCCCAAGCACATCTGGGAGAAGATCAGCGACCCGACGACCGACCCGGTCAAGCAGCCCGTGGGCAGCGGCCCGTACACGCTCAAGTCCTTCACCCCGGCCACCACGACCCTCACCGTGCGCGACGGCGGCTACTGGCAGGACCTGCCGAAGGTCAAGGAGCTGCGCTTCACGTCGTACACCGACAACAGCGCGCAGACCACCGCCCTCGCCAACGGCGAGTCGGAGTGGAGCTTCGTCTTCATCCCCAACTACACGGCCGTCTTCGTCGACAAGGACCCGGCCCACCACAAGGTGTGGGCGCCGCCGGTCCTGGGCATCCACGGCCTGTACATCAACACCACGAAGAAGCCGTTCGACGATCCGGTGCTGCGCCGGGCGATGAACATGGTCATCGACCGCGAGGACATCTTCACCACCGCCGAGGCCGGCTACTTCCACCCGTTGGTGAAGAGCGTGACCGGCCTGCCCAGCCCTGCCGGTGACGCGTTCATCGCCCCGGAGTTCAAGGGCCAGGACCAAAAGGTCGACGTGGACGGCGCCAAGGCGCTGCTCACCGGTGCCGGTTACCAGCTCGACGGCAACACCCTCAAGGACAAGACCGGCAAGCCCGTCAAGCTGACCCTGACCGACCCGGCCGGCTGGTCCGACTACCAGACCAGCCTCGAGATCGTGAAGGACAACCTGTCCAAGATCGGCATCTCCGCCACGGTCGACAAGGCCAACCAGGACGCCTGGTTCCGCAACGTCGAGCAGGGCAACTTCGACGCCGCCTTCCGGTGGACCGAGGGCGGTGCCACGCCGTACGACATCTACCGGACCGTCATGGACGGCGCGCAGCGCAAGCCGATCGGCACCGCCTCCCCGGCGGGCAACTTCGGCCGCTTCAACAACCAGCAGGCGACCGATGCTTTGAAGGCCTACGCGAACGCGACGGACGAGGCCGTCCGGACCGACGCGATGAACACCCTGCAGAAGGTGTTCGTCGAGCAGATGCCGATGATTCCGGTCGGCGCGGACAACATCGGGGGCGCGTACAGCACGAAGAACTGGATCGGCTGGCCGGACGATTCGAACCCGTACGGCGCGATGCAGCCCACCCAACCCAACGCGCTGGACGTGGTCCTGCACCTCAAGCCCGCCGGTAGCTGACCCGCGGCGCCGCCTCCCCGGTTGGCTGCGGCCGACCGGGGAGGCGGTCACAACCCTCGGTGACGAAGACACTCCCGACGACAGGAAGTCGGCATGACGTTGAGCGAAAGCGCGGCGGCGCCGGTCAACGAGGTGGTGCTGGAGGCCGTCGGCCTGACCAAGCACTTCCCCGTCCGCAAACGACTGCGTGACCTCTTCTCCCGGACACCGGCGGCCGTCCACGCCGTCGACGACGTGTCGTTCGCGCTTCGCCGCGGCCGGGTGACCGCGCTGGTCGGAGAATCCGGATCCGGCAAGTCCACGGTGGCCCGGCTGCTGGCCCAGCTCTACCGCCGCACCGCCGGCGACATCCGGCTGCACGGGGCAGCGAGCCGGGTCCGTGGCGGTCGGGCGTTCCGGTCGTACGTGCGACGCGTCCAGCTGATCCTGCAGGACCCGTTCGCGTCACTCAATCCGGTACACACGGTCCGCTACCACCTCACCCGGTCGTTGCGGATCCACGGCAACGCCGGCCGCACCGCCGCGGACCTGGACAGGGCCCTCGCCGACCTGCTCACCCGGGTCAGTCTCACGCCACCCGAGCGCTACCTGGACGTGTTCCCGCACGAGCTTTCCGGCGGCCAGCGGCAGCGCGTCGCGATCGCCCGGGCGCTCGGCGCCGACCCGCAGGTGCTGCTCGCCGACGAGCCGGTCTCCATGCTCGACGTCTCGATCCGCCTCGGCGTGCTCAACCTGCTGCGCGACCTCAAGCAGCGGCTCAACCTCGCCATCCTGTACATCACGCACGACATCGCCTCGGCCCGCTACTTCGCCGACGAGACGATCGTGATGTACGCCGGCCGACTGGTCGAGGGTGGCGACAGCGAAACGGTCACGCAGCACCCGGCACACCCGTACACCCGCCTGCTCATCGAGTCGGCGCCCGACCCCGACAGCATCACCGGTGCCGCGGAGGCCACCCGGGAGCGCGGCGATGGGGAGCCGCCCAGCCTCATCCGGCCGCCGGCCGGCTGCCGCTTCCACCCGCGTTGCCCGCACGCCATGCCCCGCTGCGCGGTCGACCTGCCGCCCCGGCTGGAGATCGGCGACCGGCCCGGCCACTGGGCCGCGTGCTGGCTCTACCTCCCCGGGGAGGCGCGATGAGGTTCCTGCTCCAGCGCGTCGCCTTCTACCTGTTCACCGCGTGGGCGGCGATCACGCTCAACTTCTTCATCCCGCGGATGATCCCGGGCGACCCGGTTCAGTCCCTCATCTCGCGTAACCAGGGCCGGATCAGCGCGGACGCCATCCAGTCTCTTCGCGTGCTGTTCGGGCTGGACAAAAATCAGAGCCTCGGGCAGCAGTATGTCGACTACTGGAAGCAGCTCTTCCACGGTGACCTCGGGCTGTCCTTCACGTTCTTCCCGACGCCGGTGTCGACGGTCATCGGCGACAGCCTGCCGTGGACGGTGGGCCTGGTCGGCATCACCACGATCATCAGCTTCTTCCTCGGCACCGCGCTCGGCGTGGGCGCCGGCTGGCGGCGCGGCTCGTGGATCGACGGGCTGCTGCCGGCCACGACGTTCCTGTCCTCGATCCCGTACTTCTGGCTGGGTCTCGTCGCGATCGCCCTGTTCGCCGGGCCGGGCAGCTTCTTCCCGTCGTCCGGCGGTTACGAGCCGGGCCTCGTGCCGGCGTTCGACCAGTACTTCATCCCGAGCGCGATCCAACACAGCATCCTGCCGGCCGCCACCATCCTGGTCTCCTCGATGAGCGGGTGGCTGCTCAGCATGCGCAACATGATGGTCACCGTCTCGTCAGAGGACTACATCACGGTCGCCCACGCGAAGGGCCTGTCGGAGCGGCGGGTGGCCCTGAGTTACGCCGCCCGCAACGCGCTGCTGCCCAACGTCTCGGGCTTCGCGCTGTCGCTCGGGTTCATCGTCGGCGGCACCCTGCTGGTGGAGATCGTCTTCTCCTACCCGGGTCTCGGCTTCCAACTGTTCCAGGCGGTCGGCTACAAGGACTACCCGCTGATGCAGGGAATCTTCCTGATCATCACGATCTCCGTGCTGGTGGCGAACCTCATCGCCGACGTCGCGTACCTGCTCCTCGACCCGCGGACGCGAAAGAGTGGTTGATCAATGACGATTCCATCGTCGAGTATCGAGCAGGTCATCCCCGGCCAGGGCGCGATGGCCCAGCCGTCGGCCACGCCCGGCCGGGCGAAGCGACGCCGGTTCCGGTTCATGGCCAGCGCCAAGGCCGCGACCGGCCTCGTCGTCCTGGCCGGCTACGGCCTCTTCGCGATCATCGGCCCGTGGGTGGCGCCGTACGGCCCGGACGCGCGCAGCGCCGACGTCCTGCAGGCGCCGTCGGCCAGGCACTGGTTCGGCACCACGCATCTCGGTCAGGACATCTTCAGCCAGATCCTCGTCGGCACTCGCAGCGTCGTCGTCGTGGGCCTGGTCGCCGGTGTCCTGGCGACGATCCTGTCCATCCTCATCGGCGTGACGTCCGGCTACCTCGGCGGGGTGGCCGACGAGGCCGGCTCGGCGCTGTCCAACGTGTTCCTGGTGATCCCGGCGCTGCCGCTGATCATCATCGTCACGTCGATCGTCGAGCAGGCCAGCGACACGCTGGTCGCCCTCATCATCGGCTGCACGTCGTGGGCCTGGGGTGCCCGGGTGCTACGCGCGCAGACACTGTCGCTGCGTCGCCGTGACTACGTCGAGGCGGCGCGGGCCACCGGCGAACGGACCTGGCGGATCATCCTGTTCGAGATCCTGCCCAACCTCACCGCGATCATCGCGTCCGGCTTCGTCGGTACGGTGATCTTCGCGGTCATGTCGGAGATCACTCTCGCGTTCATCGGCATCTCGTCGGTCTCCTCGTGGAACTGGGGCACGATCCTGTTCTGGGCGCAGGGCCAGCAGGCCCTCGCCCAGGGCGCCTGGTGGTGGTTCGTCCCCGCCGGCCTGGCCATCGCGCTGCTCGGCACCGCCCTCGCTCTGATCAACTTCGGCATCGACGAGTTCGTCAGCCCCCGGCTGCGCAGCGGCGGCCGGACCCGCATCCGCACCGCCGACGGGCGCACCGTCCGGATGCGGGTCGGCTTCACCCCCGTCCTGGCGCCGCCGGCCGAGGTGCCGCGACCGCGCCTTCAAAAGGAGGCCCCGTGAGCGCGAGGAGTGCGCCCGTCCTGGAGATCCGTGGGCTCCGCGTCGACTACGGGCTCGGCGACGCGGCGGTGCACGCGGTCCGCGACGTCGACCTGACCCTGTACCGGGGCGAGGTGCTGGGGCTGGCCGGGGAGAGCGGCAGTGGCAAGTCCACCCTGGCGTACGGGCTGACCCGCCTGCTGCCGCCGCCCGGCGTGATCAGCGGTGGGCAGGTGATCTACCAGCCGGTCGACGGCCCGCCGGTCGACGTGCTGACCCTGACCCCGGCCGAGCTGCGGCGGTTCCGTTGGGCGCAGCTGTCCATCGTGTTCCAGGGGGCGATGAACTCGCTCAACCCGGTGCACCGGGTCTCCACCCAGGTGCTCGACGTGATCAAGGCGCACGAGCCGAGGAGCACGGCGGCGGGCCGGCTGGCTCGGGCACGGGAGCTGCTGCGGCTGGTCGGCATCTCCGCCGACCGGCTGGACAGCTACCCGCATCAGCTCTCCGGCGGGATGCGGCAACGCGTCATGATCGCCATGGCGCTGGCGTTGGAGCCGCAGGTGGTCATCATGGATGAGCCGACCACCGCGCTCGACGTGGTGATGCAGCGGCAGATCCTCGGCCAGCTCGCCGAGCTGCGCGAGCGGCTGGGCTTCGCGGTGCTGTTCATCACCCATGACCTGTCGCTGCTGGTGGAGTTCTCCGACCGCATCGCCATCATGTACGGCGGCCGGATCGTCGAGCAGGCGCCCGCTGCCGAGCTGTACCGGCGGGCGCTGCACCCGTACACCGACGGGTTGTTGCATTCCTTTCCGGCGCTGCGTGGCCCGCGCCGCGAGCTGACCGGCATCCCCGGCTCGCCGCCCGACCTGCGCGCCATGCCGCGCGGGTGCGCGTTCCACCCGCGCTGCCCGCAGGCGTTCGGCCCGTGCGACAAGGAGTTGCCGCCGCTGGGCCCGCCCGGTGGCGACCGCCCGGGGCGCGCCGTCGCCTGCTGGCTGCACCCCACCGCGGCACGGGTCTCCCACTGAGCCACCACCATCCGAGCAAGCACGTTCGCGACCGCGAGGAGAATCATGGACAGCGACCTCACCCAGCCGACCATCGACGGTTCCGGGTCGCGGCGCGGCGTCAGACGCGCCGAGCCGGATCCGTCGCACGGGCCGGCCGACCCGATCGACACCCTGCCGCCGACCTTCCGGTGGGGGGTGGCGACCTCGTCGTACCAGATCGAGGGCGCGGTGGCCGAGGACGGCCGCACGCCGTCCATCTGGGACACCTTCTGCCGAGTGCCGGGGGCGGTGGTCAACGGGGAGAACGGTGACGTGGCCTGCGACCACTACCACCGGATGCCGCAAGACGTGGCCCTCATCGCCGAGCTGGGCCTGGACACCTATCGCTTCTCGGTGGCGTGGCCGCGGGTGCAGCCGGGCGGTCGCGGGCCGGCCAACCCGGCCGGCCTGGCGTTCTACGACCGGCTCGTGGACGAGCTGCTCGGCCGGGGAATCGACCCGTGGGTGACGCTCTACCACTGGGATCTGCCGCAGGAGCTGGAGGACGCGGGCGGCTGGCCGCACCGGGACACCGCCCACCGGTTCGCCGACTACGCCGAACTGGTCTTCGCCGCGCTCGGCGACCGGGTGAAAACCTGGACCACCCTGAACGAGCCGTGGTGCTCGGCGATGCTCGGGTACGCGTACGGCGCGCACGCCCCGGGCCGGCGGGACCTGGGCGACGCGATCGCGGCCGCCCACCACCTGCTGCTCGGCCACGGGCTGGCGGCCCAACGGCTGCGGGCGGCGGCGGCGAGCCCGATCGAGTTGGGCATCACGCTCAACCTGGCCACCGCTGATCCGGCCACCGACAGCGCGGCCGACCGGGACGCCGCCCGGGCCGCGGACGGGCTGGGCAACCGGCTCTACCTGGACCCGCTGTTGCGCGGCCGTTACCCGCAGGACGTGGTGGCCGACCTGGCCGCCGAGGGCGTTCGGATCCCGGTCGCCGACGGGGATCTGGCGGTCATCGCCACCCCGATCGACGTGTTGGGCGTCAACTTCTACTTCGGGCAGCTCTTCTCCGGCGTCGACGAACAGGGCCGGGAGCGAGACGACGCGGGCCGGCCGGTGCGGCGGGTGCTCCGGCGGGACCTGCCGCGTACCGCGATGGACTGGGAGATCGTGCCGGACTCCTTCACCGACCTGCTGGTCCGGCTGGGTCGGGACTACCCGGGCGTGCCGCTGGTGATCACCGAGAACGGTGCGGCCTTCGACGACCGGCCGGACGCCGACGGGTTCGTCGCCGACGACGACCGGGTGGCGTACCTGGCCGAGCATCTGCGGGCGGCGGCCCGGGCCCGGCAGGCCGGCGCGGACGTGCGCGGCTACTTCGCCTGGTCGCTGCTGGACAACTTCGAGTGGGCGTACGGCTACGACAAGCGGTTCGGCATCGTCCGGGTGGACTATGACACCCAGCGGCGCACGCCGAAGCGCAGCGCCCACTGGTACCGCGACACCATCCGCCGGGTGCGCGGAAGTCGCTGACTCTCGACCCCTGGTCGGCCGGCGGCGGCTTTCGGCGCCGGCCGACGGCTCAGCGGGCCCGCGCCCGGGCCCGCTGCACCGGCCGCGTCGACGCCGGGACCACGCGGGCGGCCGGTTCGCGGGGCACGCCACCGTCGCGCAGCAGCCGGGCCATCGGCAGAGTGGCCGCGCCCATCGCGACCGCGTCCGGCCCGAGCCGGCACAGCTCGATCGAGGTCTGGGCGTACGGCTGGCGCAGCGCGTGCCGCGCGGTGGCCGCGCGGATCTGCGGCAGGTAGCGCTCGCCCAGGGCCAGCCCGGCCCAGCCGCCGAGCACCACCCGCTCCGGGTTGAAGAGGTTGACCAGGTTCGCCACACCGGCGCCGAGGTAGCCGACCGTGTCGTCGAGCACCGTCGCGGCCGCGCGCCCGGTGGACCGTAGCAGCTCGCCGAAGGCGGTCTCCTCGTCCGCGCCGGCCGCCGGGCGGCCCCGGTTGGCCTGCCGGAACCGGTCGAGGATCCCCTCCGCCCCGACGTACGCCTCCAGGCAGCCGAGGTTGCCGCATCGGCAGCGGCGGCCGCCGTACACGATCGTGGTGTGGCCCCACTCGCCGGCGCTGCTGTGCGCGCCGCGGTAGCCCACGCCGTCGGCGACCACGCAGGCCCCGACGCCGGAGCCGACCAGCGCGACGACGGCATGCCGGACGCCCCGACCGGCGCCGAACCACATCTCGGCCTGGCCGAGGGTCTTCGCGCCGTTGTCGATGTGGACGGGAATGTCGGTGCCGGCCCGCAGCATCGCCCCGAGCGGCACGCCGGCCCAGCCGAGGGTCTGCGCGTGCACGACGGCGTCGGCGGTGCGCTCGACCGTGCCGGACACCGCGACGCCGAAGCCGAGCACCGCGGCCGGGTCGACGCCGGCCTGCTCGGTCACCGCGTCGAGGCCGTGCAGCAGATGGGTGGCCACGTCGCGCGGGTCGGGTCCGGTGGCGGCGATCGGGTACTCGGCCTTGGCGCGGGCGGTCATCGCCAGATCGAACAGCTCGACCTGGACCCGGGTTTCGCCGACGTCGGCGCCGACCAGGTAGCCGTAGCCGGGGGCGACGCGCAGCAGCACGCGGGGGCGGCCGCCGTCGGACTCCACCGAGCCGGCCTCTTCGACGAGCCCTTCGGCGATCATCTCGCCGACCAGGTTGCTCACGCTGGCCAGGCTCAGCGCGGTGGTCTGGCCGAGTTCGTGACGGCTGAGCGGCCCGTCCAACCAGATCCGGTTGAGCAGCACCGATCGGTTGGCACGGCGCATGTCGCGCACAGTGGTGCGTCTGGCGTCCATGTCCGCCGCCGTCCTCTCCCTGGGCGCCGCCGGCGGGGCGACGTCCGTTCAGGTCATGAAACAAGCAGCGTCAGCCTACTGCGCATTTACATTTAATAAAGTTAACTGATAGCCTGCGGCGCATCGATGAGGAGGCATGTCATGCGACTTCGACGTGGGTTGACCGCACTGCTCGGTGGCGCCCTACTGCTCGCCGCCCTACCGGCCGCCACCGGGCTCGCCGCCAGCGGCGGCCAGACCGTGCTCGTGGCGTGCAGCGCCCCGGCCTGGGCCGAGGGCATCACCTGGACCGCGGGCAGCAAGGCCACCTACGCCAGCCGCCTCTACCAGGCGCTGCAGACCCACACCCCACCGGTCGGCGCCGGCTGGACCCCGCCGGCCACCCCGGCCCTCTGGAGCGACCTCGGCGCCTGCGACGGCGGCACCCCGTCGCCCACGCCGACGCCCACCAGGTCCCCCTCCCCCACGCCCACCGCGTCACCGAGCCGCACCCCGACGCCCACCCCGACGTCGTCGAGCCCACCGCCGGGCGGGGACACCTGCGCGCTGAAGTCACGACCGGCCGGCAAGGTGCTCCAGGGCTACTGGGAAAGCTGGGCCGGCGCGGGCGTGCACCCCGGGCTCGGCTGGATTCCGATCACCGACTCGCGTATCCGCTCACACGGCTACAACGTGGTGACCGCCGCCTTCCCGGTGATCCGCGCCGATGGCACGGCGCTCTGGGAGAACGGCATGGACGCCGGCGTCAAGGTGCCCACCCCCGCCGAGGTGTGCCAGGCCAAGGCCGCCGGCCTGACCGTCCTGCTGTCGATCGGCGGCGCGACCGCCGGCATCGACCTCAGTTCGAGCGCGGTCGCCGACCGGTTCGTCGCCACCGTGGTGCCGATCCTCAAGCGATACAACTTCGACGGCATCGACATCGACATCGAGACCGGCCTCACCGGCAGCGGCAACATCAACCAACTGTCCACCTCGCAGGCCAACCTGGTCCGCATCATCGACGGGGTGCTCGCCCAGATGCCCGCGGGCTTCGGGCTCACCATGGCCCCGGAGACCGCGTACGTCACCGGCGGCAGCGTCACCTACGGGTCCATCTGGGGTGCGTACCTGCCGATCGTCAAGCGGTACGTCGACAGCGGCCGGCTCTGGTGGCTCAACATGCAGTACTACAACGGCAGCATGTACGGCTGCTCCGGCGACTCGTACCCCGCCGGCACCGTGCCGGGCTTCGTCGCGCAGACCAACTGCCTCAACACCGGCCTGGTCGTGCAGGGCGTCACCATCCGCGTCCCCTACGACAAGCAGGTGCCGGGCCTGCCCGCGCAGTCCGGCGCCGGTGGCGGGTACCTGGCGCCGTCCCTGGTGGCACAGGCGTGGAACACGTACCAGGGCGGTCTCAAGGGGTTGATGACCTGGTCGATCAACTGGGACGGCTCGAAGAGTTGGACCTTCGGCGACAACGTCAAGTCCCTCCAGGGCCGCTGACCCGGGCCCGCCGGACCTCATCGGTCTCGACGACGTCGAAGTGCACCGGGCGGATCGTGCCGCCCGGGGCGACCAGCAG
>NZ_JBEYIX010000075.1:0-21758 GCF_040636055.1 Micromonospora sp. NPDC006766 | reverse complement strand
TGAACGCCTTCGCCATCACCTTCAGCGACCGCTTCCCAGCCGCTGAAACCTACTAACCAAGATCGCCGGAAACACCGTTAGCGAGACAGCCCCTCATCAGATGTTCGGGGCAGGGGGTCGGGACGTGGCCTTGGTGAGGCGGTCGTATCGGACGACAGATGCGCTGGGTAATCAGCGCATTGCTTCCGGCTGTGTGCGGAGGAGTTGACCTAGGTGGGCGACGCCACATTCCTTCAGCGCGGCTCGCCTGCGTTCCGTCACGCTGTTGAGTCCCAGTGCGCAGTGGATGACCAAAACGACGCTTTGGTGTTGGAAAGCACCTTGCGTGGCAATACGTTCCGACCGGTGCCGATGCAGCGGAGGGGGGTGCCGTAATGCGTAAGGGCGTTGAGTGGGGCTGAGCGTCCACCTTGGCCTTCTGCTGTCGACGATCCACCTCGAAAGGCCGGGGTTGATGATCGACAAAATCCAATCTAGTGCTCATGGCGGTAGACGCGGTCTGTTCGATGTTCGGCGCCGCTTTCGCAGCGAGTGCTGATATGGATCACCTTGACGCCTAGCTAGGGCGTGTCTGGTCGGCGTCTCCGCGCTGCCGGTCCCCGTGGGCTGTCCCTGCGCATGGCGGCCAGGGTCACTGTGGCGCGACTGTTACTCGGTGAAATGGGTGCACGTCCACGGCCAGTTGACCTCCAGTAACCGCCGGGTCGGTGGACGTCAGCCTTTTGGCTTCGGTGGCTGTGACATCGAGGATGATCACGCCGACGAGGTCGCCGTCGAGGTGTTCGTCGTGACGCCAGATGGGACCGGCCGCGATCGCGGTGCCGGAGGCGACGTGGCGTGCGACCCAGGCCATGTGTCCATCGGCGTTGTGCTGCTTCGCCAAAGGCTGGGTGTGGTCCCACTTCGGTCCGGGGTGCACAAGCACCAAGCTGGTGGAAGGTTCCTCGCCTGGCTGGGGCATGCCTAACCTCCCTGATTGCCCACTCACGAGATGGCCCGGTTCGGCGGGGTTTGTAGATATGCGGAAGTGCCTGTCCTGCCCAGGGAACCGCTGATCGCGACATTCAGGTTCCCCGGTGAGGGAGGCACTTCGAGTTTCAGTCTATGGGGCGGTTGCGGGACTTGGGGGGCATGGTGCGGCAGTCTGGGTGGCGGGGCTGCGGGTGCCACCAGAGGCATGGCGGGGGTCCGCCCCCGTGACGACGACAAGCCGCGCCGATGGATCGTTTCCTAACGTTGCCCAGTGCAGGGTGAGGGGTCGGCCCTCGAAGGCCAAAACCTCGCGATGAGGGACGTCGGCGACGTGGCCCGCAGACCAGGCCAGTTCCGCGGCGTGGCTGGCTGCTCGCACTGCGGCGATGACGGCTGGGACGGGCTCACCAGGTGTCTCGTACCAGCTCAACGTTGATCGGGTGCGCGCGACAAGGTCGGCGGACACGCGGTGCCAGTCGTCGAATTTGGCGGCGGCATCGATAGCCCAGAGTGCGAGGTTGGCGGGCATTACGGGGGCCGAGCGTGATGCCGCCAGGACGGTCCATGCTGGGTCGACAACCCATGCAGGCGCGTTGATGTGGGCCAGCAGTTGGCGTAGGTGCTCGGTCGGCGGTGGTGCGGGGGCTGTGCGTGGTGGGTGGATGAGGCGATCGAGGTGCCGCCGGCAGGCGAGGTCGAGCCCTAGGGCTGTGGCGATTGCTTGCAAGGTCTTGGGTGTCGGATGTCGGCCGGCCTCGATTGCCTGGTAGGCGCGGACGGTGATGCCGGCCCGCCAGGCGGTGTCGGTTTGAGTGAGTCCGGCGGCGCGGCGCACCCTGGCGAGCCAGGCACCTGCGGCGGCCTTGTGCGTCATTGCCGGAGACGGATGCACGCAGGGCAAGCTTCCGCACCGCTACTGCCAGACGGGGCAGGCGGTGTGTACCCGGGCGGGAACTGGAAGACAACCAGCCTTCTGCCGTCCTCTGGCTGTGCGGGCGCGAGGATCACCATGTCGAGTGGCACCCCGGGGTGGTCAAGGTCCCGGCCAGGTTCACGAAAGAGTCTGGTGGCGGTGGGCGGGTCGACGCTGATCGCGGCGGTGTCCGACCATCGGCCCTCGAACTCTGGGCGCTCGCGTAGCTCCGCGAGGAGCCTTGTGAACCCCTCGCTCTCCCCGAGCCCGGCGTACAGTGCCCGAAAGCGGGCGACGAATTCGTCGGCGAACTGCGTCCAGCCTGCCAGTACGTGCGGGGCGTGCGGGTTGGCGAAGATGTACTTCGCGATATTTCGTTCGGCAGCCGGCAGTGCGCCGAAGTCGTCGAACCAGTTCGCGAACATGTGGTTGGCGGCGATGACCCACCACGCGGCGTCGGTGACGTAGGCCGGGTAGGGCAGCGAGTTACACAGCTGAGTGAGTCCAGGGTCGGCATCTCTCATATAGCCCTGGGCGGGTCGCGCGGTGCCGGTGGCCGCCAGCCACAGGGCCCGCCGCTCGTCGGCGGACAGGCGCAAGACCTCGGCGACGGAATCGAGTAGTTCCGGGCTGGGCCGCGACTTGCCCCGCTCCAAGTCCACGTATGTGCGCAACCCGAACCCGGTGGCCTCGGCGACGTCCTCCTGCGTCAGCGATCCGTGCCGGCGATGGACTCGGGGCGGTAGCCCGATGTCGTCACGCGACAGCCGGCCGCGCCAGTGCCGCAGAAGCTGACTGATCAACTCGTCCATCGTCACCTCCGAAGACGGCATGTTAACGCAGCCTCAGGACACGAACTGAGAGTTCGTGCAGGATTTGCCTCCTGTCAGAGCGCCGATCAGTTGGGCATTGTTGGTCCGTCGATCCAGCCAGCAGCGAAATAAGGGTGGAATCGGGGTAAAACCACGGGGGGATTCGAGTTCGGTGCGGGTGTGCCTGCAGCACCTCGCTCCGGACTCGAATCAGCCGACGGCATCGCGGGTGGCCTGCATCCCAGTGCCATTAGTCCAATGCGCGAACATTGTCCGGCCAAGGTGTACTTCAGGGTGCAACGCCGGGGTAGATCGAGGGTCTCCGTGGCGTTTTTGGGTTCGCGTCGCTTCTGGCGCTACTTCAAGTGATAGGACGAGTCTGATGAATTGATGCCGACGTCGGTGAGCGGCTGCCGTGTGAACGGTTATCCGGGCGCTGTACGCCAGGATGGACTTCTCGGTGGATTAGTCGCGTCGGTTCTCAGCGCCATCCGTCAAACAGATCCGTGATCATAGCTATCAGCCGGTGGCGCGGCCGTGGAGCTTCGTGTGCGCGGCACCACCAGGCGGGCAGCATGTCATGCGACACCGACCCGTGCTTCCTGCACCTCCGCTCCCGAATCTGATCAAGGTCCGCCGGATTGTGGTCGGGCGCGTGATGAGTGGAACTGTCGTCGTGTATGGCTCCACCGAGGGGCAGGAATTCGTCGATGACGCGGGCAACACTATTTTCGGGCCTGAGGTTGAGCCTCGGTGGACCTCGCCATGGCTCGCCGGGGACTGATTGATGTCGAACAAGGGTGGGAAATGGGCGCTGGGTCTATTGACTTTCAGTGTCCTTTCTTTGGCGCTGGCATGCCTGGCGTGGGCGGTTAAGCACGCGGGTTCGCCAGCACCTTACTATTCGGTCTATCTTCTAATGGGCGCGGTGCTCATGGCGGTGGGCGCGGTCTGTTCGGTGCCGCTTTCGCAACGAGTGCCGATTCGGATCACCTTGACGCCCACGGCATGTCTGGTCTGCGCCTCCGCGCTGCCGGTCCCGTGGGTTGTCCTATGCACGGCGGTCGGGGTCACCGTGGCGCGACTCGTGACGAGCCGTTCCCGGTCCTCCGGCCTGCACAAAGCGCTCCACAATAGCAGCATGGATACCGTCACTGCGGCAGCGGCCGGGTCAGTGATGTATGCCTTCGGCGCCCAGCCTGGCTTCTCCGAACACGCCCCAGGCAGCCCGGACCTGCTCCGGCAGGTGATCGCTTTCCCCATCGCGGCGGTGACGGTACTGGCTTTGGAAGAACTGGTCACCATCACCACGGTCACATTGGCGACCATGCGGCCGTTTCTGATGGTACTTCGCCACCTATGGCGGACCCGCCTGATCGTTGCCGTTGGAGAGATCGTCACCGCAGGTCTTGTCGCGGTCATTACCGGACTTGACCTGCGAGCGCTGATAGCGCTGCCTGCGGGGATGCTGATCCTGCACCTCGCGTTGACCTATCGCCTTCGGATCCGTGAGGAACGGCGCGCTTGGGAAGATCTGGCGGTGCTGAGCGACGCATTGTCGGTCCGGGATCTCGGCTTCGTTCTTCGTACCGCAGCAGCCGGAGCGGTAAGGCTGTTCGGTGCTCGGGCCGCAGACATCGAGATTGGTAACGGCAAACGGCTGGTGCGTGCTGGTGGCGACGCTGGCGACGCATGCGTGGTGTATGACGGGCCAGCCACCGACGCCCCCGACACAGTCGAGTCGTGGCCAACAGTGCGCTCCGAGTTCGGGGACAACACGACGGGGCTGAGCGGCGTGGTGCGGCTGTATCTCGGCGGGGCCGGTGACAAACTCTCAGCGCGAGAGCGTGTCACCCTACGGACATTCATTGCCACCCTGGCAACGAGTTTGGACAACGCGCACGCGTACTTCCTGCTGGCGCAGGAAGCGCGCCGGCATGAGGTGGCAGCCACCCAGGACCCGGACACCGGCCTGTGTAATCGCCGAGCCTTGCTGTCCCGTGTTGCCGAGATCGCCACCGGGACGTGCCATGTGGTCGCGGTTCGCTTAGAGAACTATGACTTTATCGCGGACCAGATCGGCAGGGACGCGGCCCTGGCACTGCTGAACGAACTCGCCGGAAGGCTGCGCTACGCATCGAGGGACCCGGGCTCCGGCGTGGGGCGAATCGGCGACGCCGAGTTTGCCCTCATCATGTGGGATGTGCCGCAGGACGCCGCGTACCAGTGGGCGTGCTGGACCGTCGCGGCACTACGCCGCTCTGTCTCTACCGATCAGGGCATGCTGAGTATCCGGGCGAGCGCAGGAATGACATCTGGTGCCGCCGTCGATGTCGCGGAGCTGCTCGACGCCGCAGAGCAGGTGATGTGGCGGGCCATTCGCCGGGAGCAAGACCGGTTGGTGTCGTATCAGACTGGTCCCGCGCACGGCCGCGCCCTGGATCGGGACCTGGTCGACGCACGGATGTCGATCGCGTACGAGCCGATCGTCGACCTCACCACCGGCCGGATTGCGATGATGCAGTCCGTGCCGCGAATCCTTTACTCACGGCACGATGTGCTCGTCGCCGACGAGTACATCTACCAGCTCGTGATGAATCAGGACGGCTCGGAAGCACTCGCACGGAAGGTGATCACACGGTCCCTGGCCGCCGCGGCGACCTGGCGGGAAGCGCTACCGCACGCTGCGCTGGTGGTGCCGGTGCCCGCACGCGCCATCACGCCCAGATTCGTCGACGGGCTCCGCGATGTTCTGCGCAACCACGCTGTGGCGGGGTCATCTCTGGTGCTGGAGCTGACGCAACCCACTGGCCTGCCCGGCCGCGACGTGACCGACCGGGTGCGGCAGTACGGGGTGCGGCTGTTGCTGGGCAACTACGGCAGCATTGAGGGCAGCATTCAGGCGCTCAACGCCGCCACTTGGAGCTTCCTCCGGCTCGACCCGGCCTACGCACTCGATGCCGGTTGGCGGCCGGCGCAGGCTGTCATCCGTGCGGCAGCCGACCTCGCTATCGACCTGGAGCTCGCGGTCATCGCGCCGGGGATAACCGTCGAGGAGGAGCGACACGAGTTGGCGAGGCTCGGCTGTGCACTCGGCGGCGGGCCATTGTTCGGCGGCGAGATGTTTCCAAGCCAAGTGCGGAATCACGCCTCGCTGTGGCGGCCGACGGCGTTGCACGACGGGGCGCAGATCGTGCGCTTACACCGCTCCCGCTGGACGACCACGCCGTGTCGCGCTCTCCATCAGCGGCATGACAGGTAGGCCACGCGCCAACGTCGCGGAGGGAAACGCCTCGCTGGTATCGAAGGACGCGATTACCGGCACCCAACAGTCCACCTCGGCGGCGACGAGGGGCGAGTCATGCAAAGCTCGAGACAGCCTGGCCAGGCGGCGAGCCTCAGCGCGCACGTCAGTCACGTCCAAGGGCGCGGCCACGAAGGGCGAGTCGTCGGCGAGCGGCAGCCCAGCCTGACGCCGACGCAGCGCGACCGCTACCGTCGACGCTTCGGCGACCGCGGCTATAGCAGCAGAATCGAGCCGGTATCGCAGGGCCCGCCGCTCCGCGCTCTCGTGAACCCGTCCACTGCACCACGGCCTCAACAGCCGCAACGCATCGTGGACCTCGACTACCCGGCGATGGCGGTGGTGTCTACCACCTACCTCTACTGGGACCTGTTCACCAGTGCTGGTGCTGATGATCTTTGCGTCAGGCATACCCGCCCGCAGCGTCATCCACAACTGGGTGACATGCCAGTCCGTACGAAGGTCCGTCCACCTCCGCGATGACCAGAGCCTCAACGGCACCCGCGAGGAAGCTGATACCTCCCGCGTGGAAGCCTCGGCGGTGCTGCCGGCGGCGTGCACCATCTGCTGGTACAGCAGGTCCGCGGCCAACTCGGCTTCGGCCTCGAGCGCAAGATCGACGTCGGCGTGTAGAGCGTCGCCGTCGTGGTCGAGGACCAGATGCGCAACCTCGTGAAGAACCGTCTGCGCCCGCGCGAGCGCGGGCAGCGCCGCGTCGATGAGGATGTAGTCGGCTCGGTCGAGCCGAACGAGTAGACCGGGCGGGTGCTCGGCTCCCAGTCGTTCACCGCGAATGTGTAGGGGGCGGCGCCGAATGCGTCCGATGGCTTCGCACCAGGCGTCGACCGTGTACGGAGCGGGCGGCGGTGGTACGCCAGCCTTGCGGAGACGCCGCGCAAGACGCGCCCGAGCCCAGAGCATCCACACCTCCTGACACTACGATCAGTGTCGGACTAAAGGTCAGAGTGTAGCGCCCGAACGGATACCTGTAGGGCCCACCGATCATCAAGGGGCCCCAGCGAAATGACCATGTTCGGCTAGGATTCGCCTCCACAACGGACGATGTCAACGCCGTGGCATCACAGGTGCGCAGGAACGGGGAGAAAGCAGTGGCCGAAACGCAGAAGGATGCACACGGCGCCAGCGGTGGTCGCGCCACCGTCGCACGAATCTATGACTACCTCCTCGGCGGCGATCAGAACTTCCCTGCAGACCGCGAAGCTGCACGACAGCTCATGCAGGCCGTTCCCGACGCGGCCGACATCGCCTGGTCCAACCGCCTGTTCCTGCGGCGCGCGGTCCGAGTGCTGGCCGAAGCAGGCATTCGACAGTTCCTCGACCTCGGCTCGGGCATCCCCACCCAGGGCAACGTGCACGAGATCGCGCGAGCCGTTGACCCCACCAGCAGAGTGCTGTACGTGGACATCGACCCTGTCGCGGTCGTCGCGTCCAACGAGCTCCTGATGGGCATCCCGGGTTGCCGGGCCATCGAAGGCGACTTCACCCGCCCCGACCTCATCATAAAGGCCCTCCACGAGGGGGACCTCGCCACCGTGATCGACCTCGACCAGCCCACCGCGCTCCTCTACTGCGCGGTGTTGCAGCAGGTGCCCGACGATCGGATCAATGAAGTCGTAGCACCAATCCGGGACCGGCTTGTCCCCGGCAGCGCGATGGTGCTCTCGCACCTGAGCGCGGCGGCGGTCACGGACACGTATGAAGAATCGAGCGTGTCAACGGCGAAGGGTGTGTTTCGCACGCAAGCGGCCACCGATATCACCCTCCGCACCGACGCGCAGCTCACCGCGCTCTTCGGCGACTACACGCTGATGGCACCAGGCCTCGTGCCGCTCAGTGAGTGGCGACCCGAGTTGAGCGAGCCGGACCCCTACGCCGCGACGCCCGCGCGTTCACCGATGCGGGGCGCCGTGGCGACCAACTGATCGCAGAGACCAAGACGGGCGCGAGATGCGGAGCCGAATGTCGTAGGCGCTCGCGACACTGGCGGGTATGGCAACCGGATCGACCTGCCCGCACTGCGGCTCCGCCGGAACGCGCACTTTGCCCACGGTGCGCGCCACGGGGACGCGAGTGGCGCGAACGTCCACCACGACACTGGCAGGGGGACTGCTCGCCGTACGCAGCCGCAGCATCACAGCGTCGTCAAGCCCACTGGCTGTGCAACTACGACCCCCTGCGCACCCCCGTTCGGCGTCGCGGCCAGCGGCTGTAGCAGCAGCATGTGCGGGACTCGCGATCTTCATCAGCTACGGGCTGCTGGCTGCGCCGTCGTCGTCCGCGCAGGATTCCGCTGCGGGCATGTTCGCAGCGGCGGTTTTCGCCGCTGTGGCCGGCATCGCGGTGGGCTGCTCGCGGGTGTCCGCCGGCACCGTGCTCAGGGATCGCAGGCGGGACGGACCGGGCGGTGTGGGTGTGGCGCTCAGGGACGTGGTGTGGAAGCTGCCACCACGTGGTCCTGCCGGTCCCCGGCACTGGTCAGTGGGTCATCGTGAACGCGGAGCACGCGTACCAAGCGGTTCACGACCTCGCGCGAGTGGATGCTGCTGGGGCCCTCCGGCTGGCTCGCTGAGGAGACGCTAGAGTCCCGGCCCGTCGGGATCCCGGTGGTAGTCGAGCTGTGGCTCGTCCGCTTGCTGCTGCGCAATGTGCCAGTGGTGAGGCTGAAGGTGCGGTTGGTGGAATGGCTTGGGTGACCGGCTCTGCAAAGGGCGCAGGCCGATGTTGGCCACGGCTGCTGCGCTACGGCGAAGGCGAGCGCGGAGTTCACGGCGGCCTGCTTCGTTGGAGGCGTCTGACTCGTTGATTCCGGGAAGGGCGGTGACACCGGCTTCGCGGGCCATCCAGCTGGCGTAGCTGCGCAGTTGACTGGTGGCGCCGCGGAGCACGATGCCTTGTGGGCTGGCCGGGCCGGCCTTGATCCAGTGGGCTCGTCTGACGGGTTCGCCGGCGGGCGCGGGCCGATGTCGTGGATCGAGTTCGAGGAGGGCACCACGGTGCAGGGCGGCCAGGGCCGCGCGGTGGACGAGGGTGGCAAGGTCGGGCAGCCTGGCGGCGAGATCGCGGCCAAGGGTTCGCCAGGCGGCAGCGTCGGGACTGTTCCGGAGAGTGTCGCGGTTGCGCCAGCCGCCGTCCGGGCGTAGCTGATTGCGGAGCCAGGCTTCGGCAGCGGTGAGGACGGCGGGCCCGATGCCGGGCTCGGGCCTGGTGAGGCTGTGCAGGTGGCTAGCAGCCCGGGCCGCGGTACGCCAGCCTCTGGCGAGGAAGCCGATCGCGCCGGCCTCGGTGCGGTCCTGCGCGAGGCCGATCAGGTAGTCGGTCTCGTAGGACAAGGCGAGACTGGTACGGGTGAGCGCGTTGAGGTCTGCAGCGGTGAGGTTGCGGTGGTGCTGCACCAGCCAGGTGCGTGTGACGTCCAGGGCAGTGACGCAGTCGGCTGGGAAGTTGAACCGGGTCCATCTCTGCGCCAGGTCGGTAAGGAGAGGAGGCTGCAGGTGGTAGATGGGAGTGCGCACGGGTGTGCGGCGGATGGCGCTTGCGGCCGGGTATAGGACAGCACTCGTGGTACGGGCGTCGGCTATCGCGGTGCGCACGATGGGTTGGTGGCTACCTGCGGCGTATCCGGCTTTTAGCCAGCCGGCGAGGATGCGATCGGCTTCGCTGGCCGCGCGGGCGAGTTGCGCGAGGTGCGTGAGGTTCTGAACGCGATTGATCCCGGCCAGAATGGCGTGGCCTTCCGAGGAGCGTGGGCGTCCGCTTCCTGGGTCGAAATGGCTGTCCAGGATCTCGCTGGCGGCGCGGGCGGCATCTGCGGCTTGGCGCAGCGCGACTGCTAGCGGATGGTTGGACGGCGGCGGCAAGGGAAGGTCAAATGCGGTGGTTTGGGTGGCCTGCGAGAGCAACCGGCCGAATTCGGTGTCGTCTCCCCTGGCGGTGAGGTGTGCAGCTTGCCGCTCGATAGCCCGGTAGAACTGTGTGCGGGCGATAGCTACGGCGGCGTGGTCGGCGATCCCGCCAGAGTCTGGGTTCTGGAGGGTGACCAGCGCACTGGCTAGAGCCCGGGCGGCCTCGTCGAGATGGTGGCCGTAGGTCACGGCAGTTCCTGTAATGCGCGGGCGAGGTGTTGTGCGACCGAGCTCCACGTCAACCGTCGCCATGGTGGCTCGCTGTCTCGACGGGCGGCGGAGGTGTACAGGGCGGCCAGTGTGGTGAGTAGCGCGCGGATCGGTTGGCTTATGACCGCGATGGCGTCTTCGTCGATGGCAGATGTGTCGAGGGGAACGACCAGCCCGCCGGGCAGGTCCTGGGTGAGCCGGTCGATACCTTCAGCGATGCTGAGGGCGGCGAATGTCCATCGGTCCGGATCGTCTGCCGCGACTTCGGCAACGGAGTCCGCGGCTCTGTAGACGATCGCAAGAGCGGTGAGTGCCTCAAGTCCGTCGGGGTCTGAAGCGTCAGTCAAAATTCGCTGCGCGTAGAGGATGTCTTCGGTCATGTGGCGACCCTGCCCTTCGCGGGTGAGAGGATCAACCGGCAACGGCCAGCCTGTGGATAACGCAGACCCCTTCCACAGATCGTGTTTGCTTTTCGGGGATTGCGCTGGGCGGGTCCGAGCACCGAGGACAGCCGGACCGAGGTCCGATGGGTCAGTTGGTCTGGTTCCAGAGGTCGCGTAGGGGCGCCCAGGAGGAGTCCAAGTCCTCGGACCAGTAGGCGAGGAAAACGCCTGCGATGGGCTGAGTCGGGTCGCTCCACCACACCGCCACGACGACTTGCCCGGCGCGCTCTCCCGATGGGACCTCATAGGCGTACTCGATGTACTGCACGGTGCGGGAGCCACCGGGAGCGATTCGATCGACCGGGGGAGTGGCACCGGGAGCGAGCTTCGCCGCATCCACAGCCTGTGCCTGGTACCGGGCCTGGGCGCGGTCGCGGTCAGCAAGGGTGTGGTAGGAGATCCAGTAGGTAGTGATGATGCCGGCCGTGCAACGGGTGCGGCTCTGCTCGCCGGCACCGCGTTGTGGACCGCCGCTGCTGGCATCAGTAATGCAATCGCCGACTATGGATAGCCAGGGCTCGGCGAAGTCGGCGATGGCCGGGTCCGGAAAGCGAGCGCGATTGAACGCTGCTTGCCGCCGCGCGAATGCCCCGTCGGTGGGCGAATGGCGTGGGAGCGAGGAGGCTACGGCGGATGGCCTCTCATCGTGTGGCTGGCTGCCGCACCAATTAAGGTCGAACACGGCAGATGCGCCAACGAGTGCGACGGCCACGCACATGGCCACGGCCACCGCGAGAACCGACCGCGGGGACCGGTGCCGAAATCCGGTTCTGCCGGTAGCCACCACGGACCCTGCATCGTGCAGCACGCGCCGAGCGCCGGTGGTGCTGCTCGGACTCATCGGTACGGCTGGAACGGCAGGCGCCCGGCCAGGCGCGGTGGCGGGCACGTGGCCGCGCGAAGGCGGCCAGATCGCCTGGTCCGGGCGCTGTTCGGTCACTGATCAACTCCTCCTCTCTGACCGGAGTCCTCGCGGTCACTGCCGCTGGTGATGCCTTGGCTCATCCAGCCGTTGACGGCCGGCGATGATCAGGCCGATGCCGACGACCAGCGCCGTGGTGCCAAGCCCGAAGATCCCGGTCAGGTTCGCGCCGGTCACCGGCAGCGACGGCGCCTCAGGGTCCGACCCCTTCCCGCCCGCGTGTCCGCCAGGCCCTGATGACGTCCCAGCTCCACCTAAGCGGCTGGTCGATGGCCGTGGGGACCCGCTGCTCGGGTTCGGGGCGGATGGCGACCGGGGCGGCACCGTGCTCGGGTCGGGCGCAGGCGGTGGGGTCACGGGATCAGGCCCGGGAGGAATCGTCGGGTCTGGGTTCGGCGGCGGATTCGTCGGCTCAGGTTCGTGGGTCGGTGTCGGCTCTGGAGCGGGCGGATCGCTTTCGGCCTGGGGCGAATTCGGCTCGGACTGTGTCGTCATGGCGGCCGAAGTCGCGCTGGTTTGATCGGCTTCGGCAAAAGCTGGTGACAACGGCAAGGCAACTGCCGCCGCAGCCAGTCCGACGACCATGGTGGACCAGCCGGCAATGCGTTGGATGGTTTCTCTCGATTGGCGTCGTCTCACGAACAAGTCCTTCCCCGTTGATGTTCTGATGACCGGTACGCAGCACAGATTTCGACTGCGGCTGATCCTGCCGACACGCTAGCGAAAGGCTGTCATGTAGGCCAGTAGTTGCCCGAGTTCCTTCACCTAGCTTCAAGGTCTTTTCGCTGCTCAGGGCAATAGTCGCCACCTCGCGAAAGGTGTGTGGATGCGGCTAGACCTAGCCGTATGTGTGGACACGAGCGCTGTCCTCGTGCTGAGTTGTTGATGCTTGGCGCGACTCCAAAAACGGGGGAGGGTCGCTGCCGGATACCCGTTGCGGGATCGATCCGTGACTGGCTTATTTCTGTGCCCCGGGAAAGGCTAAGGCCGTCAGCATGAATCGCGTCAGCGCATTGATACCGCAATGCCAAACTATGGCATTGGGCGAAGGTGACGACATGGAGAGCCGCGCCGACGATGCATCGCGAACCAGCTCCCTTACCGACGTGCTGCTTCATGGTCACGTGCCGGCACCCCGACGACGTCTCACCCGCATGGGACTCGGATTCGTTATCGCGGCGGTGATCGCCGGCGCCGGATGCTCGCAGGCCGATGGAACCCCGCGGCAGCCGGCATCTCGTGGGGCGTCGTCTACCGCCGCTGCGGCGAGCCCTGCTTCGCCCTCGATGCCACCGGCCGGTGCGGAAACCTACCGCAACGTCGAAAAGCTGTGCCAGGTGCTAAACCCCTCCGTGCTGCGCGAGTCGGTCGGACCCGTCAGCAACGAACAAGGCGAGGTACGGCAGGCGAGTACGGACACCAACATGACGTGCACCATGACGATTGGGCGGTTGCCCGACGGCCTGGTTGTGGTGGTCATGGCGACGGTCGGCGGCCCCGCTTCAGGTCAGCCGATGTACGAGGGACTGCGGGGCGTCCAGGAAGACAGCGGCCCAGTCACCGACATCAGCGGTCTCGGCGCGGCCGCCTACACCTATAGCGACGAGCTGACCGGGATCCACGTCGTGACCTACGACAACAACCTCTACCTGACGGTCGCGGCAAGCCCGCTGCGCCTCGGCGCTGCCATGCCCGGCGACATCGTCAACGGCCTTACCAGGCTCGCGGGCACCGCCCTGTCCGGCCTGCGCGCCTGAACCACTTCACGCCCGTCGCGCGGGCCCTCTACCGCCTCTGTTCCGCCGTGCCCGACGTACCTGAGTCCATCCGGAGGACCGAGTGTCCACATCTTCTCTACCTGCCGTGCTGCCCGGAACCGGGGCAACCGACTACGCCCGCTACATGCGCATCGACGACCTGCTGTCCTTGCAAAAGGGACCGGGGGAGTGGGTACACCCTGACGAACTGCTGTTCCAAGTCGTGCACCAGAGCACCGAACTCTGGCTCAAGCTCGCTCGTTCGCATCTCGCGAGGGCCCTCGCACACATGGCCGCAGATCAACCGTCCGCGGCGGAACTTCTCCTCCGTCGGGCTGCGGAAGCGTTGCGGCTGATCACCGAGCACCTGCGCATCCTGCGGTCACTGCCACCGGCGCAGTTCGCGATCATTCGGACCGCGCTCGGCAACGGGTCAGGGTTCGAAAGCCCCGGGTGGCGACTGCTGCGCGAAGCGACCACGGAGCTGGACATCGCGTTCGCCCGGCTGCTGTCCTCGCTGCGCCTCACTCCCGTCGACCTGTACCGGAGGCAGCCATCGGACCCGTTGTACCGGCTCGCCGAGGCGCTGGTAGAGCTGGACGAGCGGATCGCGCTGTGGCGCACCGAGCACTACAGCGTCGCCACCCGCGTCATCGGTCAGGGCGTGCTCGGCACGCGCCGTACCCCGGTTGACAGCCTCGCCAAGCTCATCGCCCACCGCCGGTTCCCGACACTGTGGGAAGCCCGCAGCGAACTCACCGAAGCGTCCTCACCCGTGGCCTGTCCCCGGCAGGTGCAGCCGTGACCGCCGCGACACTGGCCCGACCCGCACTGCTCCGGCAGCGGTTGGCCACGCCATCCGGCAGCGCCCACCTGGCGGCGTGCAGCATCGCCCCCCGCACCCTCGACGTGGAGCAGGCCGTCGCCCGGATGCTCGACGACCTTTCTCGGCCCGGCTTCTGGCAAACCTGCGAGGAGCAGGTCGCCCAGGCCCGCCAGCTGTTCGCCCGACTCATCGGCGCCGACGCCGACCAGGTCGCGATCCTGCCCAACGCCAGCATCGCCGCTCACCAGGCCGCGGCCGGCCGCCGGTGGCGACGACGCCGGGAAATCCTCACCGCCTCCGCCGAGTTCCCGGGGATCGCACATGCCTGGATGGCCCAACCCGGAGCGCGGGTGCGCTGGTGCGGCACGCCCGACGGGGCGATGAACACCGGCGACTACCTATCGGCGATCACACCCCGTACCGCGCTGGTGTCGGTGCCCGCCGTCACCTACCGCGACGCCACCCGCCTCGACGTGGCACGTGTCGCCGATGCCGCGCACGACGCCGGTGCGGCCGTATTCGTCGACGCCTACCAGGCCGCCGGCGTCATCCCCCTCGACGTCGACGCCCTGCGCTGCGACTACCTCGTCACCGGCACCGGCAAATATCTGCTCGGACTGCCCGGCCTGGCATTTCTCTACGTCCGGCATCCGGGCGGTCCGCCGCCGGCGCTCACCGGCTGGCTCGGCCGCACCGACCCCCACGCCTTCCGCACCACCGTCCTGGACTCGCCCCCGCACGCCCGCCGCTACGAGACCGGCACCCCCGCCGCAACCGCCGTCTACGCCGCCGTCGCCGGCCTGTCCCTGATCGGTCACCTCGACCTGCGGCAGGTACGTCACCACACCCGGCGGCTGATCGCCACGACCGCGCAGCGGCTGACCGCCCAGGGCGAGCTCGTGCGCCTGGCCACCAATGCCGACGCGCGAGGCGCTCACCTGGCGCTCGTCGAGCCACGCGCGGAGGCGATGGCCGCCTGGCTCGGGCACCGCGGCGTCATCGCCGCGCCCCGTAGCGGTGTCCTGCGCCTGGCCATGCACGCCTACACCACGAACGAGGACATCGACGCCGTATGCGAGGCGATCGCCGCGTACCGCTGCCGCAGCCGCACCCGCCCTGGAGCGGTCCGATGAATCCCGAACCGCTGCACCGCTGGCTGGCCCTTTGCCGGCCCACCACACACCGCTTCCCCTACGACGCTGTCGTCGACGCCTACCTCTACTACGGCAAGCACTTCGTCCCCGAGGCGTGGACGACGGCGCTGTGCTCGGCCCGTGAGCGCCTGCCCGAGGTGTCCGGGCCGCGCGCATACCTGGCCGAATTCCTGGCCGTCGCCCTCGACAAGGTCGACGGCAGGTACGACTACCGCACCTACCTCGCCCTGCCCCTCCTACCCATGCCCGACCCTGGCAGCAACGCCGAACCGGCAGAGCAACTGCTGGCCCGCCGCGACCACCTCCACGCCTTGCTCCTGACCGACCTCATCACCTTCGAGCTGCGCGCCCTCGACAGCACCAAGGCGCCGCTGCCCCAGATGCGTCCCGATGCGGAGGTGATCAGGAAACGGGTGCGACACGCGGTGCGCGCCGCTGCACCCGCACTGCGCCGGCTCAGCTTCGACATCCCTGCCGCCAACGATCCGGCGACGCTGGCCCGCCGCCTGACCGCGCTGGCCGCAATCGATCGCACCGCTGCCGACCGGCTGATGCTGCGGACCACCATGCTGCCGGTCGAGCGCGTCCACGACGAGTACCTGTTCATCCGGGTCCTGCAAGCCTTCGAATCCACCCTCGCTCTGCTCGCCGTGGACCTCACCGCGGCCATCACCGCCGTAGACGAAGAACGTCTGCCCGCAGCTGGCACGCGCCTGTCCTTCGCGGCGTCGCTCCTGCGCGAGACCGCACCGCTGTGGTCGCTGCTGGCCACCATGCAACCGGCGGCGTTCCACGCCTTCCGCGTCTACACCGACGGGGCAAGCGCCATCCAGTCCCGCGCCTACAAGCTGATCGAATCCCTGTGCCGCACACCCGACCCGCAGCGTCTGCACTCGGTGGCGTACCTGTCCGTGCCCGACGTGTACGCCCGCGTCAGCAACGGACAGCGCAGCCTCGACGACGCCCTGGACGCCATCCGCGCCGACCACCGAGCTCTCGCGCAAACGCCCATTCTGGCCGACGGGATGCGGCAGTTCGCCGCCGCCGTGCACCAGTGGCGGCGCACCCACTACCGCCTCGCCGTACGAATGCTCGGCACCGAACGACCAGGCACCGGCGCGACACCCGGAACCCCTTACCTCCTCCACGGCCGCGACCAACACGTCTTCCGCAACCGCCACGTCCACGATTCCGAGGATCGGTGACCGATGACTGCGCCATCGACCGTGCGCCGACGGGCGGACATGCCCCACGACCAGCTGCCAAACCAAGCCCACGCCTTCCTCCGCCAACGGCACGACGAGTTAGAGCTGCCCGGCCTCGCGCGCCGCTGGCGAGAGGTGCGCGCCCAAATTTGCGCGACCGGGACGTGGCGGCCGACCTATGACGAGCTGGCCTACGCGGCGCGGGTGGCCTGGCGCAACTCCGGCCGCTGCATCGGCCGGCTGCGCTGGCCCAGCCTCATCGTCCGCGACCGCCGCCAAATCAGCACGCTGCACGATGTGGGCCGGGAACTGGCCGCTCACCTCGACGAAGCCACCAACGACGGACGGATCCGCTCCGTCATCACCGTCCTCGCACCCGCCACACACACCAGCCCGCCACCGGTGCGCATCATCAGCCCGCAGTTGGCCCGCTACGCAGCCTGGCCCAGCAGAGACGGCGTCCTCGGCGACCCCGCCAACCTGGCCTTGACCCGCCTGGCCACCGACCTCGGCTGGCCAGGACCCGCTCGGCGCGGCCCGTTCGACATCCTGCCCTGGATCGCCGCCACCAACGACGGGGGCCTGCACCTGCTACCGGCCGACCCGGCGCACATCCTCGAGGTGCCGATCCAGCATCCCGATCACCCGTGGATTGCCGATCTCGGGCTGCGCTGGCCCGCCGTACCCGTCATCAGCAACATGGCTCTCCACTTCGGTGGCCTGCAGTTCCCCGCCCCGTTCAGCGGCACCTTCATGGCATCCGAGATCGCCACCCGCAACCTCGCCGACGAACACCGCTACCACCAACTCCCCGCCATCATCGCCGGCTTGGGCCTCGGCAACCGCGACCGGCTACGCACCGACAAAGCCCTGCTCACCCTGCACGAAGCCGTGCTGCACAGCTTCGAATCCGCCGGCGTCTCCATCACCGACCACCACCGCGAAAGCCGGGCCTTCGCCCGCTTCGTCCAACACGAAGAGGCAGCGGGACGCGTCGTCGTGGGCGACTGGAGCTGGCTCAACTCCTATCCGATGACTCCACAGGACCCCTCCTGGAGCCGCTACTACAGCACCCGCCAACCCACCCCGGCGTTTCACCCCGACCCGTACTGCCTCGCCCTCACCGCCGGCCACCCGACGCCCGGCCACGAACCCTCATCGCGCCAGCACGCCGACGTCCCCCCGGCCGCTGCCGCCCTACCCAACCCAACCAGGGAGGACACATGCCCACGCGCACACCCGCACGGACACACCGACGGCTGACCCGGCTGGCCGCGGCGGCCTTCACCCTGACGACTGTCACCACCGCCCTCGTCGGAGTCTCCACACCCGCCCAGGCCGCCGGCTGCCGCGCCGCGCCCTACAGCGCCAAGTTCGGCGCCGCCGACGCCTTCATGCAGTACAACGGCGTCGAGATCATCAGCTACCCGAAGTACCCCAGCTACTACCGCACCACCAGCAAATGCAGGGACATCCAGGTCCGCAACACCGGCAACGGCAAGGACTACGGCCCGCTCGACGCCTGCATCAACTTCTACGGACGCGCCACCTGCAACTACTGGACGCACGTGCCCGTCGGCCAGTGGCGCAACCTCGCCACCAACGTCAAGGACGGCACCAAGTTCTACGTCTGGGTCCGCATCGACATGGGCAAGTACTACGGATTCACTGCCGTCGGCGACTGGTGAGCCAAGCTTGGGGCCCGCGCTTGCGAGGGCCCCAAGCTCCCGCACCGCCAGTAGTCGCTCAAAGGAAGCGCGCTGCATCGATGCGATGGGACCTGAGAGCTTGGCTCTCGAGCAGATCACTGACATCCTAGGATGCCTAGCGGATGTGACCTCCTCGAACCAGCAAGTCGGCGGCCGAGGTCGCCGAGAACCAGAATCAGTGAATAGATGTGCGGGGAGTCATAGCGATGATGCTTGCGAATGCGGCATCCGGAGGAGGCGAGGACGCGAGGCGGCCGACCACCCCAACATCATTGCTGTCAGCCATCGGTCTCCCAGCGGCTTCTCAAAGACGTGGGTCCGCGAAATTTCCCCAATGGAAATACTGCCTCACTATTATGGACGCGCGAGGGCGGCTTGCGGATCGAGCCCCGGTCCACGCAATGGGGTGGAGACCGGACGACTCGCTGAACGGCAAAGTGGGGGAGGGCTTCATCATGATCCAGCGCGGCGAGGACGGGACATGTCTGGTTACAGCACAGGGACATCTCCGCGTACTCTCTCCCATCAGGCATTCGGCCGAGCTGTCGGCTGGGGAACAACTCTTGGTGGTGGCACGGAGGGAGGAAGGGGTGGTCATCCTTTGCACCATGGATCTTGTGGAATCTGCGCTCGCGACTTTCATTGACAATGGCTCAGGTGGTGTTACATGACCGGCCCGTTGCCGAATGGACTAACCAACCAAGAGGTAGCCGCCCTGCGGTCGATTCTTGCGCGGATTCCCGGTGATAGGTCGCCTGGACCGTCGGCAATCGGCGAACCGCCGGGAATCCCGACCTTTCGCGACTACATCGAGCGCGTATCGGTGGCCGTTGCTCCAGGCTCCCGCCGACTTTACGAGAGCTACTGGAAGCGAATCGAGCAGTGCTGGGGTGAGCGCAAACTGAACGACCCAACACCATCCGAGATCTCGGCGCTTGTCGAGCAGATCCGCGCCAGCGCAGTCGTGCGTAGCAACTCGCGCGGTGGCCGATCGGCGGCTGAACACACGGTCTCTGCCCTTCGCTGCCTCTACGCATTCGCGGTTGCCGACGGCTTGATTGCCGAGGCAGAAGATCCAGCTCGACGGGTGGCCAAGCCCCGAAGGCTGCCGAGCAATCGACACGCCCTAACGGAACGTCAGCTTGCGCGGATAGTGGAACTCGCAGGGCGTACAGGGAACGATCCGCACCTCGACTCCCTCATCCTGCGACTTCACATCGAAACAGCCTGCCGGCGGGGTGGAGCACTGGGTCTGGACCGAGCGGACTTGGACCTCGACAACTGCTGCATTCGGCTCAGCGAGAAGGGAGGGACGGTTCGCTGGCAGCCCGTTTCCCCTTCTATGCTGCGTATGCTTGTCCGGCACTACGATGAGCGTGGGAAGATCGGTGACGGTACGCAACTGCTCAGATACCGGTCGGGCGCTCCATTGACGAGCCGTCGCTACGATCATCTCTGGCAGCGACTGGGGCGTCGCCTGCCTTGGGTCCAAGCCCAGCAGGTATCGACACATTGGCTACGGCATACCACCTTGACCTGGGTTGAACGGAATTTCGGATACGCTATCGCTCGAGCGTATGCCGGCCATAACGGTCGTTCGGACGCCGGTGTGACGAGTACCTACGTCAAGGCAGATATTTACGATGTTGCACGGGCGTTGTCCGCGCTTTCGGGTGAGCCGCATCCGCTTCTTGCTGAGGAACAGCCACTTTCCGATGAGTGACCCGACTTGGCTCGCGATCGCGGGCCTCAGAGCGAGCTCGTCGCGTTGACCTGCGGGTTCTTGCTTGTCGAGGGCGAAAAGTGCGCACGACGACTGCGGTAAGTGCGTTGGTCGACCTATTCGCCAGCGGCGAACCGGAGCCGGGCAAGCACGTCGGCGACTTCCCGCGTCTCCTCGTGCTGTGGGCCGTAGACGACACAGAGGTCGTCGTGCAGCGGCTGCAGCTCGTCCGCGGCCTCCGTGGCCTTCCCTTCGGAAAGCAGCAGCATGCCGATGTTGCGGCGTAGGTCGAGAGCGGTGGGGGAGGCGTCGCCGGAGGCGGCGCATACATAGGTCAGCACCTGCCGGAACTGGCGTAGGGCTGTGGTGGCGTGACCGAGTTCGGCCCGGCAGTGGGCTGCCTGCCGGAGGCATTCCAACGCGTCTTCGCTGGTGGGGCCGGCGGTGCGGGCGTACGCGGCGGCGAGAGCGTCGAACTCCGGCAGCGCGCGCCGGAAGTCCCCGCCGATGACGAGAATGGCGGCTCGCCGTGAACGCAGTCCAAGTACGCGGGGGCTCTCGGCGCCGAGCGCGGCGCTGGCGGGGCCGATCACCTGCTCGAGCACCTCCGCGGCCTGGGCGAAGCGTTCGTCGTCCAGCAGTTCGTCGGATTGCGACACGGCGGCCTTGATCGCGTCTCGAACCCCGGTCCTCAGGATCGCCGCCGGGTCAGCGGCTGACTCGCTCCGTGGCGCCGGGACCACAGGCGCGGGCTCAGGTCGGCGACGTGGTGCGTTGGGTCGGCGGTACACCAGCGTCGGGTCGGGCATGGTGCTGCGTGCGGGGTCGGAGGCGGGCGGTGCTGATCCGGCTAGGGGCAGGAAAGGCAGCAGCCGCTCGTAGACGTCGTAGGCATCTGCGGGCCGGTCCTCGGGGGCCTTGGCCAGCAGATCGAGGACCAGTTCCTCGATCGCTTCGGGCACGTCGGGGCGGATCGCCCGCAGGTGCGGCGGCGGCTCGGTGACGTGCTGGCGCCACAGTTCGAAGTCGCTGCCGCCGGCGAAGACCCGTCGGCCGGCGAGGAGTTCGTGCAGGACGCAGCCGAGGGCGTACAGGTCGCTCTGTGGCGTGATCTGCGCATTCTGGATCTGCTCGGGCGGCATGTAGTGGTGGGTGCCGAGGGCGCTGCCGGTCGACGTAAGCCGGGTGACATCGGTGCGCAGGATGGCGGCGATGCCGAAGTCGAGGAGCTTGATCGCCCCGTCTGCGGTGACCAGGACGTTGTCGGGTTTGAGGTCACGGTGCACGACAGGGATGGCGTGGGCGTGGGAGAGGACGGTGCAGATCTGCGCGGCGATCGCGGCGGCCGAGGTGACCGGCAGTGGCTGCTGCGGGTCGATGAAGGCCCGCAGGGTGGTGCCGCGGACGAACTCCATCACCAGGTAGAGCCGGTCGTAGGAGCGGTCGAGGACCGCGTCGTACACCTGGGGCACGCCGTGGTGCTGGATACGTGCGGTGACGCGGGCCTCGCGGCGGAACCGTTTGGTCAGTTCCTCCGCCTGCTCTGGGGTGTGGACGGCGTCGGCGCGGATGAGTTTAATGGCGACCTCGCGGTCGAGGACGCTGTCGTAGCCGCGCCAGACCTGCCCCATGCCCCCGGAGCCGATCTCCTCGACCCGCTCGTACCGGCCGGCGATCGGCGCTGCCCGCACCATTGCCTCCATCCCGCCCCGACTGTCACGGCCAGAAGGTCAGTGTCGCCGCTGACCGGATCATCGTCCAGAGGTGCCGCCGCGGCGCGCCGCGGCGGCCCCCGCCGGGTAGGCCGCCACGTCGTCGTCGACACCCCCCAGCCCGCGGGGCAGCCGCCCCGCGGCGCGGCGGGCGGGGCGGGAGCGCGGCGGGT
>NZ_JBEYIX010000074.1:0-21996 GCF_040636055.1 Micromonospora sp. NPDC006766 | reverse complement strand
GTGACGGTGTCGAGCCAGGTCGTCGGCTGGGCCGTGGGCCCCCAGGGGCGGGGGGGGGGGCGGCCCCCGCCGGGCCGGCCCCCCCCCCCCCGCGGCCGGGGCGGCCGGATCACTTACCGGCGGCCGCACCGTTCTTCAGCGCCGCCTGCCACTGCTCCTCGGCGGACTTGCCCTGCTCGATGGCGCGCAGGGTGTTCTCCACCTCGGTGCGGACCGCGTTGTTCTTCGGGCCGAGGTAGACCGGCTTCAGCTCGGTGGCACCGGCGGCGAAGATCTTGCCGGTCGGGGCGTTGCTGAAGTAGTCGTTGGTCGCGGCGGCGACCGCCGCGTCGGCCAGCGCCTGCGGCGAGGACGGCAGGTTGCCGACCGCCTTGAACGCCTCAACCTGGCCCTTGGCGCTGGTCAGGAACTTGGCCAGCTCGGCGGCCTCCTTGGGGTGCTTGCTCGACTTGGGCACGGCCAGGAAGGAGCCGCCCCAGTTGCCACCGTTGCCGGGCGCCTTGGCGATGTCCCACTTGCCGGCCGCCGAGTCACCGGCGTTGCCCTTGATCACACCGGTCATCCAGGCCGGGCAGGCGATGGTGGCGAAGGTGCCGTTCTTGAAACCGGCGTTCCACTCGTTGGACCACGACTGGAGGTTGTTGGACAGGCCCGCCGCGATCATCTTGGTGGTGAGGTCGTACGCCGCCTTGATGTCCGGGTTCTCGCCGATGACCAGCTTGTTGCTCTTGTCGTAGTAGGTGTAGCCGCTGCCGTCGCCGGCCTTCTGCATCAGCACCACGTTGTAGAAGTTGGTCGCCGAGTCGACGAACTTGTGCTTCTTGTCGGCGGCGGCGAACTTCTGGCCGGCCTCGATGAAGGCGTCCCAGGTGGGCCAGAGCGCACCGACCTCCTCGCGGTCGGTGGGCAGGCCGGCGCCCTTGAACAGGTCGCTGCGGTAGCAGACCGCCATCGAGCCGACGTCGGTGCCGAGGCCGAGCACCGTGCCGTCCGGGGTGGTGCCCTGCTCCCACTTCCACGGCAGGAAGTTGTCCTTGAGGTCGTTCGCGCCGTAGTTGGCCAGGTTCTGGAACTTGTCGGTCTGCGCGTAGTACTGCACGATGGTGCCCTCTTCCAGGGCCACCACGTCGCCGGCACCGGAGCCGGCGGTGATCTGCTGGGTCAGCCGGGTGTTGTAGTCCCCGACGCCGAGGCCCTTGCCCCGCTCCTGGATCTTGATGTTCTGGTGGTCCGCCTCGTACTGCTTGTAGAGCTCTTCGTAGCCGAAGCCCTGGTCGCCGAAGATGTCGACGACCAGGGTGATCGGGCCGTCGCTCTTGTCGTCGCCCGACTTGCTATCGCTGCAGGCGGTGGCGGCGACGAGCACCGCCACGGACGCGAGCGCGACGGTCGCGAGCCGACGACGACGGAATGGGACGCTCATCCGAGACCCCTCTTTCGATGGTGAGGCTGTGTCATGTGGTGGGGTGCCTGTCGCGCGTCTCGCCACCGGCGGCCCAAGGTGGGGCCACCGGCGGCGACCCGGGTGCGGGCAGGAATGAGATCCAGACCACTGCCGGGAGCGCTCCCATGAGATTGCCGGCAGGCACCAGGGGTGTCAATAGATCTATGGGAGCGTTCCCAGATCGTTACCGCGCCGCCGCTCGGAGAATTCAGGAGCGGTCAGCAGAAGCGGCGCAGCAGGGTGCTGACCCGAGCGGCGTCGAAGGCGTCCGGGGTGAAGCCGGGGCCGGCCCACTCGCGCATCGAGCGGTGCTCCCGGTGCGCCGGATCGGCGAGCGCGGCGAGCAGCACGGCATAGCCGGGCGGGCCACCGACGCCCTCTGGCGGGCAGGCCCGCTCCCCGTGCAGGCAGGACGGGTAGCGCTCGTCCGGGTCGGCGGTGCAGACGTCCTCCACCACCACGTCATGCTCCCACCAGTCGCCGAAGTCGTAGGTGTAACGGAACCGACTGCCCTTGCCCACCACCGAGTCCAGCCGGACGTCCAGCTCGTCGCGGAGCGCCAGCTCACCCTCCGGATCGGGCTCGCCATACTGATGCCCATCAATGTCGAACGAATGCAGGTGACAGTCCCGCCAGCCCATCGCGTGCTGTACGACCCGATGCAGCCGGTCCAGGGTGTAGCCGCCGGGGACCAGCACCCGCCGCCACACCGGCGGCCGGACCCCGGCCAGCGACACCTTGAGCTGGAAGATCTGACGCGGCATGCTGTCCCATCCTCCCTCGGCATAAGCTGCCAGCATGATCTGCCGAGCGTGCCGGGAACGGCGGCACGACGACTGTCCAGGCCGGAAGTGGTGCGACTGCCAGCACCGTACCCCCGAACCGGCACCTCCGGTCACCGGTCCGACCGGCGGATGATGGCCAAATCGCCGATCACGCGGGTCTGGCCGACGCCCTCGAGCGGTCCGTTGACCGACCCGGAGCTGGCCGCGCTCTACGGCCGCGCGCCCCGACCCCACCTGCGGACGAACTTCGTGGCCAGCGCCGACGGCGCGGTTGCCCTGGGCGGCTACTCCGCCGGGCTCTCCGGCGAGCCGGACAAGCGGGTCTTCGGCCTGCTGCGGATGCTCTGCGACGGGCTCGTGGTGGCCGCGGGCACGCTGCGCCACGAGGGCTACCGGGCGGTCCGGCTGGACGCCGCGCGCCGGGCCTGGCGCCGGGAGCAGGGCATGGCCGAATACCCGACCCTGGTGGTGGTCTCCAATTCGCTCGACCTGGACCCCGCCCAGGCGGCCTTCGCCGACGCGCCGGTCCGACCGCTGGTGCTCACCCGGGCCGGCGCCGAGCCGCCACCCGGGTTGCCCGAGGTGGCCGAGTTGGTTCGGTGCGGCGAGGACCGGGTGGACCTCGCCGCCGGCCTGGCCGAGCTGCACCGACGCGGGCTGGGCCAGCTGCTCTGCGAGGGTGGCCCGCAGCTGTTCGGCGCGCTCACCGCGGCCGACCTGGTGGACGAGCTGTGCCTGACCGTGGCGCCACTGCTCGCCGGGGCCGGACCGGCCCGGATCACCGCCGGGGACGGCAGCCCACCGCGCCGGCTGCCGCTGCGCCACGTGCTGACCGCCGCGGAGGGGGTGCTTCTGCTCCGCTACGCCCGCGACCCGGACGACGCCCCGCCCGCCGGCTCCGCCCCCGCCGCCTGATCCTTCGATCGCACGACGAGGAACAGGACCCAGCGGAGGGCCGGCGGCAAAGGAGTGCCGCCGGCCCCGGTTCAGCAGGATCAGTTGACGGAGACGGCCGACCAGGCGGCGGCCACGGTGTTGTACTCGGTGCTCGTGCTGCCGTACAGGTCCTTGGCGGCGTTCAGGGTGGCGGTGCGGGCGCCGGCGTAGTTGGTCCGCGAGGTCATGTAGACGGTGAGCGCGCGGTACCAGATCGCGCCGGCCTTGGCGTTGCCGATGCCCTTCACGGTGCTGTTGTTGCAGGTCGGGCTGTTGCCGTACGTCGACGAGCCGCTACCCACGGCGAGCAGGTAGAAGAAGTGGTTGGCCACGCCGGAGGAGTAGTGCACGTCCTTGTTGCCGACGGTGCTGGTCCAGCAGTCGGCCGAGTTGCCGTCCTTGGAGGGCTTGTCCATGTAGCGCAGCGGGGTGCCGTTGGTGCGCAGCTTCTCGCCGATCAGGTAATCGCCCGGGTCCTTGGAATTGTTCGCGTAGAACTCGACAAGCGTGCCGAAGATGTCGCTGGTGGCCTCGTTGAGGCCGCCGGACTCACCGCTGTACACGAGGCCGGCGGTGGCGCTGGTCACGCCGTGCGTCATCTCGTGCCCGGCCACGTCCAGCGAGGTGAGCGGGTACCAGCCGGAGCTGCCGTCACCGTAGGTCATGCAGAAGCAGGAGTCCTGCCAGAACGCGTTGGCGTAGTTGGAGCTGTAGTGCACCCGGCTGTACGCGGCCTTGCCGTCGTTGCGGATGCCGTTGCGGCCGAACGTGTTCTTGTAGTAGTCCCAGGTCACCTGCGCGCCGTAGGCGGCGTCGGCGGCGGCGGTCTGCCGGTTGCTCAGGGCGCCGTTGCCGAAGACGTTGTTGGTGCTGGTGACCAGGGTGCCGGTGCCGCTGGTGCCGCCGTTCAGGTCGTACGTCTTGTGCCCGCCGCGGGTGCTGTCGGCGAGCTGGTACGTGCTGCCGGACTGGGTGCTGCCCACGGTCACCGTGCCCGAGTGGAACGTGTTGCCCGTGCCGCTGTGCACGCCCTCCCACTTGTCGCGGACCTTGCCGGTGGTGGCGTCGACCAGCACGTGCAGCTCGCTCGGGGTGCCGTCGGCGTACAGGCCGCTGACGACGACCTGGTAGGCCAGCGCGGTGCCGGTCTCGGTGGCGTCGTAGACGAGTTGGCTGCCGTCGACCCGGCGGCCGGCGGCGGTGGAGGTGGCGAGCGCGATGCGGCCGGCGTCCACGGTGCCGATCCGGGCCTTGGCGCCCCGGACCGCGGCCCCGGCGCGGGACCGGCTGGCGCCCCGCCAGGCGTCGCCCTTGCCCAGGTGCACGACGGTGTCGCCGCCGAGGACCGGCAGGCCGTCCAGGTAGCGGTGGAGCCGGACGTGCTCGGTGCCGTCGGCGTCGGTCTGGACGTTCTTCAGCGTGAACGTCTGGCCGTCATCGACGAGGCCATTGCCCTCGTGGGCCCTGAGGTGGGTCACCGCGCGGGTGAACGCGTCGGCGGAGACGGGGGCGGCAGAAGCGGTTGCCGGGACGTTGACGGCGGTCGCCAGCAGGGCGACCGCGGCCAGCCCGCCGAGGAGGGGGGTACGGCGCATGAAGTTCCTACCTTCACTAGGACTGCCGATCGACGGGGGTCATCGACCGACGGCGCACGAGGCATCGATAAGGGGAAGATCCTCGATGGCGCTGTTACACATTCTTGCGGCATGGGGCCCCGGTCTGTCACGCCCTACGACCAAGATTTTTCCCACTACTTTTCGTGTCCGGTTCACCACCTGTCGAAGCGGAAGTCCGACCCACGGCGTGGCGTCCGCCGCGTCGCGTGGCAACCTGTCGCATCCCTCGGGCAGGATGCTCCTCGTGCCCCGCGACCGAGACGACCAGCCGACCGGAGACCCCATGACCGACGACCTGCTCGACGGCCCGGGCGACGAGGTCGGCCGGGTGCTGGGCACCGCCGACGCCACCCCTCTCACCTTCTGGACCGCCGTCTCCCCCGGCAGCTACCTGCAGCTCGACGACGTGGTGGTCACCCGCCGCGAGCTGCCCGACCGCGAGCCGGTGACGATCGCCGGCGTGGTCACCCAGGTGCGCGCCCGGCACGAGGGGGCGCAGTTCGACTCCGACGTCTTCGCCATCGCCGACGGCACGCTGCCCGCCCAGGTGCAGGAGGCCGCCGAGGTCACCACCACCCGGGTCGACCCGGAGCTCTACGTGCCGCCCACCCCGGGCGCGGTGGTGCACCGGGCCGAGGGCGACGCCCGGGCCCGGGCGCTGCATTTCGACCGGATGGAGCGGCGCATCCCGATGGGCATGGGCCGCGACGGCGTCCCGGTCTACCTCAACGCCGACTTCCTCGACGGCACCCGCGGCGCGCACGTCTCCATCTCCGGCATCTCCGGGGTGGCCACCAAGACCAGCTTCGCCACCTTCCTGCTCTACTCGGTCTTCCGCTCCGGGGTGCTCGGCGGCGACGCGGTCAACGCCAAGGCGCTGATCTTCAACGTCAAGGGCGAGGATCTGCTCTTCCTCGACCACCCCAACGCCCGGCTCGACGACACCACCCGCGCCGGCTACGCGCAGCTCGGGCTGACCGCCGGCGCCTTTCCCGACGTCCGCGTCTACGCGCCGCCCCGGGTCGGTGACTCCTCCGGCACACCGGACGTGAGCAGCCGGCACACCGGCGTCGACAGCTTCTACTGGACGCTGAGCGAGTTCTGCGCCGACCGCCTACTGCCCTACGTATTCGCCGACGCCGACGACGAGCGCCAGCAATACACCATGGTGGT
This sequence comes from Micromonospora sp. NPDC006766, assembly GCF_040636055.1. NCBI lineage: Bacteria > Bacillati > Actinomycetota > Actinomycetes > Micromonosporales > Micromonosporaceae > Micromonospora > Micromonospora sp. NPDC006766. The sequence continues at coordinate 16,042 of NZ_JBEYIX010000074.1, read as the reverse complement.
CCACTCGGTCGCCGCCCACCTGGCCCGGTATGCCCAGCCGGCCGACGGCGGGGTGAGCCTCGACGGCGTCCGGCTCGGCTCGTACGCCGACCTGGTCGACCACATCGTCGAGCAGCTCAACGACGACGAGACCCGAGGCGACTGGGCGGGCAGCGCGGTCGGCCTGGGCACGGTCAACGCGTTCGCCCGCCGGCTGATCGGCAGCAAGAAGGACCTCGGCCGGCTCATCCGCGGCGACCTCGCCACCCGCCGCCCGCACTCGATCAACACGTCGGAAAGCGCCCAGGTCACCGTGGTCGACCTGCACAACCTGCCCGACCGGGCGCAACGCTTCGTGGTCGGTGTGACGCTCAAGAGCGAGTTCGAGCGCAAGGAGAAGGCCGGCACCGCCAAGCCACTGCTCTTCGTCGTCCTCGACGAGCTCAACAAGTACGCCCCGCGCGAGGGCTCCTCCCCGATCAAGGAGGTGCTGCTGGACATCGCCGAGCGGGGCCGCTCGCTCGGGGTGATCCTGGTCGGCGCGCAGCAGACCGCCAGCGAGGTGGAGCGACGGATCGTCACCAACTCGGCGATCCGGGTGGTCGGCCGGCTCGACCCGGCCGAGGCGTCCCGCCCGGAATACGGTTTCCTCCCGCCCGCCCAGCGGCAGCGGGCGCTGCTGGCCAAGCCGGGCACCATGTTCGTCAACCAGCCGGACATTCCCGTGCCGCTCTGCCTGGAGTTCCCCTTCCCAGCCTGGGCCACCCGGGTCTCCGAGGCCGGCCGGGCGCCCTCGCAGACACTGCGGTCGATCACCCAGTCCGCCGACCCGTTCGCCGTAGTCGGGTCGGGCGGCTCCGACGACGACATCCCGTTCTGATGAGGCGGTGACCACCCGTGAAGATCCTGCACACCTCTGACTGGCACGTCGGCAAGGTCCTCAAGGGGCAGTCCCGCGCCGACGAGCACAAGCAGGTGCTCGCCCAAGTGATCGAGATCGCCGTCGCCGAGCGGCCCGACCTGGTCATCGTGGCCGGCGACCTGTACGACACCGCCGCACCCACCTCGGAGGCGACCCGGCTGGTCACTCGGGCGCTGACCGCGCTGCGGCGCACCGGGGCGGACGTGGTGGCGATCGGTGGCAACCACGACAACGGGCCCGCGCTGGACGCGCTGCGTCCGTGGGCCGAGGCCGCCGGCATCACGCTGCGCGGCAGCGTACGCGACAACCCGTCCGAGCACGTCATCGACGGGGTGACCGCCGACGGCGAACGCTGGCAGCTCGCCGCGCTGCCGTTCCTGTCCCAGCGGTACGCCGTCCGGGCCGTGGAAATGTACGAACTGACCGCCGCCGAGGCCAACCAGACGTACGCCGACCACCTCGGGCGGGTCCTGGCCCGGCTGGCCGAGGGGTTCACCGAGCCCGACCGGGTGCACCTGGTCACCGCGCACCTGACCGTCGTCGGGGCGAGCACCGGCGGCGGCGAGCGGGACGCGCACACCGTCCTCGGCTACGCGGTGCCGGCCACGGTGTTTCCCGGCAACGCGCACTACGTGGCGCTGGGCCACCTGCACCGCTCGCAGCGGGTCATCGGCCCGTGCCCGATCCGCTACAGCGGCAGCCCGCTCGCCGTCGACTTCGGTGAGCAGGAAAATGTCGGCTCGGTGACCCTCATCGAGGTGACCGCGACGACGGCCGCCCGGGTCCGGGAGGTGCCGGTGCCCGGCGCCACCCCGCTGCGGACGGTCCGGGGCACCCTGGCCCAGCTCGCCGAGATCGACCCGCCCGACGGCTGGCTGCGGGTGTACGTCCGCGAGCAGCCCCGGGCCGGGCTGCGCGAGGAGGTGCAGGAGCTGCTGCCCCGGGCCCTGGAGATCCGGATCGACCCGGAGCTGGTGCCCGCGCCCGGCAGCGGCACCCGCACCGCCCAGCGGGCCGGCCGCTCGCCCCGGGAGCTGTTCGCCGACTACCTCGGCAGCCGGGGCCACGCCGACGACGGCGTCCAGGAACTCTTCGACGAGCTGCTCGAGGAGGTCGACCACTGATGCGGCCGATGCGGCTGGACATGGCCGGCTTCACCGTCTTCCGCGAGGAGACCACCGTCGATTTCACCGACGCGGATTTCTTCGCGCTCGTCGGGCCGACCGGCTCCGGCAAGTCGACGGTGCTGGACGCGATCTGCTTCGCCCTCTACGGCACGGTGCCCCGCTGGGGCGGCGCCCGGGGTCTGGCCAACGCCCTCGCCCCGTCGGCGAACGAGGCCCGGGTCCGGCTGGTCTTCGAGTCCGCCGGCGACCGCTACGTGGCCACCCGGGTGGTCCGCCGGGACGGCCGGGGCACGGTGAAGACCGCCAACGCCGGGCTCCAGCTCATGCCGCCCGGCTTCGACATCACGAAGCTCGACACCGGGCTGAGCCCGGAGGATCTCGGCGAGGTGGTCGCCGGCACCCCGGCCGAGATGGAGCGGGCGGTGCTGGACGCGGTCGGGCTGCCGTACGAGCAGTTCACCAGCTGCGTGGTGCTGCCGCAGGGGCAGTTCGCCGATTTCCTGCACGCCAAGCCGGCCACCCGGCAGCAGATCCTGGTCAACCTGCTCGGGCTGGGCATCTACGAGGAGGTCCAGAAGCGGGCCACCGAGCGCGCCGGGCAGGCCGAGGCGAAGCTGGAGACGGTCGACAAGCTGCTCGGCGGCCTCGCCGACGTCGACGACGCGACCCTGGCCGACGTGCGGGGACAGGTCGACCGGATGCGCGACCTGGCCGAGGCGGTCGCGGTGGCCGTACCGGAGCTGGAGCGGGCCCGGGCGACGGCGCGTGAGCAGGCGGCGGAACTGGCCGCGCTGGACGCGGAGCTGACCGTGCTGGCCGGGGTGCGCCCGCCGGACGGGATCGCCGAGCTGGCCCGGGCGGAGGCCGCGGCCCGGGAGGCGGCCGACGAGGCCACCGCCGCGGTCGGGCTGGCCGAGGAGCGGGAGGAGAAGCTGCGCGGCGAGCTGGCCGCGGCCGGCGACGAGAGCGCGCTGCGGCTGCTGCTCAAGGCGCACGGCGACCGGGAGAAACTGACCGGCGAGGCGGCGACGGTCCGCTCGGCGGTCACCACGGCACAGGCCGAGCACGACGCGGCGCTCGTCGCCCTCACCGCGGCCCGCGCGGCTGCGGAGCGGGTCGAGGCGCAGCTGGAGGCGGCGTTCCGGGCGCACGAGGAGGCGAAGGCCACCGACCAGGCGGTGGCGCTGCGGGCCCACCTGGTCGCCGGCGCCCCGTGCCCGGTCTGCGAGCAGGAGGTGTCCCGGGTACCGGCGGTGCCCGCCGGGTCGGCGGTGGCCCGGGCGGTCGCGGCCGGCAAGGCGGCCCGGGCGGCCAGCGAGGCGGCCAAGCGGCTGGTGCAGGAGCGCGACGCCGCCGCCCGGGAGCTGGATCGGGTGCTGCTGCGCGCCCGCGCCGAGCATGACCAGCTGCGGGTCCGGCTGACCGAGCTGGACGAGCAGCTCGCCGAGGCCGCCGCGCCGCAGACGCTGCGGGAGGGCCTGGCCGAGCACGCCCGGCTGCGCCGCGCCCTCGAGGAGGCGGCGGGCGCGGTGCGCGCCGGCCGCGAGGCCGCCCGCCAGGCCCGGGGCGCGCTCGACGGGGCCCAGGAGCGGCTGCGCCGCGCCTGGCGTCAATTCGACACCACCCGGGACGGGCTGGCCCGGTTCGGTCCGCCGGCCGCCGACCGCGACGACGTGGCCGCCGCGTGGACGGCCCTGACCGGCTGGGCCAACGAGCAGGCCGACCGCCGACGCGTCGACCGGGAGGCCCGGGCGGCCTCGGTCGGCACGGCCGAGGCCGCCGCCGGCGAGGTCGAGGCGCGGATCGGCGAGTTCTTCACCGCCGCCGGGCTGGCCAAGCCCGGCGACCCGCTGCGGGACACCGCGGTGGCGGTGGAGCGCGCCGAGGCGGAGCTGCGCCGGCTGCAGGAGCGCCGTGAGCAGGCTGCCGAGCTGCGTGAACAGCGGGCCGGCCACGAGCGGGAGGCCAGGGTTGCCCGGGCTCTCGCCGGCCACCTGCGGGCCAACAACTTCGAACGCTGGCTGCTGGCCGAGGCGCTGGACCTGCTGGTCGACGGCGCGTCGCGGATCCTGCGGGAGCTCTCCGGCGGCCAGTACGACCTGGTGCACGACAAGGGCGAGTTCTTCGTGGTCGACCACCACGACGCCGGGCTGCGGCGCGGGGTGCGGACGCTGTCCGGCGGGGAGACGTTCCAGGCGTCACTGGCGCTGGCGCTGTCGCTGTCGGAGCAGCTGGCCGGGATGTCCACCAGCGCGGCGAGCCTGGAGTCGATCGTCCTCGACGAGGGCTTCGGCACGCTCGACGCGGCCACCCTGGACACCGTCGCCGCCACCCTGGAAAACCTGGCCGCCCGGGGCGACCGCATGGTCGGCGTGGTCACCCACGTGCCGGCCCTCGCCGAGCGGATCCCGGTCCGCTTCGAGGTCCGCAAGGACGCCCGCACCGCACGGGTGGAACGGACCGGCCGGTGAGCGGGGCGGCGCGGCGGGGCCAAGACGGCGCGGCGGGTGCGACGTGACCCGGTTCTACGTCGACGCGTGGGATCCGGCGTACGGGGCGTCGTTCGAGGCCGCCGGCGGGGGCGGACCGGCGGCGCCGAGCAGTGCCCAGGTCGACGCTGACGTCGAGCTGCCGGCGGCGGACTGGCGCGCGGTGGACGTCCGGCGTGACGTATCCGCCCCGGACGTGGTGCTGCTGGTCGACGGGGTACGCCGGATCGACGCCAGCATCTGGACGGCCGAGGAGGACGGCGGCTCCTTCCCCGGCATCGCCGCCTCGTACGCGGCCGGGGTGGTCCGCTGCGACCTGGGGCGCGGTGCGGCGCAACTGGCCGGCACCCGGGTGGGCCGGGGCCTCTTCACCGCCAGCCCGTCGGCGCAGGACGTGGTGGCGGGGCAGATTCGCTACCCGGTGCACCGCGTCGGCGGCGCCGGCGAGCTGAGCAAGCTGCCGGCGGCGGTGCAGGCCCCGCTGACCGCGCTGGAGGTGGCGGTCTCCGACGCCGCCCGCACCGACGGCGACCTGCTGGTGGTGGACGGCCCGCTGCGTAGCCGCCGGCAGCTGCCGCGCACCCTCGGCTACATCAAGTCCCAGCACAGCCAATATCTGGACGCCCGGCTGGCCGCGGTGGTCACCGGGCTGGCCCCGGGGCAGCGCTGCCCGGTGTTTCGGCTGGGCACCGCGTGGGGCGGCTACTCCTGGTATTTGCGGCTGCCGGGGGCCGGCGGGGCGCCCTGGGCGGGCATCGTGCGGGTGGAGTGCTCCGCCGAGCTGCCCGAGGCCGAGGCGATCGAGCTGGCCGACCTCTCGCTGGTCACCCTGCCCCGGTTCGCCTCCAGCCCGTACAAGGACCCGCGGGCCCCACAGAACCTGGTCCCCATCGGCGGCCTGGAGCGCACGCTGCGCGCGCGGCTCGGCGACGCCCGCCTGCTGCAGCGACGTTTGAGCATGGCGGCCCAGCGAGGGCGGCGCTGATGGGCCGCCGACGTGACACCGACCGGGTGGTCGAGCAGGTCGACACGGGGCAGGCCGAGTTGGCGCCCGACCCGGACCGACCGGGCTCGTGGACGCTGCTGCTGGACGGCGCGCCGCAGTCCCATGTGGATCTGGCGGATCCGACGCACCTGGAGTTCGAGTACGTGCGGCGGCTGGCCGCCGCGCTCGATCTGATCGCGCCGGCCGGCAACCCGCTGCGGGTGCTGCACCTGGGCGGGGGCGCGCTGACCCTGCCCCGGTACGTCTCGGCCACCCGGCCCGGGTCCACCCAACGGGTGGCCGAGCTGGACGGCGCCCTGGTGGACCTGGTCCGCCGGGCGCTGCCGTGGCCCGCCGACCCCCGCCTGCGGGTGCGGGTGGCCGACGCCCGGGCCACCCTGACGTCGAGCCGGGACGCCAGCTACGACGTGGTGGTGGCGGACGTTTTCGCCGGCGCCCGCACCCCCGCCCACCTGACCTCGGTGGAATTCGCCGCCGAGGTGGCCCGGGTGCTTCGCCCGGGCGGGTCCTACCTGGCGAACATCGCCGACGGCCCGCCGCTGCGCCACGCCCGCGCGCAGGTGGCCACGGTCCGGGCGGTGCTGCCCCGGGCCTGCCTGGTCGGTGACGCGGCGGTGCTGCGCGGGCGGCGCTACGGCAACCTGGTGCTGGTCGCGTCCCGGGTCGAGCCGCCGGTGCCGGAGTTGACCCGGCGGGCCGCCGGCGACTGGTTTCCGGGCCGGGTGCTGGCCGGCGAGGAGCTGGACCGGTTCGCCGGGGGCGCCGCGGTGGTGCACGACGCCGACGCCACCGACTCCACTCCGCCGCCGCCCGGCATTTTCTCTCTGCGCCGTTGATCCGCTCGGCGGATCGGGCGGTGTCTGGCCCGGAGACGGGCCGGCAGGGCCCCACGTACGGGCGTCAACCCTTCTCCCAGGGGCTCGGCACCGGGAAGTAGGTGCCCAGGAAGGGCGTGAGGATCGACAGCTGAGCGACGAGATCCTCCTCTGTGGAGTACGCGTCGTTGAGGCAGAACACGTGCCGGTCCCGCTTCGCCAGCAGGTGCGCCAGGCGCGCAGGCGTATCCGGGTGGGACAGCTCGGCGATGGCATACTCCAACTCGCCCGGCACCGCCCGCCCGGTGTGGAAGGCGTAGTAGTGGTGCAGCGACGAGGCGATAGAGATGTCCGTGACGCCGCGGAACTGGTTGCCGGCCGTGCCCCGGTGCTGAGGCGCGAAGGTCTTCTCGATTTCGTACAGCACGCCGCGTCGCAGCGCGTGCGGCATGTGCTTCATCTTCTGCGTCAGGACCGTGCCGAACCGCTCGGCGATCAGCGCCCGGTTGTTCTTGCCGGCGACGGAGGCCGGGATGTCGTCGGCCGAGGGCGGGCCTGGCGGCACAAGTGCCGGCGACGGGAAAAACCTCGTGATGCCGTTGGCCAGGAAGAAGTCCCGGGGCGTGACGTCCCGGCCGAGGAAGACGTCGTCGTTGAAGTAGAGGAAGTGCTCGGACAGCCCGTCGATGTGGTGCAGCTGGCTCTCGATGGCGTGCGAGTTGAAGGTCGGCAGCACCGACGGATCGTCGAAGATCTCCCGGTGGCTGACCACCCGCAGCCCGGGGGCGGACGGATCCAACCAGGGCGGGACCTGATCGTCGGTGACCAGATAGACGGTACGCACCCAGGGGGCGTAGGTGTGCAGCGAGCGCAGCGAGTAGCGCAGCTCGTCCCGGCTGAGGAACCGGGCCGCGTTCGCCGACTCGGCGTGGTACGGCGTGCCGGCCGCCTCGGCGCGCCGGCGTAGCCACGCCGGGTCGGTGCCGTCCACCCAGGTGTAGACGACGTCGATCGGGAACGTCACGTCGTCGGGGCGCCGGATCGCGAACTCCGGCCGGGTCCGGACGGTCACCGCAGGGTCGGCCGGTCCGAGCGCGGTGAACAGGTCGGCGGGCGCGTGGAGAATCGGCCCGACCGCCGGCACCTCCGCCGCGGCCAGGTTACGTCGCGGGGCGACCAGCCGGTTCTCCCGCCGGGTCCAGAACTCCAGCTCGCAGCCGTACGGCACGCCGAGCACCAGCCGGTGCCGGGGCTCGGTCCAGTACCAGGTCAACCGGACCACGTCGGCCTTCCCCAGCCGGCGCCACGCCTGCGGCTCGAAGCCCGGCACGGACGACCGAGGCTGGCCGTCAACGACTTCGGCGACGTACCCGGGTACCCGGCGGCACGCCTCGGCGAGCGCCGCGTACACCCGGGCCCGGTCGGCCGCGTCGACCCCGACCACCGCGTTCCGGTCGGAGCGCCCGCGTACCCCGAAGTGCTCCACTCCGGCCTCGACGAGCGCCGCGGTGACCGCGGCGAGATTGGCGGCCCGGGCCGACCAGGGCGACACGTCCGGGCGGACCAGGGCGATGCGGGCCCGCCGGTCCACCGTGACCAGGACCCGGTCACCGCCGGCCAGGAGCTCGGGCTGGCGGCGGGCCAACCGCTCCCCCCGCCGCACCGACGGCTGCTCGCCGCCGGCCACCTGGGCCACCCATTGCTTGACCTGGTGCCGGGTCTGCGGACTGAGCCGCCTGGCGATCGCTCGGCGGGCCTGCGGACTGAGCAGCCGCCGGTACGTGTCGACGAACCGGGACGGTTCGGCGACCGCCCGGGAGTTGTCCCGCTGCTGCCCGTCCGTCATCGCTGTGGACCCGGCAGGGCCGCGATGGCGGCGGCGACCCGCTGACAGTTGTTCCGGTCCTGGAAGGCGAAGAAGTCCGCCGCCCGCCGCGAGTACTCCTCCTCGCGGACGCAGCCGTTCTCCAGGTACCGGATGATGGCGTTCACGGTCTCCTCCGCCGTCTCGCAGACCGGGCCGAACCCGTCCTCCCCGTGCTCGAAGTAGCCCTTCCGGTAACCGCCGATCGTCCAGAACTCCTCGGCGTCGAACTGGGCGTAGATCAGCGGCGTGCCGAGATACGCGACGTCGAACGCGGTGGACGAGTAGTCGGTGATAAACAGGTCGCATTGGCGCAGCGCGTCCTGCACGGTCCTCGTGGTCTGGTCCGCCATTGCGAAGCAGTCCGCCTCGGGGAGGATACCTTCCAGCGCCTTGCGCATCTCGTAGTGCGGAAGCAGTTCCAACACGTAGCCGTGCTGGCGCAATGCCTCACGCAGCCGCTCGCTGCCAAACAGTTCGGACACGAAGGTCTGGTACGCCGAGCCGTCAAATGCGATTCGCGGCTTGGCGTTGGGGTTGTACGACGGGGCGACCAGGTAGGTACGCCAGGTCGGCATAAAGAGAATCCGACGTCTCCCTCGCTCGGGAATCAAGGCGTCGAAGCGCGGCATACCGGTGTTTGCCACCAGGTCCCCGTAGTCGAGGTCCTTCGACACGAACTCCGCTTCCCGTCCTGCGACGGTGACGAAGAGGTCGAAGGCGGTGCGGGCGCGGTGCAGCCCGGCACTGACGTCCTTCTCGGTCACTCCGTGCTGGAGGAAGACCCGGGACGCCCCAACCCGCCAGTTCAGGTGCTTCAGGAACCGCGACCGCTCCCAGCCGGACGGAAGCATGTACGAGTCGATGTCGTAGGAGTTAATCAGCTTGGTGGCGTGCATCATCAGGAACTTGTGCCGGAAGGAGTCGTAGGTGACGACATTGCCGAGCCCGCGCAGCCGCTCGCGGTCCTTGCTGTCCTTGGTCAGCACGTAATAGACGTTGCGCCGGCGCTCCACCTTCCGCAGGTAGCGGAACAGGTGCGAGGAGTTGTCCTGGGCGGTGTCCGTGCGCTCACCGATCAGCCAGATGTCCCGCTGGCGCATGATCGGCTCGGTGAGCATGCGCAGCAGCCGCCACTTCCAGAACGGGCCACGGGAGGCGACGTGCCGCAGGTCCTTGCGCATCATCATCCGGCGCCATCGACGTCGCCCGGTTGCGCCACCCTGCTGCTGAACCAACAGCGCTGCGTTCTCCCGCTCGGTGAAGGTGGGGAGCAGCCGAGTGTCGCCGGCCAGCTTCACGGTGGAGTCGCGCAGGAAGCCGACAGAGACCAGGCACTGCCGGGATGCCTGACCGGTCTCCGTGTCGAACACGAGCCGCAGGCTGTGCTGCCCGGTGCGCAACTGGCTGATCGGGATTTCAGCCGAAAAGCCGCTCCACTCCTGGTCCTCATCCGCGGCCATGTTGTCCATTCGCCGTTCGGGCATGACCGGCACAGTCAGGCTGCTGCCGCGAACCCGCAACCCGAGGGGGGTGGTGATGGGAGAGCGCATCGGCAGACCGTTGACCACCACCTGGCCCGCAATCTTCAGCACGTCACCCGAGGGCGAGAGCCGAGCCTGCTCCATACGAGCGGCCACCGTCGTCACCTTCGTCAATGGAAGCAACGCGGGCGTGACGGGATAGTCGAGGTAAAGGTCACCACCGCAGGCGACGACGCCGCGCAGCTTCTTCCACGGGCGCGAGAACAGCTCGAAGTCGTACGATTTAAAGGCCAGATAGGCAACCCGGTGTCGGGTGTCCAGGGTCCACCGGGCGATGAACGACGGGTCGAGGTCCTGGTAGATCCGACTGCACGCCTCGAAGATCTTCCAAAGATCAGCGTCCTCGAACAGCCGGTGGGCGCGCATCGCGAAACCCTGGTAGCTGCGGACCAGGAACCGGTCCAGCACCTCGCGTCGGAACACGTCCAGGCCCGGGCGCAGCTCCGCGACAGTCTCGCAGAGCAACAGGTGGTCCCAGAAGTTCTGCTCGCGGACGAACAGGTTGTCCATGATGGACGTCGCCATCTCGCGCTTGCGGTACTGGTAGACGACCTCGTCGACCAAGGCGATGCGTTCGGCCTTGAGCAGCATCGGGATGGCCAGGAAGGCGTCCTCGAAGTGGACCCCCTCCCGGAACCGCAGCCCGTTGGCCCGGAGTTGGGCGAGGTCATAGAGCTTGTGGCACGGGCCGGCATCGAAGATCAGGTCGGGTGCGTCGACCACACTCTGCAGGAGGCGGTCGCCCTTGCCAAAGGGACTCTTCCAGAGGAAGGCGGTGGGCTTGGGGAAGGTGTCCATGTCGCCGACGGCGATGCTCGCCTGGTGCTCGACGATCGCCTTGAGCAGCAGTTCGATGGCGCGCGGCGGCAGGAGGTCGTCCGAATCGACGAACGAGACGTACGGCGTCGACGCCATGTCCAGCGCTCGGTTCCGGGCGGCGCCCGGCCCGGCGTTCTCCTGCTGGATGGCGGTCACGTTCGGGCGCTCGGCGGCGAATTGCTTCGCGATTGTGTCGGAGCCGTCGGTGCTGCCGTCATCCACCAGGATGACGTGACACCGGTCGAAGACGGTCTGTGCCGCGATCGACTCCAGCGTCTCGGGCAGGTAGTCCGCGACGTTGTAGACCGGGACGATGATCGTGACCTGAGGGGCGCGGCCTACCACACTGAGCTCCACTGGGGTTCGCGAGAAATTGACGAGCTGGTCGAAACGTAGGGCATGACCGGGGTCAGCTGACTGGTCAGCCACCATCCCGCCGCTGCCCCGGCCGGTCATCGGGGTCCGTCCCCCAGCCGGGTGGCGCGAGTTGCTGCTGTTCCAGGCTGGCGGCGATGCGCATCGAAGGCAGCGTGGGTGCGTCCAGGCGCGGACCGACTCGCAGCGCTGGTACGGTCTGGGCGTCCACCTGCCGGCCGGTCCGGAGGGCAGGCGTGGTCGGGGCATCGACCTGCCGGCCGCGCCGGTCCACGTCGCGCGACTGCCGCCACAGGGCGGTCGCGCTGAGCTTTCGGCGCTCGGCGACCACGTCGTCGGGCAGCTCGAACGGCGCCGGGAAGGGCAGGTAGCGCGGCAGGAAATCGGCCAACATGCGCTCCTGCTCGGCGAAGGCCTCCGGATCCGAGTCGGTGTCGTTGAGACAGAACACCTCCCGGTGGCGGCTGGCCAGAAGTTCGGCGAGCCGGGCCGGCGTCGAGGGGTGGCCGAGGTCGGCGTACTCGTACTCAATGTCGCCCGGCACCGCCTGTCCCGTGAGGTACGCCCAGTATTGGTGCAGGGATGACGGGATGGACAGGTCGCCCTGGTGCCGGAACTGGTGCCGGGCCGTCTCCATCACGTCCGCGTGCAGCACCTGCTCGATCTGGTGCATGATGCTGCGCCGCAGCGCGAACGGGGTGTGCTTCATCTTCTGCGTGATGGTGACGCCGAACTGCCGCTGGATGTGCCGGCGGTTGTTCTTGCCGGCGGCGTTCACCGGCGCGTCGCTCGGCTTCGCCTCCCCCAGGCCGAACTGCGCCGGCGAGAGGAAGAACTTGGCGATCCCGTTGGCGTGGAAGAAGTGGGTCGGTAGCACCGGCCGGCCCAGGAAGACGTCGTCATTGAAGTAGAGGAAGTGCTCTGCGAGCCCTTCGATGCGGTGCAGCCGCGACTCGATGGCGTGCGAGTTGAACGACGACCGTCCACCGAGATCGGCGAAGAGTGTGGCGTGCGTCACGACCGTGATCATCGGATGGGCCGGGTCGAGCCAGCTCGGCAGCTGACTGTCGGTGACCAGGAAGATCCTGCGCAGCCAGGGCGCGAAGCTGTAGAGGGACCGCATCGCGTACCGCAGCTCGTCTCGGTTGTGGTAGCGCGAGGAGTTGGCCGCGACCGCGTGCCGCGCCTCGGGCGAGGTCAGGGCGGCCATCTTGCGGCGCAACCACTCCGGGTCCGATCCGTCCACCCAGGTAAAGACGGCGTCGATGGCGAAGCCCACCCGATCCGGCGCCCGCACAGCCAGATCACGGCGGGTACGGTACGTGTGGTCGTCAGCCTCGGGGACGAAGTGGCTGAGCAGTGCGGCGGCGACCCGGACCGATTCCGCCTGGGCCGGCGCCTCGTTAACCACCGCGTTGTGCCGGGGTGCGTGAACCACGTCGTCCGCCCGGCTCCAGAACTCGATCTCGCACGCGAACTGGGCGCCCAGGACGACATTCGCCCGCGTGTCGGTGACCGGGAACCAGACCTGGATCACCTCGGTGGGCGCCAGGTCGGGCTGGTTGCTGCCGGGACGCACCTCGACGGTGCGGACGTGCGCACCGGAGAGCACCCGCGCGGAGCGGACCAGGCGCAGCACCTCGGCCCGCTGGTCCTTCAGCACCGCTATCGAGCTGCGCAGGTAGTCGTCGTTGCGCAGGCAGTGGTAGTCGATCCCCGCCGACTCCAGCGCGGCGGTCACGGCCCCGAGGTTGCGGTGCCACATCTCCAGCGGCGTCGCGGCGGCCACCACTTCGGCCTCGGTGCGGACGCCCCCCTCGCTGACCGTCACCCGGGCGCCCACCGGATGCACGACGTCACGGCCGCCGGGCCGGGTGAGGGTATGGACAAGGCGGAGCCGGCGGTGCTGCGGCAGCAGCCCCAGCAGCCGACGCCGCACCGCGGGCGGCAGGAGACGGTAGACCCTGAGCGCGATCATCGGAACGGCTCGTCAGTGCTGACGGCCGCTGCTTGCACCGTCATCGATCAGGGCCGGCAGAGTGAGGTCGGCGACGCCGGAGACGGTACGTGGATAAGTTCAGCGGCACGCATCCCTGACAGCCCTTCCCAACTTTCTCCCCGTCAGCCGCCACGGATCCCGCCCGTCACGCCGACCCGGGCAGACGCGCAACGGGCCAATCGGACAACGACTGCGGCCGTTACGTTAACAGCGGATTCATCGTCGGCATATCGGCGGTTCACCCGCTCAACGCCGGATGCCGTCCATTTCGTCCCCTTGCGCCGGACTGTCCCTGCTTCACGCTCGGCAAGTGAACCTTTTCGGCTGAGCGGGTTCCACCATTTCGGCTGATCGCCGCCAGCCTTCCGTCCCTGCCGCCGGTCCCGGGCCCAGGGTCCTCCGCCACACCTTCGCCGGCCTGGCAGAGTATCGGGGTGACCCCCGCCGGACCCGCCGCCACCCGGACACTGCGCCCCCCTGCCGGCTACCGGCTGGCCGCGTCGGTCCGCGCCCTCACCTTCAGCGCCTACGACCCGTGCGCCCGGATCGTCGCCGGCGGCCTCTGGTGGGCCACCCGCACCCCGGCCGGTCCGGCCACGCTCGGGCTGCGCCCCGAAGCCGGTGACCTGGTCGCCGAGGGGTACGGCCCGGGGGCCGACTGGGTGGTCGAGCGGGCCGACGCGGTGGCCGGGCTCCGCGACGATCTGACCGGCTTCGCCGACCTGGCCGCCGCGCATCCCGCGGTGGCTCGGCTGGCCCGGGAGCACCACGGGCTACGGATGCCGGCCACCGGCCAGGTCTTCCCCCGGCTGCTCCGCGCCGTCCTGGAACAGAAGGTCACCGGCAAGGAGGCGTACCGGGCGTACGCGGCCATGGTCCGGCACTTCCGTGAGCCGGCACCCGGACCGTTGCCGCTGCTGCTGCCGCCCGAGCCGGCGGCGGTCGAGGCCAGCCCCTACTGGGTGTTCCACCCGTTCGGGGTAGAGCAACGGCGGGCCGACACGCTGCGTCGCGCGGCCGCCGCCGCGCAACGGCTGGAACAGTGCGCCGACGCCGCCGAGGCCACCCGCCGGCTCACCGCGATCCCCGGCATCGGCCCGTGGACCGCCGCCGAGGTGGTCCGGACCACGTACGGCGACCCGGACGCGGTCAGCGTCGGCGACTACCACATTCCCAACACGGTGGCCTGGGCGCTAGCCGGGGAGCCGCGCGGCGACGACGCCCGGATGCTGGCGTTGCTGGAGCCGTTCCGGGGGCACCGGGGGCGGGTCTGCCTGCTGCTGGAGGCGGCCGGCATCCGAGCACCCCGGTACGGTCCCCGGGCGCCCATCCGATCCTTCGCCAACTACTGACCGTGGGTGTTTCCCGGTGCGACGGTCACGGCACCGGCGCCGCGGTGGCCTCCGTGGCCGGCAAGAACTCACCGACTTGCTCGTCGAGGACCTGGGTGTAGTGGGTGAACGAGGTGGTCAGCAGCCACAGCTTGAAGATCAGGAGAAACTCGAAGGCCAACAGCAGAGCCCCGGCAACCACGGGGACTGCGATCACGGCGCCGGTCAGCGGGGCGATGATGAAGACCGCCATCTGGAACTCGATGCCACTGATCAGGTGCACCCGGACGCGGGAGCGGATGAGCAGGTCACGCAGACGGGTGAAGCCGGTGAAGCGCGAGCGGAAGTCCCGCTCGGTGGCCATCTCGGGTCGTTGGATGACGGCCGCCGTGCTGGGCGCGACATTCGTCAACAGTTCCTCGTCGTAGTCCGCCCCGACCATCGCCGCCAGTTCCGGCGACGCCTCGGTCCGCTGGGCGAGCGCTTGGCGCATCGTGTTCTTGACCTGCCCCAGCTGCAGGGCGTTCAGGTAGCGGAACATGTCCAGAAAAACCACGGCGCCGCCGACCACCAGGAAAATCGGGTCCCCGGTGACCTGGTACTGCCCGCCCATCAGGGCGATGGTGCAGATCAGCACCCGAACCCGGTCAAGAATGTAGTCCAGCCAGGCGCCAAAAAGGCTGCCGGTGCCGTTGAGTCGGGCCACCTTGCCGTCCATGCAGTCGACCACGAAGCTCAGGTGGAAGATCACCGCGCCGACGATCAACCACCCTGGCGTTGCCGCGGCGAAGGCTCCCGCGGCAACGAGGCCGAGCAGGAGGGCGAGGAGCGTCAACCGGTTGGGGGTCACCCACGGGTATCGGGCAACGAGCCAGACCAGCCGCGAGGCGAGCGGATCGACGAGAAAGACCGTCCACCACGAGTCGCGCTCCTTGTAGGTGCGGGATTGCACCTCTGCCACGGTCAGACCGGCAGCCATATCTCCCCATTTCACGATCTCTACATCGAGAATTCGGCGGGAGTTTACCCTACGGACAGCGGTATGACGGTTGCCAAGCGGTGGCCCGCAAAACAGGGCTTAAGGTGGGATTTTTGGCTTCCGTCCTGCTGAAGAATTGCAAGCCGACAGTCAACAGACCGCCTGTCGCAATCCCACAGACGAACGCGAAAACGCACCGATCAAAATCGCGCCGCGCACCCAACTCGGGCACGACGGGCGCCTCCTCGCTCGATTCACCGCCAGCGTACGGGCGGGGCGGAGGCTAGGCGGCTTCGCGGAGGTCGGCCAGGTCGACCGGGGCGTACCGGCGGAGCAGTTTCTCCAGCTCGGCCACCGAGGCGACCTCGCCGATGACGTTGGCGCCGCCGCCGTGCTCCGGGCGATAGCGGTGCACCAGCCGGTACCGGTAGCGCCCCCGGATCAGCTCCACGCTGACCCGCCAGCGCCCGCAGCACCCGCAGCTCCACTCCGGCACCCGCGAACGGTAGCGCTGACCTGCGGTTTCGCCATCCGGCCACCGGTGACGAGGAGGCCGGGCCGGGGACACGCCGCCCGACACCGACGGTGATCCGCCTCACCACTGTCGGTGGCGTCTGATTGACTGGTCGCCGTGGACCTGCCGATCAATCCGCCGGTCGAGCCGATGCTGGCCAAGAGTGTGCCCCAACTACCCACCGCCCCCGGCCTGACGTACGAGCCGAAGTGGGACGGCTTCCGCTGCATCATCTTCCGTGACGGCGACGAGGTCGAGCTGGCCAGCCGGGGCGGCAAG
>NZ_JBEYIX010000073.1:0-22287 GCF_040636055.1 Micromonospora sp. NPDC006766 | reverse complement strand
TATCTGCTCGGGGTTGCGGCGGGGCGGGCGCGGCGGCCAGGGGGGCCCCCCCGCCGCCGTGTCCGGGTAGCGGAAATTCTGCCGCCGAGGCGGGACGGAGACCCCTGACATACGGCAGGATGCCTGTCCATGAGCACCCAGTCGACGGCGCGCATCGATGAGAGTGGACCCGTGGATCACCCGTCCCGCTCGGACGGCTTCGTCCGCGGCGCCTCGGAGCTGATCGGCGGCCCGCTCGGCGACCACGCGGTTGCCCTGCGTCGGCCGGTGGACCGGGAGGGCCGTTTCTGGACCGCCGCCCGGATCGTGCTGGCCCTGGTCTGCCTGACGCTCGCGTTGCACTGGGTGCAGAAGTCGCCCTGCCAGGACGGCGCCTGGCAGAACAACGTGCAGTACACCCGGATGTGCTACAGCGACGTGCTGGCGCTCTACTACGCCGAAGGGCTCAACGAGGGCAAGGTCCCCTACGTCGACCACCCGGTGGAATATCCGGTGCTGACCGGCTACTTCATGGGCGCGCTCGGCCTGCCGGTGCACGCCCTCGGGGTGAAGAACCCGACCATCAACCAGGGACAGTGGTTCTACAACCTCAACGCGCTGGTGCTCAGCGTGCTCGCCGTCGCCACCGTCGCGGTCATCCTCAACCTGCGCCGCCGACGGCCATGGGACGCGGCGATGTTCGCGCTCGCACCGGCCCTGCTGCTCACCGCCACCGTCAACTGGGACCTGCTCGCCGTCGGGCTGGCCGCGTTCGGGCTGCTGGCCTGGGCGCGTCGCCGTCCGGCGACGGCCGGCGTCCTGCTCGGACTGGCCGGGGCGGCGAAGATGTGGCCGCTGTTCCTGCTCGGCCCGATCCTGGTGCTCGGGCTACGGGCCGGCCGGCTGCGCGCCGCGCTCACCGCCACCGCGGCGGGCCTGGTCGCGCTGATCGTGGTCAACCTGCCGATGGCGATCCCGTACCGGGACAACTGGAACCGCTTCTTCGAGTTGAACACCACCCGGCCGATCGACTGGGGCACCCTCTGGTACATCGGCCGCTACCTCGACGGCAAGGTCAGCCCGTCCGAGCCGGGTGACCTCGGGCCGTTCGAGTGGCTGAACGCCCACATCCCCACTCTCAACTGGGTGTCGTACCTCCTCTTCGGGATGGCGTGCGTCGGCGTGGCCGCGCTGGCGCTGCTCGCCCCGCGCCGGCCCCGGCTCGCGCCGCTCGCCTTCCTGGTGGTCGCCGCCTTCCTGATCTTCAGCAAGGTCTGGTCGCAGCAGTTCGTGCTCTGGTTGCTCCCGCTCGCCGTGCTCGCCCGGCCACGCTGGGGGGCGTTCCTGGCCTGGCAGGTCGCCGAGGTCTGCTACTTCACCGCCTTCTACGGCGAGCTGCTCGGGTCGGCCACCGGCCGGCCGGTCTTCCCCGAAGGGGTGTTCGTGCTGGCGGCCAGCCTGCGGCTGATCACCGTGGCGGTGCTCTGCGGCTTCGTGATCCGGGACATCGTCCGCCCCGAGCGGGACGCGGTCCGCGCCACGTACGCCGACGACCCGGACGGCGGCGTCCTCGACGGCGCCGCGGACGCCCCCTGGCACGAGCGCTGGCGCAACCGTGTCAACCCGCCCACCGATCCGGCGACCGCACCCGCCCCCGCTTGACTCAGAGGCGGAACACCACCGTGTCGCCGACCTCCTCGCGGGTGATGCCCAGCCCGTCGGTCGGCCGGTCGAGCAGCCCCTCCCACGGGGTGTTGCCGAGCAGATCGGGCAGCACGACCACGGTCTTCACGCCGAGCTGACGCAGATAGTCGACGCTGAGCTGGTCGGGGAACCTGACGGCGATTTCGCGTATCCGAGCCTGGCCGGTCGGGGTGAAACCGCTGCTGCCGTTGACCATGTCCTGGAACCGGCTGGTCGACCAGAGCATCACCGGCTGGTCCAGCGCCTGGCTGCTGGGCAGCACCAGCATCGGACCGTCGACCATCCGCATCACCGCCGGCTGCGCCGGCGCCATCGGGTGCGGGGTGATGTTCAGCCCCTCGACGATGACCAGCAGCAGCGGCAGCAGGGTGGCCAGCCGCAGCCACGGGCCCGGCCACGACGGGATCCGCTCGGCGGCGACTTCGCGTACGCGGGCGCAGAACGCGGTGACCGCGCCGGCGGCGAGCAGGCCGAGCAGCAGGGTGGTCCAGAGCATCAACCGACCTGGCGTACGCAGCCCGTTCCAGCCGGGCAGGTGGTCGAAGAGCGGCACGTAGGTGAACCGGCCGCCGAAGAACCTGGTGCCCATGGCCAGGGCCATCGTCACCAGCACCCCGGCGAGCAGGAAGATCCGGTGCCGTACCCGCCAGACCGAGAAGAAGAGCCCGCCGGCCGCCAGAGCGTAGAGCACGAAGCCCGGCAGCAGCGTCATCTCCGGGTGCCAGGGCAGTGCGGCGCGTGCCCCCTCGTGCAGCGGACCCCAGACCCGCGATTCCGCCGGGGCGACGAGGAACCCGCTGGCCGGCGGCGAGTAAAGGTTGATCTCGGTGAGCGTTCGCGCCGCGTTTGGGTGCAGCTCCGCGACCTTGAAGTACGGCACTGCCAGCAGCGCGCCCACCGCGGCGAAGAGCACGGCACCGAGTGCGTCGGCGAGGAGCAGCCGGCCACCGAACGAGCGCTTCACCGGCCGCACCACCCAGCGCCGGGCGAACCAGATGACGGCCGAGACCAGCACGATGCCGGCCAGCAGGTAGGCGAACGGCAGCCCGATACCGAAGCCGAGGCTGAGCTGCCACGCCGCCACCAGCCAGCCGGTGAACGCCCAGCCGGCGTGGCGGCGCCGGGGCCGGTAGCCGTGGCGGAGGGACCAGCCGTGCCCCCGGGCGAGCATCGCCAGCGCCAGCGGGATGCCGCCGTTGGAGATGATGTGCAGGTGCCCGGCCTGGGCCAGCAGCCACGGTGCGTAGGTGTAGGCGGCACCGGCCACCGCGGCACCGATCCGCCCCGCGCCGAGCTGCCGCGCCAGCGCGTACGCCCCGAGCGTGGCGAGGGCGTGTGCCAGCACGAAGATGATGTTGTAACGCAGCAGGGCGTCCTCGGGGCCGTGACCGAGCATGCCGGCCGGCGCGTAACCGAGGAGCGTGTCGGAGAAGGCGAAGCTCCACCGGTCGGGGAAGAACGTGTTCGACTGCCAGAGCTGTGCGGGGTCGGTCAGCAGGATGTGCCCGGACCAGGCCATCTGCCAGGACTGGAGGCTCGGGTCCCAGTGGTCCTGCGGCAGCGTGTAACGCGCGTAGCGCAGGGTGGGCCAGGTCATCAGGACGGCCAGCACCAGCGAGGCGACGGTGGCCAGGGTCCACTCGTGCACCAGGAAGCGGCCCACCGCGCGGACCGCTCGGCGTGGCCGGGTGAGCACGGGGTCCGGGGCGGGACCGAAGGCGGCCCAGGGATCGGCCGGTTTCTCCGTACCCTCGGTGGGCGTGTCCTTTCCGGTGGCCGCGGCAGGCCCGGCCTCGGCGGGCTTCTCGGGCCCGCCGGCTCCGCCGGTGGCGTCGGACTGCTCGGTCGTCATGCCGTCGCCGTGCCCAACTGTCGGCGCAGGAAGGCGATGTCCGCCGCCTGGCCCTCGACGCCGCCCGGCGTCTCCACGATGACCGGCGCGCCGGCCGCCCGGATGACCGCCACCACCAGCTCCGGGTCGATGGTCCCGCCGTCGAGGTTGTCGTGCCGGTCCTGCCCGGAGTTGAAGGCGCCCTTGGAGTTGTTCGCGTGGATCAGGTCGATGCGGCCGGTGATCGCCTTGATGCGGTCCACCAGACCCAGCAGTTCCTCGCCACCGGCGTGCGCGTGGCAGGTGTCGAGACAGAAGCCCACCTCGTAGTCGCCGAGCGCGTCCCAGAGCCGGGCCAGCGCGTCGAGGTGACGGGCGCAGGCGTTGTCGCCGCCGGCGGTGTTCTCGATCAGGACCGGTAGCGGGAAACCGCCGGATTCCGCCGCGTACGCGAAGGTCTTGCGCCAGTTGTCGAATCCGACGGCGACGTCGTCCCCGGCGTTGACATGACCGCCGTGCACGATCAGCCCCTTGGCTCCGACGGCCGCCGCGGCGGCCGCGTGCCCGAGCAGCAGCTTGCGGCTGGGGATCCGGATCCGGTTGTTCAGCGTGGCCACGTTGATGACGTACGGCGCGTGCACGTAGAGGTCGACGTCGGCGGCACGCAGCCGCTCGGCGTCCTCCCGGGCCTTCGGGGCCTTCCAGCCCTGAGGATCGGCGAGGAAGAACTGCACGGCCTCGGCGTCCCGGGCGGCGGCCTCGGCCAGTGGGTCGGTCGGATCGACGTGGGCTCCGATTCGCATGCACGGCAGCCTACGTCGCGCCGGTAATGAGCGGGCGGAACGCGCGCGCGTGGTGTCTCGCACCGGGTGCGGGTGGCGTCACCGGCGGGCCCGGAGGTCGTTGTCCGAGGTGGGATCGACGGTCGACCCCCCACCCCGGGCGCGGTCCACAGGCGTCCGGGTGCAGGGGAGACCCCCGGAAACGGGACGCCCCGCCGTGCGGCCCGGCACGACGGGGCGGGATCCGCTTGGCTAGTCACGCCTGACCGCTGTCGACCGGATATCGGGGCAAATTCCGTTAATTCCCCCTACAGGTGACGAGACCGGTTGTATGGTCAGAGCAGGTAACAACACGATAAAGCTCCGCGGGGCGTCCTCGATCCAACCTCATCGGTGTGGTCGTTCCTCCCCAGGTCCCACCCAAGGAATGCGGACGGGACGCCCCGCGGCCCCGTGGACAGGGGTCCCACTTCCGGTGCTCGTGTGCCGGGGTGGGCCCCTGTCGCCACGTCCGAGGCACCCGCTCCGACCGTCCCGGGCACCCCGCGCGACCGGCCCGGGCATGATCGTCCCGACCGGGTATCCTGGTCCGGTTGCCCGCATCCGACCGGGTCCCCCCGGATCGGCCACGGGCACGACGCACGACCTCCTGCCACGGAAGGACCGTGGCCGCTTAGCCCACAGGAGGTGAGCACGTCTTGCGTCATTACGAGATCATGGTGATCCTCGACCCCAGCCTCGAGGAGCGCACCGTCGCCCCGTCGCTCGACACGTACCTGAACGTGATTCGGACCGCGGGTGGCTCGGTGGAGAAGACCGACGTGTGGGGCCGCCGGCGCCTCGCGTACGAGATCAACAAGAAGGCCGAGGGCATCTACGCCGTCATCGACCTCCAGGCGACGCCGGAGGCGGTGGCCGAGCTGGACCGCCAGATGCGGCTCAACGAGTCCGTGCTGCGCACCAAGGTCATCCGGCCGGAGATGCGCTAAAGCATCCACACCCGGTTCGTCCGGATCAGCCTCATCGGCTCTGTCGTAGGGCTCTGAGAGCCTGTACGACAGACCTGAAGAGTGCGCGAGGAGATGGTCATGGCAGGAGACACCACCATCACGGTCATCGGTAACCTCACCGATGACCCCGAGTTGCGGTTCACCCCGTCCGGGGCGGCGGTCGCCAAGTTCCGGGTCGCCTCGACGCCCCGGTTCATGGACAAGGCTTCCGGCGAGTGGAAGGACGGCGAGCCGTTGTTCCTCTCGTGCACGGTCTGGCGGCAGGCCGCCGAGAACGTCGCCGAGTCGCTGCAGCGCGGCGCCCGGGTGATCGTGTCCGGCCGGCTGCGTCAGCGGTCGTACGAGACCCGCGAGGGTGAGAAGCGCACCGTCATCGAGCTGGAGGTCGACGAGATCGGCCCGTCGCTGCGCTACGCCACGGCGAAGGTGCAGAAGATGTCCCGCTCGGGCGGCGGTGGCGGCTTCGGCGGTGGTGGTGGCCAGGGCGGCGGCGGAGGCAACTTCGACGACCCCTGGGCCTCGGCTGCGCCAGCTCCTTCGCGCGGTGGTTCGGGCGGCGGAAACTTCGACGAGGAGCCCCCGTTCTAATGGCGCCGAGCGCCCGCGATCGCAAACCAGGAGCAAGAGCAATGGCCAAGGCTGCGGCACTTCGCAAGCCGAAGAAGAAGGTGAACCCGCTCGACAAGGACGGGATCACCTACATCGATTACAAGGACACCGCGCTGCTGCGCAAGTTCATCTCCGACCGCGGCAAGATCCGCGCTCGGCGGGTGACCGGCGTGACCTCGCAGCAGCAGCGGCAGATCGCCCGCGCGGTCAAGAACGCCCGCGAGATGGCGCTCCTGCCGTACACGGCCACGACCCGCTGAGAGGAGGCACCGACATGAAGATCATCCTGACGCAGGAGGTGTCCGGCCTCGGTGCCCCGGGCGACATCGTCGAGGTGAAGGACGGCTACGGCCGTAACTACCTGCTGCCGCAGGGCTTCGCGATCGCCTGGACCAAGGGCGCGGAAAAGCAGGTCACGGTCATCAAGCGGGCCCGCGCGGCCCGGGAGATCCGCGACCTCGGCCACGCCAACGAGGTCAAGGCCCAGATCGAGGGCCTGAAGGTCAACCTGAAGGCCCGCGCTGGCGCCGGTGGCCGACTCTTCGGCTCGGTCACCCCGGCCGAGATCGTCGACGCCGTCAAGGCGGCCGGCGGCCCGGCTCTGGACCGTCGCCGGCTGGAGACGCCCGGTCACATCAAGTCGCTCGGCAACTACGCGGTCAGCATCAAGCTGCACCCCGAGGTGACCGCCAAGTTCGCCCTGAACGTCGTCCAGGGCTGACACCGCGACAGCACGAAAAGGGCCCGCACCGGACTGCCGGTGCGGGCCCTTTCGCATGCCCGACCCCGTGGACTCGGCGCGCAGCGCGCCAGCCGCCGAAATCCGACCCAGAAACTTTTATCCACAGGTTGTGGATTGTATTTCCGCAGGTCAAAGCCGGTGCGGCCGAGTGATCTTAGCGTTTATCCACACCCCTGTGCACATCCTGCGCACATGTCGGCCCCCGGCGTCCACAGGTTGTCCCAAGGCTCGTCCACCGGCGTTGTTGAGGGGCTGACCTCGGGTTCCGTATCGTGGTCCCTCGACCGTCCGGCGATGGCCCCCGATCGACCGGAGGGTCGCCGAGGCTGTCAGACCCGGCGGTCACGCTGGATTCGATCCGACGCAGCGAGGGGGGACCCGTGTCGGTCAGTGACGACACGCGTACGGAGCGAGCCGGTGGGCAGTCGCCCGTGCCGGTGCAGCGGGACGCGCAGTTCGAGAAGACCCCGCCCCAGGACGTGGCCGCCGAGCAGTGCGTCCTCGGCGGCATGCTGATCTCCAAGGACGCCATCGCCGATGTCGTGGAGATCCTGAAGTCCAACGACTTCTACCGCCCGGCGCACATCACTATCTTTGACACGATCCTCGACATCTACGGCCGGGGCGAACCGGCCGACGCGATCACCGTCGCCGCCGCCCTCGCCGACTCCGGCGACCTGGCCCGGATCGGTGGTGCCCCCTACCTGCACACGCTGATGGCCAGCGTGCCCACCGCCGCCAACGCCGCCTACTACGCCCGCATCGTCGGCGAGCGGGCGGTGCTGCGCCGGCTGGTCGAGGCCGGCACCCGGATCGTCCAGCTCGGGTACGGCACCGGCCAGGGCGGCAGCCGGGACGTCGACGACATCGTCGACCTCGCCCAACAGGCCGTCTACGAGGTGACCGAAAAGCGGGTCAACGAGGACTTCGCCATCCTTGCCGACATGCTCCAGCCGACGCTGGACGAGATCGAGGCAGTCGGCGCCCAGGGCGGCGTGATGACCGGCGTCCCAACCGGCTTCAGCGACCTCGACCGACTGCTCAACGGTCTGCACCCGGGCCAGCTCATTATCGTGGCCGGCCGGCCGGGTCTGGGTAAGGCGCTGGCGCTGGACACTCCGCTGCCCACGCCGGACGGCTGGACCACCATGGGTGAGGTGGCGGTCGGGGACAAGCTGCTCGCGGCGGACGGCAACCCGACCACCATCACGGCCGTCTTCGACGTGATGTACGACCGGCCCTGCTACGAGGTCGAATTCTCCGATGGATCGGTGATTGTGGCGGACGCCGAACACCTGTGGAAGACGACAACCCGAGCCAGCCGCCGGCAACCGGAGGCAGTCGGCTGCCCGGCCGGGGCACTCCCGACTGGCCCCGCCGAACGGCAGGTGCACCACGACGGTGTGGTGACGACCGCGCAGATTGCCGCGACGCTGCGTACCGAGACGGCGGACCGCCGACTGAACCATGCAGTGGAGAATTGCGCACCGCTCCAACTGCCCGAGCGGGATTTGCAGATCCCGCCATACCTCCTCGGGGCGTGGCTCGGCGACGGGGACCCAGGGGCGAGCTACTTCACCACCACGGACGACTCCTTCCCGGCTCTGCTTGGGCGGATCGGCGTGGCGCAGGAGAAGCACATCCCGCAGGAATACCTCCGCGCCTCGGAGGCCCAGCGACGGGCGCTGCTCGCCGGCCTGATGGACACCGGCGGTGCGGTGGATCTGGCCGGCGACCTGCAGTACACATCCACCTCAGCGCGGTTGATCGAGGGCGTCCGGGAACTCGTGGTCAGCCTCGGCTATCGGTGCACGATCAACGAGAAGCCGGCGCGCGGACGGACCGCGTACACCCTAAACTTCTCCACGCCCGACCCGATCTTCCGCCTGGCGCGCAAGCATGCGGCGCGACCCAGAACCTCCTCGGACGTCCGGACCACGTCTCGGGTCGTCGTGGACGTCCGCCCGGTGGCCAGCGTCCCGGTGCGCTGCGTCACGGTGGACAACGCCGATCACCTTTACCTGGCCGGTCGCTCCATGATTCCGACGCACAACAGCACGGCGAGCATGGACTTCGCCCGGAACGCGGCCATCCGCGCCAACCAGGCGTCGGCGATCTTCTCACTGGAAATGAGCAAGGTCGAAATCGTCATGCGGCTTCTCTCGGCCGAGGCCCGCGTACCGCTGCACGTGCTACGCAGCGGGCAGCTCTCCGACGACGACTGGACCAAGCTGGCCCGCTGCATGGGCGAGATCAGCGAAGCCCCGCTCTTCGTCGACGACACGCCGAGCATGAACCTGATGGAGATCCGGGCCAAGGCGCGGCGGCTCAAACAGAAGCATGACCTCAAGCTGATCGTGGTCGACTACCTGCAGCTGATGACCTCGCCCAAGCGCACCGAGAGCCGGCAGCAGGAGGTCGCCGACCTGTCCCGTGGCCTCAAGCTGCTGGCCAAGGAGGTCGAGTGCCCGGTGATCGCGGTGAGCCAGCTGAACCGTGGCCCCGAGCAGCGCACCGACAAGCGACCCCAATTGTCTGACCTCCGTGAGTCCGGTTGTCTGACCGCCGAGACGCGGCTCATCCGAGCCGACACCAACGCCGAAGTGACCTTGGGGCAGCTCCTTGCCGACAAGGCGAAGGACATCCCGGTCTGGGCGTTGGACGAGAGCCTCCGCTACACACCGCGAAACCTCACGCACGCCTTCCCCAGCGGGACTCGGGAGGTTTTCCGGATGACCCTTGCGTCCGGCAAGCAGATCGACGCCACGGCGAACCATCCTTTCCTCACCTTTGGCGGCTGGATGCCGTTGGCCGAGCTGACAGTTCAGACAAGAATCGCGACTCCTCGGCACATCCCGCCGCCGTTGGCTGTTCAGCCTTGGACCGAACCCGAGGTGGTGCTGCTTGCGCATCTGCTCGGCGACGGCTCCTTCGTACGTCGCCAGCCCATTCGCTACGCCAGCTGTGACGAGATGAACCTGCAGGCCGTGTCGGATGCCGCCGAGCACTTCGGCATTACCGCCGTTCGAGATGACTACGCCGCCGCTCGCGTGACCACCCTCCGCCTACCCGCGCCGTACCGGCTCGCCCGTGGGCGAAGGAATCCGATCGCCGCGTGGTTGGACGGACTCGGCCTGTTCGGGCTGAGGTCCCATGAGAAGTTCGTGCCGCAGTCCGTGTTCGGTCTGCCCAAGGAACAGGTCACCCTGTTCCTGCGGCACCTGTGGGCTACCGATGGGTCCGTCACCGTCAACAAGTCGGGCCGTGGTGGTCGTGTCTACTTCTCCTCGACCAGCCGCCGAATGCTGGAGGACGTCTCTCGCCTGCTGCTCCGCTATGGCATCACCGCCCGGTTGAGGCAGGTATCGGTCGCCCGTCATCGGCCGCAGTACACCCTTGATATCTCTGGGCGTGACGATCAGCTTCGATTCCTCCGCGAGATCGGCGTGCATGGGGAGCGAGCAGCCAGGTGTGCCGCCCTGCTTGACTGCCTTGAAGGCGTGGAGAGCAATCCGAACGTCGACACCGTACCGAGAGAGGTGTGGACGCGGGTCCGCGAGATTCTGGCTGAGCAGCAGATGAGCCATCGCGAGTTCGCAGCGGCCATCGGCACGCAGTTCTGCGGCAGCACGATGTGGAAGCGTGCCCCCAGCCGGTCGAGGCTCGCGAAGATCGCTAGCGTGTTGGACGCTGTCGACCTCGACCTGCACGCCACAAATGACGTCTTCTGGGACGAGATCGTGTCGATCGAGTCCGTAGGTGAACAGGACGTCTACGACGCGACCGTGCTGGGGACGCATAACTTCATCGCCAACGGCATTGCCACTCATAACTCGATCGAGCAGGATGCGGACGTTGTTCTTCTGCTGCACCGCGACGACTACTACGACAAGGAGTCGCCGCGAGCCGGAGAAGCGGATTTTATTGTTGCCAAGCACAGAAATGGTCCGACCGACACGGTGACGGTCGCGGCCCAGCTGCACCTGTCCCGCTTCGTCGACATGGCCATCGTCTGATCTGTCAGAGCTAAGGACGGTCGTGGGCGGGCGGTCAGGCCCGGCCAGGACTGGCACGGGACGTGGGCCCGGCCTACGCGGTGGCGGTGAGCAGGTCCGTCACCTCGTCGTCGGAGACCTCGTGGAAGTCGTCGTAGTATGCGCCCACCGCGGCGAAGTCCGGCGGCGCTTGGAGGCAGACGACCTGGTCGGCCTCGGCGGTCAGCATCTCGTACGCCTGGTCGGAGCCGACCGGCACGGCCACCACGACCCGGGCGGCGCCGAGGTGCCGGGCGACCTGCACGGCGGCGCGGGCGGTGGCCCCGGTGGCCAGCCCGTCGTCGACGACGACCGCGATCCTGCCGGTCAGGTCGAGCGGTGGACGGCCGGCCCGGTACCGGCTCTCCCGCCGTTCCAGCTCGGCCTGCTCGCGCTGGCGTACCTCGGCCTTGTCGGCGTCGCTGAGCCGGGCGGCGACCATCTCGTTGAGCACCTGCACTCCGCCGGGGCCGAGCGCGCCGTACGCCACCTCGGGCGCCCACGGCACGCCGAGCTTGCGGACCACCAGCACGTCCAGCGGTGCGCCGAGCCGCTCCGCGACGACCTCGGCGACGAGCACCCCGCCGCGTACCAGCCCGAGGACGATGACATCCGGCTGCCCGGCGAGGTCGGTGAGCCGATCGGCGAGCGCTCGGCCCGCCTCGGCCCGGTCGCGGTAGGTGGTCATGTCCTCAGGTCTACGCCCTCGTGGCGGGACGCGTGGCGGAAGTTGCCCGAAAGCCTGGCCGCGGTGCGCCGGCCTCGGCCAGTGCGGGGGCCCAGACCAGCAGGGCGATCGGATAGAGCAGGTAGCCGAATCGGGTCGACGGCATCAGCAGGATCGCCGCGAGGAGCCCGTACCCGCAGACCAGCGTGGTGGCGGTGGCGGTGCGCGGCGGACGGCGGAGGAGTCGGACGGCGATCGCCGCCCCCGTCGCGACCAGCAGTGCGGCGGCGATGATCTGACCGGCGGGCAGCGCGGTGGCGATGAGCTGACCGGGGAACGGGGACTGCGCGGGGCTGGTCACCAGGCCGTGCCCGAGTGGGAAGCGCAGCACGTTCTCGACCAGGGCGTCCCGGTCGACCAGCAGCGCGGGGAGCAGCGCGAGAATCGGCAGCCCGAGCGCCCCGAGGGCGGCGCGGACGCCGGCCCGGCGGGTGGCCGCCCAGCAGACCAGCACGATCGCGACCGGCCAGGCGAAGAGTTTCAGCGCGCCGGCCGCGCCGACCGCCAGGCCGGCCCGACCGGGCCGGCCGGCCGCGGCGAGGGCCAGCGCGAGCAGGCAGAGCGCGAGTACGGGCAGGTCGTCGCCGCCGGTCGCCAGGGTGAGGGCGCAGATGGGCAGCACGGTGGCCGCCTGTACGCCCCGGAGCACGGCGGGGCCTCGGGCGGGCGTGGCCGGGCTGGGCGTGGCCGAACCGGCGGTGGCCGGGCCGGGCGCGGCCCGCAGGGTGGCCACCGCGGCGGCCAGTATTGCGACGGTGACCAGGGCGAACCAGATCCGCGCGTCGGTCCACCAGGCGTCGCTGGCGGCCCGGGGCAGCCCGAACAGCGCCATGCCGGGCTGGTACGGGGTGTAGCCGAGCAGCTGTTCCGCCGGTGGCAGCGCGGAGATCGCGTCGTGGCCCAGGTAGGGGGTGCCGTGCTCGACGAGCCGGATGCCGGCCTGCTCGACCACCACCACTTCTTCCTGTGCCCGGTCGGTACGCCCGGCCGCCCGCTGGACGCTCTGCGCGACGACGGGCAGGAGCGCCGTGGTGGCCCAGGCGAACCCGGTTGCCATCCAGCGGGCGCCGAGCCCGGCGAGTGGCGTGTCGACGCGGCGGCGTCGCGTGAGGAGTTGGCCGGCGACGGCGAGCGCCGTGAGCAGGTATCCGGTGGTGGCGAGGGCACCCCAGGCCCGGTGCGGGGCCAGGGTGGAGGTGGCGGCGGTGAGCCCGGCGAAGGCCGCCGCCGCGGCGTATAGGCCGAGGTCGAGGGCGAGGCCGCCGGCTGCGGAGTCGATGGCCGTCCAGCGCCGGGAGCTTCGACCGAGGTCCACCATCACACGGCCCAGTCTGGCAGACGCGCCTGTTCACTCCGTGGGTCGTGCGCCCTCGGTCATGATCTACTCCATGCTCCGCGCATGGGGGTGTCAGCCACCGGCAGAGACCCCCACATGCCGCACATTGAGTTGATCAATATCAGGGGTGGGAGGCTTCGTCGGCGATCCGGGTGGCGGCGGTCGGGGTGGCTGCCCGACCTCGGCCGCCGGGGCGGCGGCCGGGCAGGCGGATCACGGCGCCCGTGCCGTGCAGCGGCGGGGCGAGGCTGCCCGGGCAGCCACCCGCCCCCCGTCTGAGGGCGGCGAGCAGCGCCCCGGCCGGCAGTGGCCGGGCGAAAAGGTGGCCCTGCCCGGCGGCGCAACCCAGCTCCCAGAGTGCCCGCCGCTGCGGTTCGTTCTCCACGCCCTCGGCGACCACGGTCAGGTCGAGGCTGCGGCCCAGGTCCAGGGTAGAGCGGATCACGGCGGCGGCCTCGGCCGAGCTCTCCATCGCGGTGACGAAGCTGCGGTCGATCTTCAGCTCGTGCACGGGGATGCGGGAGAGCAGGGAGAGCGAGGAGTAGCCGGTGCCGAAGTCGTCGAGGGCCAGCCGTACGCCGGAGTCGCGGAGGCGGCTGAGCACCCGGTCCACCACGTCGAGCTGGCTGAGCGTCAGGGTTTCGGTCAGCTCCAGCACCAGCCGGTCCGGGGGCAGGTCGTGCGCCCGCAGTCGGGCCAGCACCGCCCCGGGGAAGCGGGCGTCGAGGAGGCTGCGCGGCGACACGTTCACCGAGACCGGCAGCTCGAAGCCGGCGTCCCGCCAGGTGCCGGCCGCGATCAGCGCCTGGTCGAGGATCTCCTCGGCGAACGCGGGCAGCAGCCCGGAGCGTTCCACCGCCTCGATGAAGCGCAGCGGGTCGATCACTCCGTGGGTGGGATGGTGCCAGCGGGCCAGCGCCTCGGCGCCGATCGCCTCGCCACTGCCCAGGTCGACGATCGGCTGGAAGTTCACCGTGAACTCGTGGTCGGCGACTGCTCGGGGCAACTCGCCCCCGAGGGTGAGCCGGCCCAGGTCGGCGGTGTCGCGGGTCGGTGCGTAGGTGGCGGTCCGCCGGCCGGACCGCTTCGCCTGGTACATCGCCACGTCGGCCCGGCGCAGCAGCTCGGGCATTCCGCCGCTGGCCGGCGCGGCGGCGATACCGCCGCTGGCCTCCACGCTGATCCGCATGCCGTCCAGGTCGATTGGTTCGTGCAGGGCGGCGAGCAGGGCGTCGGCCCGGTGGGCGGCTATCGCCGGCGCGGGCAGCCCGCGTAGCAGGACGGCGAACTCGTCGCCGCCGAGCCGGGCCACCAGGTCGCCCGGGCGGGCCGCGTCGCGCAGCCGGTCGGCGACCTGCATCAGCACCCGGTCGCCGGCGCCGTGCCCGAGGGTGTCGTTGACCTCCTTGAAGTGGTTGAGGTCGATCAGCACCAGGGCCGTGACACCGTCGGCGTACCGGGTGGTCAACTGCGTGGTGCCCTCGTCGAGCAGGTGGCGCCGGTTGGAGAGCCCGGTCAGGGCGTCGTGGGTGGCGGCGTACGCGTGCTCCTCGGCGATCCGGGCCAGCTCGGCGTACGCCTGGGCGTTGCGGACCGCGGTGCACAGCGCGGAGGCGAAGGTACGCAGGGTGTACTGCTCCCGTTCGGAGAGTTCGACCGGCCCGGCGAACCGGAGCTGGAGCAGGCCGACGTTTACCGAGCGATCGTGTCCTTCCAACGCCACCGGGATGACGGTGCCGTCCATGGTGCTGGGCTCGGGAGCCGTCCCGTCGTACGCGATGCCGCCGGTGCCGCCGCGGACCGTGCGCTCGCCCTCGCGCAGCTCGATCTCGACCTCGTCCGCAGAGAAGAGTTCGGCGGCCTGGGTGACGGCGGTCGTGAGTACCTGATCGAGGTCGACCACGTTGAGCGCGTCGGTGGTCTGGGCGAGGCGTTGCCACGCCTGCTGCTCGGTGCGGGTGCGGAAACGGGTGGAATATGCCAAGTGCAGGCTGAGCACCAGCGGAGGCACGGCGAGCAGCAGCCGGGGGTCGGCACGGAGGATGAGCACCGTGCAGACGGTCACCACGAACCGCACCACGAAGCCCACCGCGCGAAGATCCCAGTTCGCGCGGAAATGATGGCGGATCCGCGTGCCTGAGGCGATCGCGATGACCGGTATCGCCATCACCTCGTCGAGGACTGCGGCCACGAGATAAGCAGCAGCGACCGGTCCAAGTGGTGCCAGCAGTCCGTTGGCAGCCGAGTGGTCCTGAAGAATGACCAGGGTGAGTCCGGCGACGCCCGCGATGAGCGTGTTCTTGCCTGCATTGAACGCTGTCTTGATGGCGGGGAGCCGGAGGATGGTGAAGGCGACCACCACTCCGACTGCGGTGCAGAGGACCACCCATGGAAGCGGCGCGACGGCAGCTCCGATCAGGATGGCGGTCTCGTTCCAGTTGATGGAGTGCGTCGTCGATTTGATGCGGATTCGGGCCTTGACCAGGGTGGCCACCGTGACCATGAAGGTGAGCGTGGCGATCGTGGCGAAATCGCGGACCGAGTAGGGCATGAGCCTCGTTGCGGAGGCCGAAGAGATGATGCAGGCCGCGACCGCCAGAACGACGATGAGGCCGACCAGGATCCTCAGCGTCCTGTCGACCTCATAGCCGCGTCGTTGTGCCCTGTCCATGGCGCTCCCGACATAACCCGGTGCTGCTCGTACCGTAGCGCAAAGTGCGGGTCGGTCGGGGATGGGCGTTGACCCCTTTCACATCCAATCGCTGCCACGCATCGCGGTTCTCCCCCCTAGTTCGACCGCTCCGAGTCGGCCGGAGCGGTTACCACGAAACAGTCAGGGGAAATTTTATGTAAGGAGGTGCGGCAAAAGGTCGACTAAATGTCGTATTGTGCAATATTAGCCAACACTGAGAGCATATCTGACGTTCTGTCCATGCTCCTTGTGCGGACAGTTGTCTTCCGTGTGCTGCTGGCGCGCTGCCAATTGAGCCTCGCTTTCCGTGCGATCCGGCAATGCCGCCCCAATTGCCCCAGATGCTGTTGGCCGCTTCCGACTAGACTGCCAGAGCACCATTGAAGTCAGATAAACGGAGTCGAGCTGCGTGGAAATTCGCGTCCTGGGTGGCCTCGCAGTAACGGCCGGGGGTGATGATCTCCCTCTCGGGACGCCGAAGCAGCAACTGGTCCTGGCGGCGCTGGCTCTACGTGCCGGCCGCCTGGTCACGATGGACGAGCTGGTAGACGACCTGGCCCTCCGTGACCGCGTCGGCCTCAAGTACGCCAGGGCCGAGGTGATCAGCGACCTCGCCGGGACCTACCGGTTACTCGGCCGCTACGACGAGGCGATGAGCGGCCATCACAAGGCCATCGACGCCGCCGCTAACGACGGCGAGCGCCACGTGCAGGCCGAGGCGCGCAACGAACTGGCCATAACACTTCGGGAGATGGGGCGCTTTGAGGAATCGGCGGCGACGTACCGGGAAGCCCTCGACATCGCCACCCGGATCGCTCATCCCTATGAGCAGGGTCGGGCGCTCAACGGACTTGCCGAGCACCTGGCTTCCGTCGAACCCGTCGAGGCATGCCGCTACTGGCAGCGTGCCTTGGCGATTTTCGAGCGGATGGGTGTGCCCGAGCAGCACGAGGTGCGCCGGTGCCTCTCCGAGTGCGCCCCCGATCAGGCGTGATGCGGCCTTATCGATTTTTTATCGCGGTGCCCGCTACCGTCCTCCGCGTGTCGACCAACGGGGGAGGTCCAGCCGGCAGTGGACCGGGTCGACGAGACGCCCGCCGTCAGGTTT
This sequence comes from Micromonospora sp. NPDC006766, assembly GCF_040636055.1. Taxonomy (NCBI): domain Bacteria; kingdom Bacillati; phylum Actinomycetota; class Actinomycetes; order Micromonosporales; family Micromonosporaceae; genus Micromonospora; species Micromonospora sp. NPDC006766. Next base: position 5,733 of record NZ_JBEYIX010000073.1, on the reverse strand, counting down.
CCCCCAGCGACTGGGCGGCGGGTGGCTGAGGGAGGAGCGCCGCACGACCGGCACCTGCCGTGCGACGCTCCTCCCCACCGTCGGCACTGGTACGGGCGGCACGTCGTACCCAATGGATAGGCTCGCGCCGTGACCGATTCCGCGCAGCTCACCCACGTCGACGCCGCCGGCGCGGCCCGGATGGTCGATGTCTCCGCCAAGCCGGTCTCCGGCCGGCTCGCGGTCGCCGCCGGCCGGCTCCGCACCACCCCCGAGGTGGTGGAGCTGCTGCGCCGCGATGGCCTGCCCAAGGGCGACGCGCTGGCGGTGGGCCGGCTCGCCGGGATCATGGGCGCCAAGCGGACCCCCGACCTGATCCCGCTCTGCCATCCAATCGCCCTGCACAGCGTCGCCGTCGACCTGCGGCTCACCGTCGACACCGTCGAGATCACCGCGACCGCCAAGACCGCCGACCGGACCGGTGTGGAGATGGAGGCGCTCACCGCCGTGGCCGTGGCCGGGCTCGCCCTGGTCGACATGGTCAAGGCCGTCGACCCGGCGGCCTCCGTGGACGCAATCCGCGTCCTGCGCAAGGAGGGTGGCAAGACCGGCGAGTGGGTCCGGCCGGAGGACCGACCGTGATCCGGGCCCGGGTGATCGTCGCCTCCAACCGGGCCGCCGCCGGGGTGTACGCGGACACCAGCGGGCCGCTGCTCGTCGCCGGCCTGCGCGAGCTGGGCTGCGAGGTCGACGAGCCGATCGTGGTGCCGGATGGCGAGCCGGTCGGCGTGGCGCTGCGGGCTGCCCGCGACGAGGGCGTCGACGTGGTGCTGACCAGCGGCGGCACGGGCGTCACCCCGACCGACCGGACGCCCGAGGTGACGCGCGCCCTGCTCGACTACGAGATTCTCGGCATCGCCGAGGCGATCCGGGCCCACAGCCGTGACACCGTCCCGACCGCCGCGCTGTCGCGGGGGCTGGCGGGCGTGGCCGGCCGGATGCTGGTGGTGAACCTGCCCGGCTCGCGGGGCGGCGCGAAGGACGGGCTGGCCGTGCTCGGGCCGATCCTCCGGCACGCCGTCGACCAGCTCCGCGGCGGTGACCACTGAACCGGCACCGCATCCGCCTCGGCGCTAGGCTCGGCGGATGAGCACGGAAACCGCAGCCGCAGGAGCGCAGATCGCCGCGCCGCCGACCGGGTGGGAGGAGGCCCGTTCCCGGGCGTACGCGGTCGGCCTCGCCGCCGCGCTCCCCGCGGTCGAGTTGCCGCTGGCCGACGCCGACGGCCACACGCTCGCCGAGCCGCTGACCACCCGCACCGACCTGCCGGCGTTCCCCACCTCGAGCGTGGACGGTTGGGCGGTGCGTGGGGACGGTCCGTGGCAGGTGGTCGGTCGGGTGCTCGCCGGGCACACCCCACCCCCGCTGAGCGCCGATGGCACCACCGCCGAGATCGCCACTGGCGCGATGGTGCCGGCGGGCACCACGGCGATCCTGCGAATCGAGGAGTCGACCCGCACCGCCGACGGACGGGTAATGGGCACACCACGCCCAGTGCCCGAGTGGCGGCAGCCGGGTGAGGAGGCGTACGCCGGGGAGGAACTGCTTCCCGCCGGCACGCCGGTCGACCCGGCGCTGATCGGCCTGGCCGCCTCCTGCGGTCACGACACGCTGCGGGTCCGCCGCCGGCCGCGCGCCGCGCTGCTGGTCTTCGGCGACGAGCTGCTGACCGCCGGCCCGCCAGGCGCCGGCCGGGTCCGCGACGCCCTCGGCCCGGCGGTCCCCGGCTGGCTGCGCCGGTACGGCTGCCAGGTGCGACCGGCCGACGTGGTGGGCCCGGTGGCCGACACGCTGTCCGCCCACGTGGCTGCCCTGCGGGGCGCGTTGGCCGACGCCGACCTGATCTGCACCACCGGCGGCACCATGCACGGCCCGGTCGACCACCTGCACCCGGCGCTGGCGGCGCTCGGCGCGGACTACGTGGTCAACACCGTGGCGGTCCGGCCGGGCTTCCCGATGCTGCTGGCCCGGCTGGTCGACGGCGACGGCCGGGTCCGGTTCGTGGCCGGCCTGCCGGGCAACCCGCAGTCGGCCGTCGTCGCGCTGGTGTCGCTGGTCGCGCCGCTGCTCGCCGGCCTGGCGGGCCGGCCGATGCCGGTGCTGCCCGAGATCACCCTCGCCGAACCGATCCCCGGCCGGGGCGGCTACACCCACCTCGCCCTGGTCCGGCTCGACCGGGGCGCCGGCACCGCCCACCCGCTGCGCCACGTCGGCTCGGCGATGCTGCGCGGTCTGGCCGGGGCGGACGGATTCGCGGTGATCCGTCCGGGCACCAGCGGCGCGGTCGGGGACCGGGTGCCGGTCGTACCGTTGCCCCTGCTCGCCGGGGAGCGGGCCTGGTGAGCGGCGGGGTGAGCCCGGATGAGGCGATCGTCATCGGCGCGGTGACCGACCGGCCGCTCGACCTGGCCGCGCACGAGGCGGCGGTCGCCGACCGCCGGGCCGGCGCGGTGGTCTCCTTCCAGGGCGTGGTCCGCGACCATGACCATGGGCGCGGGGTGACCCTGCTGGAGTACGAGGGGCACCCCACCGCCGAGGCGGTGCTGCGCGAGGTGGCGGCGGAGATCGCCGCCGACCCGCAGGTGTACGCGGTAGCCGTGTCGCACCGGATCGGGCCGCTGGAGATCGGCGAGGTGGCCCTGGTCGCGGCGGTCAGCACCGCCCACCGGGCGGCGGCCTTCGCGGCCTGCGCCCGCCTGGTCGACGAGGTCAAGGCGCGGCTGCCGATCTGGAAACGGCAGGTCTTCGCCGATGGCACCGAGGAGTGGGTGAACTGCCCCTGAGGCTGGCGGCCCGCGCTCAGCGGGTGGACCGGACAGCCACCGACTGGCGGTGAGCTGAGCGGACCAGCCGGTCGTGGTAGAAGGCCGGGTCGGCACCCGGCCGCCAAGGCAGCGCCGCGACCAGCACGATCAGGGCGATCGCCAGACTGTTCTCCATCAGCGCGCCGAACAGCCCGTCCTGATAGTGGGACACCTCGGGAAGTTGGTGCTCGTACGGCCAGATCGGCGAGATCAGGAAGAGCAGGTAGAGCGCGAGCGCGCCGACCCCGTGTCGCAGGCCGGTGAGCGTGGGGTACCAGATCGGCGGACGCAGCGTCGGCACTCCGCCGGCGGGCGGTGTCGCGGCGACCCGGGGCGGCACGCCGCGGCTCGCCTCGCGACGGCGTACCGCGGCGTCGGCCAGCACGATGATCGCCGGGATGACCCAGACCAGGTGGTGCGACCAGGAGATCGGGCTGATCACGTTGGCGGTCAGCCCGACCAGGGTGAACGCGGTCAGTTCGTCGCCGTCGGCCCGGGCGCTGGCCGCCCGGGACAACCCGAGCGTCAGGATCAGCAGCGCGAAGACCAGCCAGAGCAGGCCGGGAGTCTTCATGGCGTCGAAGATCCGGGCGAGCAGGCCGGCGAGCGACTGGTTGGCGGTCATGTCCGCGGCGCCGATCCGCTCGGTCTGCCAGAGCACACCGGTGAAGTATGTCCGCGACTCTGACCCGACGAGCGCGAACGTTCCGAGTGTCACGCCGACGGCGGTGCCGACGGCGGTCATCGCCGCGCGCCATTGCCGGGTGATCATCAGGTACGCGATGAACAGCGCCGGGGTGAGTTTGACCGCGGTGGCCAGGCCGATGCCGACCCCGGCCCAGGTGCCGCTGTAGACAAACCGGGCCGGCACCGAGCCGGCGGTGTCGTGACGGGTGCTCCGCTTCGCCCGCCACCGCAGGCCGACCAGGTCCGCCATCACCAGTGCGAAGAGCAGCAGGTTGACCTGGCCGTAGCCGAGGGTCTCCCGGGACGGCTCGATGGCGAGGGCCATCGGCGTGGCGAGGCCGACGTTGAACCAGAGCGACCAGCCCAGCCGGTCGACGATCGGGCGCAGCAGCGCGGCCAGCACGACGGTGAGCGCCGCCGTGCTGGCCAGCGCGTTCAACCAGCCGGCGACCTCGATCGGCAGCCAGGACATCGGCAGCATGATCAGCGCGGCGAAGGGTGGATAGGTGAAGCCCAGGTTCGTCGCGGGGGCGATGAAGCCGTACAGCTCGCTGCCGTTCGCCCACCACACCACGGCACCGTGGTAGATCTTCATGTCGAAGAAGTTGTACGGCCGACCGAAGACGCCGATGGCGAGCCACGCGGCGTAGGCGACGGCGGCGATGACGCCGGCCCGTACGGCTGCTCTGTCTCCGTACCGAGATCGCCCTACCCGTCCAGGTCCCGCACGGAGCCTAGAACGGTGCCTCACGTTACTGCCTCCCGCGTTTTGCGACCGCGTCCGGTCCCACACGTGTTTTGACATCTACTTCATCAACGGGTCTCGGGCGTTCAGGTGATTAGCGGCCTTGCGGGGGTGGTGGCGTCGGTGTGGGGTCAGCCGGGAAATCGGCGGCCGGTGGCCGCCGAGCGCACGGCGATCTTGGCCTCCCGGCGGGCGGTCCGGACCGCGCGCTGCACCGAGCGCCGCGAATGCTTGATCCGATGGCCCGCGCGCCACCGCAGCCCGGGCTTCCCGCCGGTGTCCGCGGCGGCGAGCAGCAGGCCGCCGAGGAGCCCGAGGTTCTTCAGGAACTGGATCTGGTGGTTGCCCCGCGCCGCCGGGTCGTCGATGTTCCAGAACGGGTGACCGGCGATGGTGGTCGGCACCAGGGTGCCGGCGATGGCGAGCGCGGCAGGCCGGGCGAACCGGCCGGTGGCCAGCATCAGCCCGCCGACGACCTGGGCGGCCGCGTTGGCCCGGATCAACGTCTCGGTGTTGACCGGGATCCGGGGATGCAGGTTCTGGAGCAGTGGGGCGGCCCAGTCGGTGACCGGCTTTGCGACGGGCACCAGCCGATCGGGGTTGGTGAAGTTGCGAACGCCGCTGACCACGAAAATGCCGCTCAACATGACGCGGGCGAGGGAACGGACGGGCTTCATGGCTCAGTCATACCCCGTCGCGGCGGTCGTCACCCCCGCAACACACGAACGGGATCGGCCGACGTGGACGTCCGAGCCGGCCGGCCAGCGTAACGATTTCAGCGACCGTCGCAGATGGATCGGATACGCACGGTAAGGTCGCGCGGGTGACGACGCTGCGACTGCGCCCCGAGGATCCGGCTGACGAGGAGCCGGTCGCCCGGGTGCTGGCCGGCGCCTTCGCCCGCCCCGACGTGGCCACGCCGCCCGAGGTGGGTCTGGTCAACGAGCTTCGGCACAGCGAGGCCTGGATCCCCGAGCTGGCCATGGTCGCCGAGTACGGCGGCGAGGTGGTCGGCTACGCGCTGCTGAGCCGGGTCCGGGTGCGTGCCGATGACAGCGCGTGTCCGGCGCTGGCGCTCGGCCCGGTGGCGGTCGCCCCGCACCGGCAGCGGATCGGGCACGGCACGGCGGTGGTCCAGGCGGCCCTGGACGCCGCCACCGAGTTGGAGGAACGGCTGGTGGTGGTGCTCGGCGATCCGACGTTCTACCACCGCTTCGGGTTCAGCCGGGCGGACCGGATGGGGTTGACCAGCCCGTGGTCCGGGCTGGGGGAGCCGTGGCAGGCGTTGGTGCTACCGCCGTCCGAGGGCGAGGAGCCCCCACCGCCCCACGGCGAGGTCCTCTTCCCACCCCCCTGGTCGAAGGTGTAAGACATCCCAGGACGTACGAGTGTCAAGTAGCGGGTTCGGCGGTGTGGTGTGGCCAGGCGGTCGTCTCGTTGTAGGGCGTGCCGGTTTTG
>NZ_JBEYIX010000072.1:0-22637 GCF_040636055.1 Micromonospora sp. NPDC006766 | reverse complement strand
TCCTCCGCCGACGGCTCAGGCCGCTTCTTCCGTCCGGTCACGTCGTTCAGTGTCGCGGTCATCACGGCACCCTCCTCACCAGGCACAACGCCCGGTGGGTCAGGCCGGAAACACCGTTAGATCCACACTCCCTCTGATGAGCCGCGGGTGGGCGGTCAGGCGGCTGGCTGGGCAGTCGCGGTGAGGGCCCTATCGACAGGGCGCAGATGCCGTCATGGGTGAGGACGGCGAGGCTAGCCAAGTGAGTCCTGCCAGCGGTTGCAGGTCGGGCTGCTGGTGTTACATAAACGGTCCAGCGTTGCTGCCGCGGTGCGCGTTGCGGCGCATCGGCTGCAGGGTCGGACCATCGGGCAGGCTGGTCGATGGTCGCGGTGTATAGCCATAGCGGGCGAGTAGTGGCTCTGTGTCGGCGAGCATGGCGGTCCACGCCGGCAGGTTGATGCGGTCGAGGCGGTTGCGGTGGTGGTCCAGCAACGCGGCGCCGAGGCCGGCCCGTTGGACGTCCGGGTGAACGACGACAAACGCTAGGTGGTAATGCGGCTCGGTGGGCTGTTTCGTGGACAGGATGCTGTCCAGCAGGTCGAATCGATCGGTGTGTGCTCCAGCAGCGTCGGTGAGCCGGATGCCGTAGTTGGCCGGTAGCGGGATCGGCCGGTATCGGTGGAAGCCAACCGCAGCAGCGGTGAGGTCGTCGGTGAGATGGATGTCGCCGAAGAACATTGCATGTTCCACCCATATCGCGGCGACGTTGGCCAACACCTGGCGCCGTTGATCTGGGCTGGTTACCAGCCATGCGGCGAGCGAGCTGGGGTTCAGGGCATCGGCGATCAGCGCAGCGACGGCGTCCTTGTCTGCCCAGCGGCCAGCCCGGATACGCACAGCAGCCTCCATCGGTTCGGTTCCTCGTTTCGATATCAGGTAACGGAAGCGCGTCGCCGCGCCTCCAAAACGCCAGGCAGGTGGCTTCTCAGCGATGCGACTTGGTGTCGCACTCACCGGTAGGTGGCGGTGGCGAGGTCACCGACCGCGGCGTCGACGGCGGCGGTGATGTCGCGTACCGGCGAGAGGTGTTGGTTGGCGATCGTCTTCAGGTGCGCGGTGAGGGTGGCGGTGTCGTCGCCGAGATAGAGGTGCGCGGTGAGGCCAAGGACTGCGACGAGTCCGGCGAGGGCAGCAGTGTGGTTGTCCGGCTGCTCGTGCCCGGCAGCGAGATACCGTAACCGAGCCCGCGCGACGACGGACCATTTGCTGTCGGTGACGAGGTAAGTGTCGGCGCGGGCGAGACCACCGAGGCGTCGGCGGGTGCGCTGCTGGAGGATGCCGGCGGCGACGAGACCAGCCCGGGTGCGCTCGTACAGATCCTCGGAGAACCCGCGCAGGAACGCCCGTACCTGTGGGGCGGTGCGACCGTAGCGAATGGCGGCGATGGCGGTATCGGCGATCAGGTCACCAACAGACTGATCGTGGTGCAACCGAAGCCACCGCTCACTGGCCGGGTGCGCGTCGACGGCGGGGGCGAGCACGACCCGCCCGGCCAGGAACAGGTCGATCAGAACGGCGCCCGCCAGCCCGAGCGCCAACGCCTGCCGATGGATGTGCAGCTGGCCGGTGTCGTCGTTGTGGCCGAGCAGGAACAGCTCATCCCGCAGCGGCAGCCGAGGAACAGTCATGACAGCGCCCCCTACCCCAGCCCTGCCGTGGACTGCCGCAGTCGGCCGTGCGCGCCGTTGTAGGCAGCGGTGGGTGCGGGAAGCAGCGCCTTGTCGACCGCGGCGAGGACCGTGTAGTTCGGGTCGCACACGTTGCCGATCGGCGCCCGCCCCGCCTGCGACACCAACTGGTAGGCGTCGAGCGTCTCCAGGCCGGTCAGGGCTCCCACCCAGCCGACGAGATCGTGGTGGGCGATCCGGTAGGCGTCTTCCAACGGGCGGGCGCAGCCGATGGACATGATCGCCGCGTCCGTCTCCAAGCGAGGCCACATCGTGGGTACACCCTTGATCACCTCGATCGCGAGGGTTGTGATGGTGGCGATCTCGACACCGACGCCGCAGGCCTCCCCCTCGCCCTGGCGGGCATGGCCGTCACCGAGGGCGAGCATCGCCCCATGCACCCTCACCCCCAGATAGAGGGTGGCGCCGGCCCGCAGTTGCGGGGTGTCGAGGTTCCCGCCATGCACGTCCGGGACGATCGTGGAGCGGGCCTCCATCCCGCCAGGGGCGACGCCAATCGTGCCGATCATCGGCTCCAGTGGGAGGTCGACGGTGTGGCCGGTTTCCGTGGCCTGGAACTGCACCGAACCTGCCTGACGGTCGATGCCGTACACCCACACTCGTTCCTCCAACGGCGGCTGCAGCATCGCGGTGTGCGAGGTCGACGTGAGGGCGCCGAAGTGCGGGAACGTCGATGACATACCCCAGTCCCGCGCTGGAGCGATCGAGACGAGATGGATGGCGAGGGTGTCGCCGGGCTCGGCGTCTTCGACGAAGAACGGCCCGGACACGGGGTTGAGGTAGGGCATGCGGCACACTTGCGACGGCAGATCCGCCGGCCCCCGCACGAGGCCGCCGAAGCAGTCCTCGGTGAACACCTCGAGGATGTCACCGGAGCGCAGGTGCGCGACCGGGAGTCGCCCGCCGAAGGTGTAGGCCAGCTCGTCCCGCGCCGGTCGGTAGGTGATTTTCTCCATGGTCGTCACACCCTCTCCAGGTCACGCTGCTGCGGCTGCACGGGCGCCAGCCCGGACAGCACCGGCCGGCGACCCGACAGGTACAGGCCGGCGAGCACGATCGCGCCGAGGGCGAGCCAGGCCAGGCCGAGGCGCTGAGCGGCGATATTCGCGTTGACCACCACGTACGCGAGGATTACGAACCCGATCGCAGGCATCACCAAGTGCGCCCAGAGATTGCCGCTGCGGCGGCGGACAAGGTGATGCACCACCACGGACACGTGCAGGACCAGGAACGCGCAGAGGGCCCCGAAGTTGATCAGCGACGACAGCAGGGTGATCCCGTCCGCCCGGGCAGCCATGTACAGACCGAGGGCGAGGGACACGGCTCCGGTGAGCAGGGTGGCGTTGATCGGCACGTTGTGGCGGAGGGACACCTTCGACAGGAATCGGGGTAGCTGCCGGTCGCGGGCCATCGCGTACAACAGCCGGCTGGTGGCGACCTGGGCGACCATCGAGTTCGGCAACCCCCACGCCACGGCCGTCGCCACCGCACACAAGGTCGCCAGCCAGCCTCCGCCAGCGACCTGGGCGGCGTCGTAGAAGGCCGTGCCGTCAGGGTCCCCGCCGGTCAGCAGCCCGGACGGGTTGGAGACGAGCATCGCGGCCAGCCATGTCTGGGCGATGAACAGCACCCCCGCCAGGGCGAGGACGGCGGCCATGGCCCGGCCGACCTGCCGGGCCCCGCCCTTGGCTTCTTCGGCGAGCATGCTGATGCCGTCGAAGCCGAGGAAGGACAGCACGGCGATCGACACGGCCCCCGCCACCAGCGACCAGGTGAACGTGTCGGAGTTGTAGAAGGCATCCCAGCTGAAGTGGCCCCTCCCGGAGGCGAGGGCCCAGCTGGCGACGGCGATGAAGATCGCCAGGACCGTCAGCTCGCCGATCAGCATGATTCGGGTGACCATGGCGGTCATGCGGATCCCGACCGAGTTGACGACCGTGTTTACGGCGACGAAGCCCAGAAGCCACGCCCAGACCGGCACTGCGGGCACGATCGCGTGCATCGCCACCGACGCCACCAGGTAGAGCAGGCCCGGTACGAGGACGTAGTCGAGGAGGATCACCCAGCCGGCGAGGAAACCGACCGGCGGGCTGATGCCCCGGCCGGCGTAGTTGTAGACGCTCCCCGACATCGGGAACGCCCGAACCATCTGGGCGTACGAGAACGCGGTGAACACCAGCGCGACCACACCGATCGCGTACGCCAGGGCCACCATCCCACCCGAGCCGGCGTACACACTGCCGAAGATCGCCATCGGCGCGATCGGCACCATGTACACCAGTCCGTACGAGATCAGGTCACGGAACCGCAGTTGCCGGCTCAGCTCCTGCCGGTAGCCGTAGCGGGCCAGTTCGTCCTGCTCAACCATCACGGAGCCCTTCCTGACAAGGGGTAAGAGGGAACGGGTTGTGGGTCGATGTCCGTTGCGGCTGCTTCACTGCCAGACCTGCGAGCCACCGCGCGATCTGTGGCTGCGGTCGTGACTCTCCGGGCTGCCAGGCGTCTGGAGGGACCAAGCCCGGCGGCAGCAGGTTCAGTCCGCTCAATAGGTGTTGCGCCGACGTCGGCGTCGGAAATGGCTTGTGCTGTCCGATAGCGAGACGGGCCCTTGCGCTGGCGGCACCGTCGCTGGGGTACGCGACGACGAGAACCGAACCGGCGGCAAGATCAGCGGCGATCGCGGCGATCGATTGCTGTAGACGCTCCGTGAGCACTGGGTCGAGCCCCGCGACGACCAGGCACACCGGCTGTTCCGCGTCGATCGCGCCGGCGCCAGCCGCCGCCGGCAATGCGTCGGCGAATGACCCAGCGCCAACTGACGTCACAGCGGGACAGAGATCGGCGGTGGCCAGGCGGTTGAAGGCAACCGCTACCGGGTCGGACGCCACGTAAACCACTCGCGCATCGGGCGCAGCGGCGAGAGCCACCTGATGAACCCCGCCCGGCAGCGGCAACGGAGGGCCGAGCACCACGAACTGCCGGATCTTGAGAACTGCCACGTATCGGATCGCCCGCGCGACGAAGAGTCGGCACGCCCCCAGGTCAGCCGCTGCATGCGGCAGCTGGCGGAGCAACTGGTGGGCCGCCGCACGGTCGGCTGCGAAGTTGTGCGCCCCACCGAGGCGGCAGTCCTCGACGCGCCAACCGGACGTCCTGTCCAGGCACACGCCTGATTCCTCGCGGCCAGCGCTTGGGCCAGCCAAATGGCTGATCGCGACGGCGCTATGGCACCGTGGGAAGCGCACGGCGCGGCGGTCCTCCGTGAACGACCAGAAGTGGCCGGCAAAGCGATCGTGCGCGGCGAGGGCACCCGCGAGCGGCTGTGCTGGATCAGTCATCGGCCCGGTCGCTCCTCGGACGACGACTGCCTCCGGGCAAGGCACCGCGAGGGCGGTGCAGCGGAGGGACCTGGGACTGGCCGACCGAAACGCAATGGCCAGAACGGTAGGCGGCTCATCTGCGCCTCGACGAGATCCCTGCTGCGGGTTGCGTGGGTAAGCCGCGGGCGCTCCGCACAACCGTCGAGAAACGCCATGGCGATTCTGCGGCCCGAGCTAGGGCAATCGAGAGGACTGAACGACCGGTCGTCAGCCCGGAGGAACCGCTTCATCGGCGCGTTCACCCCTCCTGGTGCCTCTGCCCCGCATTGGCGAATAGCTGGCTTCGAATCAACGATCACGGAACGGCGCAGAGCTGGGAATACCGACCTTCGGTCCGACCTCGCGTACTGACTTGCGATCCGACCAGTAGATGACCTGCGGGAACCTGTCGCGCCATCCACTTCGCCGATGTCGTCCGCCGGGCTAGCGGGTTGACAGGGCTTTGATCCACTCGTTGGAGAGTGGTGGCAATGGGTGATGGCCTCGCCTTTGCCGAGCCAGTCCGGCAGGTCCTGGCCTCCAAGTTTGGTCATGATCACGGCGAAGGAGCTGACGATGTCAGCGGCTTCGCGTAGTGCTGGGCAGCGATCGAGGACGCTGTGTCGCTTGATCCGGTGCTCGCCGGTCCGTGGCGCGCGTAAGCCAGTTCATCGCTTACCGCACGGCCACGCCGGTGGTTGGGGTAGAGCTGGCTTGCCGGACTCGCGGAGGGGTTGCAGGTAGCGGCGGGCACTGCGTTCGCTGCCGCGGTAGCCCTGCTGGCGGACTTCGGCGTAGATGAGGGCGGCATCGGTGCAGCCGACCTTCGACCGCTGGTAGATATGAGTCAGGTGTGGGTGCAAGACTCGCCCAGTGTGGCCGAGGCGGCCGTGGCTGAGCACGTCGTCGCGGTTTCTGTGAGAGATCGGCATACCTAACTCAAGGTGCCGACACGCGGCACTGCGCGTGGTGGCGTGTCGGAGCCGTAGGTGAGGTGCCGGCCGCCGTAGGCTCACAGCGCCGAATGAGATCGGGGAGGCAGCCGGTGGTCATCGCGGGGCGCGTCGTTCTCATCCACGGCTTTTGGTCGTCATCGGCCACATGGGACGGGCTCGCTCGGGTACTTGAGGCAGACCCGAAGCTGGCCGACTTCAGCTGGCATCGCTACGGCTACCCCTCGCCGAAGCTGTGGGTGCCACTCATGCCGCTCCGCACGCCGGACTACGACGACATTGCACAGGCGCTCGGTTCCTTCCTTGACGCCCTCGTGCCCGAGGGAGGCGGGCTGGCATTTGTTACGCACAGTCAGGGAGGCCTAATCCTCCAGCGCTACCTTGCCTGGATGCTGGACGAAGGGCGCGGCCAGGACCTCGCGCGGATCCGGTCCATCCTGATGCTTGCCTGCCCGCACGAAGGCAGCGACTACCTGAGATCACTCCGGACTGCAGCTGGCTTTGGGTTTCATCCGCAGGGAAAGACGCTTCGGCAGTTCGATGTGAGCATCGCCGCGGCTCGCCGCAAGGTTCTTACGCAGATCGTCAACGCTACCAAGGTGAGCGCTCGCGAGTGCCCGATTCCGGTTCATGTCTACGCGGGTGACCGGGACAACGTTGTGAAACGAGTGTCAGCCCAAGGGACGTTTCCGAAGGCCGGCGTCCTGCCCGGAGGCCACTCCTCGATCATCGATCCGGAGCTGGCTGGGAGTACCACCGCGGCGACCATCAGCAGGCACTTGGTGGCAGACTTCTCTGCAACCCCGCCGCCGTCCCCGGCTGCTCCGTCGGGTCCCGGCAGGGGGCCCGTCACCATCACGGGCAGCTCGGGATTCCAGGTCGGCGACAACAACATACAAGTTAATTCATGAATGTAGACATCTCTGACAGCTTCGGGTTCCAGGTCGGCGACAACAATACGCAGGAAATTCACCTCACCTCGCCGGCGCCATCGATCGGGACGCAGGAGCTCGTTATCTGGTGGTCCGAGACCTGGCTTCCCTTCACTGACCCGCCCCTTGTCAGCGAGATCGTACTGGCCGGCCGGCAGGCGGCTGCTGCAGCCCTGCGCACCGCGCTCTCGGGCGGCAAGCCCGTTATCGCTGTGTACGGCGAATTGAGTATGATGGAGATGAAGGCGTTCCTGGCCGCGTCGCTGCTTGACAGCCCGCTGGGGCAGCAAGCGGTGTTTGTCGGAGACCCGGCTGGACTTGCCGTCATGTTGGGCGGAACGGACCCGCGGATTCTAATGCTGGTCGCTGGCACCGAGCCGGCAGGTCTGCCCCTGACTGGCCCGCACAAGATCGTCCTTTTTGGGCGTCAGGCGATGCATCCGGCTGTGACCGTACCCGCGGTCGACGGCGACGCCGTGGCGCAACTGCTGGCTGCTACGGAGATGGAACGTGGGCGTGCACAGAGATGCGGTGGGCTTGCTCGACGGGGACTCGAGCAGCTGCGCCATGCGCTGTCCCGCTACCCGGAGTGTCCCGAGGCGTCGTGGGCTGTGAACCCGAGCATGGTGTGCCGGCGGCTGAGCTTACTCGGAGACTTCACTGACGAGGACTCCGATTTCGTCGCTGGGTTCACCGGGCTACGGCCTTCCGAGCTGATGGACCAGGCGGGATATCTGATCACCGACCCCGATCTGCCCCTGCTCGGAATGTTGGACGGCCGGTGGTACGTGCAGGAGCCCGAGAACGCTTTCCTGCTGCTGAGGAAGAGCTTCACCACGGAAGACTTGACTCGCTTTGCGGACCTGGCTGTACAGGTGCTGCGAGCGGGTGGCGAGGTATCGGGAGCGTTACGGCGGGGTGTTTCCCGGTCGCTGGTGCTGTTGTCCGTTCACGGGGGCGGTTCGTCCGCAATACCGACCGCCGGCCTCGCTGACCGGGTCGTGCGTGAGCTGCTGGCCGGCGCCACAACGGCTGACTGGTTCGCGCTTACGGACGTGGTTCAGCTGCTGACCGAGGCCGCGCCGAGAGTCCTATTGGACGCGCTTTCCCGGTCGCCCGCCTCGCACACCGCCATGTTCGGCTCCGAACAAATCTACCCGCCGTTCCTTTGGGCGCTGGAACTGCTGGCCCGGCCCACCGAGTACTTCGACGGCGCCGTGGACGTCTTGGCTGACTTGGCCGCTGTTGACCCCGGCGGAAGCCTGTCGAATAGGCCTGCGGCGTCACTCGCGGGTGTCTTCGACTGCAGCTACCCGCAGACCCGTGCATCCCGAAAGGTGCGGCAGAGAGCGCTGCGGCGACTGCTAAGAACCCATCCGGCAGTGGCTCGTGCGCTGCTGCTGGAACTGCTACCCCACGGGGGCGTAATCCGCACTCGGCACCCGCAGCCGTACGTCCGAGAGTGGCCCATACCTGAGGGAACATCCCCCAGCGATGCTTACCAGGCATTCCGCGACGTCGCCGCCCTAGCGATCGGCGATGCTGGTACCGACCCCAGCCGCTGCGCGGATCTCGTGCCAAAGATCGACGCGATGCCTACTGAAGAAATGAGGGTCTTCACTCAGCTGCTCGATGACCTTGTGGTCACCGATGTGGTACCCCGGCGGCGCCTGTTCGAGGCACTCCAGGAAGTTGTCACCCGGCACCAGCAGTTCGCGGATGAGTCATGGGCGCTCCCGCCGAAGGATGTCGGCGAGCTGGCCCGGATCGCCAACTCGTTCAGTCCCGAACGCGCCGTCGACCGGCACCGCTGGCTGTTCACCGACCGATGGCCCAGTCGCGCCGGGTATGCCGTCGATGGAGGCGCCGGCCTGGCTCGATCGCGGGTCGACGCCGTGAAAGAGATCTTGAACGAGGAAGGCCTTGACGCTCTGCTCGTCCTCGCCGACGAGACGGGGAACGGTGATCTGATCGGCGACGTGTTGCCGCAGCAGGACGACGAGGGCCAGCTGATGTCCTGGCTCACCGGTGACCGTGGCCCTCTCGCATTCGCGTACTTTGCCGCGCGGATGCGAGAGGACGAAGGCAGGAGGCGGACAGAGCTGCTAGGCCGGGCGCACGATCCGAGCCGGCGCGCGGCGATCCTCCTGGCATCGCGCGACCCGCAATGGGCGTGGAAGCAGCTCCGGACCCTGGACGCCCCCACGTCGGAGGCGTACTGGCTCAAATTCCCCACCTTCGGCCTAGGCGTAGATTTTGATAGTGTTGCCGAGGCCGCTGCGGGACTGAACAGCGTCGGACGTTTCGCCGCAGCCCTGGATCTGATCTCCATCTATTCCGCGCGAGTCGAGTCGGCCGACATTGCCGCACAAGCGGTCGTCGCCTGTGAAGGGTTCGCACGTTCACGCGATGCGGATCCGGAAGCACACATCGTTTCGACGCACGACCTGCAGATTATGATCGACATACTGGCGCGGTACCGGGAGACGGTCGATCGGCGGCGCATCATCGCGATCGAGCTCAACTTCAGCACTCGGATAGGCAGCCTCGAGACCACGCTACCGGCGACAACAGAGCTGCTGGTGCAGAACCCCGCCTTCTTCACCGAACTCGCCGTGACCAGCCTCCGGGGCGACTCGCGGGAAGCCCGCACGGCCGCCCACCGGGCGCTGGATGCCGTCATCCGCTGTCCCGGAAGCGATCCAAACGGGGCGATAACGTTCGGATCCGTCCACGACTGGGTGGAGAAGGCCCGAGCGTTGTTCGCGGCCTACGATCTCCAAAAGATCGGTGACGAGATGATCGCAAGCGTTCTTGTTCATGCGGTCCCATCAGCGATCGACGAGATCGGGGAAATTCTTGAGGAGATCGGCAGTGACGACCTCGACCGCGGGTTGTGGGTAGCGCTCTACAACCGACGTGGGTTGACCTGCCGCAGGCTCTCCGACGGAGGCACCCAGGAACGGAGAATCGCCGACCAGTACCGGGACTTCGCACGGCAAGCTGATGATCACCCCCGCATGCGTCGCATTCTGGACGCCCTTGTCAAGAGGTACGAGCAGGAGGGCACGCAGCAGGATGCTGAGGCCGAGCGGTACCGGCGCCATCTCTAGTGTTCTGTCTCGCAAATAGCTAGCCGTTCTCGTAAACTCTGGACGTGACACGCGCTGCCGCACCACTGGTGCTCGAACCCGGCCAGCGGGAACTGCTGGAGTCTCTTGCCAAGTCGCGTACCGCCGCGCATCGGCTGGTGCAGCGGGCGCAGGTGCTGCTGCGCGCCGCGGACGGGGTGTCGAATGCCGACAATGCGGCGTTGGCCGGGGTGACCCGGGTGACGGTGCGGGCGTGGCGGTCGGAGTTCGCCGAGCGTGGGCTGGCCGATCTGGGCAAGGTCGCGTCGGGTCGGGGCCGTAAGGCGTCGATTCCGCAGGCCACGATCGATCAGATTGTGGAGTTGACGCTGCACACCAAGCCGGAGGGGGCGACGCACTGGTCGTGCCGGTCGATGGCGGTGAAGGTCGGCGTGTCGCCGGCGACGGTGCAGCGGGTGTGGGACGCCCGAGGGCTCAAGCCGCACCTGGTGGAGACGTTCAAACTGTCCAACGACAAGCGGTTCGAGGAGAAGCTCGTCGACGTGGTGGGCCTGTACCTGAACCCGCCGGACAAAGCGGTGGTGCTGTGCATGGACGAGAAGTCGCAGATTCAGGCCCTGGACCGCACCCAGCCGAGCTTGCCGCTCAAACCGGGGCGGGCCGGCACGATGACCCACGACTACAAGCGGCACGGCACCACGACCCTGTTCGCCGCGTTGGACGTGCTGACCGGCAAGGTGATCGGCAAGTGCTTCGCTCGGCACCGCCACGACGAGTTCCTGCGGTTCCTGCGCACCATCGACACCACGGTGCCCCGCAAGCTGCAGATCCACCTGATCGTCGACAACTACGGCACCCACACCCACCCCAACGTCAAAGCATGGCTGGCCAAGCACCCTCGATTCCATCTGCACTTCACCCCGACCAGTTCGTCCTGGCTCAACCTGGTGGAACGCTGGTTCGCCGACCTGACCGACAAGATGATCCGCCGCGGCGTGTTCCGCAGCGTCGATGACCTCGTCACCGCGATCGAGGAGTACCTGCGCGTACACAACGACGACCCGAAACCGTTCGTGTGGACCGCCACCGCCGAATCGGTCCTGGCCAAGGTCCGACGTGGACGAGTCGCCCTCCAGCAAGTGGCTAGTCAAAACTGAGACGGAACACTAGATAGGACACGCCGAGCGATTCGGTCCCCTCGGCGGCGTCGTGTCCACGACAGTACGCGGTGCCCGACCGAATCCGAGTGGGCAGTGCGCCGGGCCCGGGCGCTCGTCGCGACGTCGCGGTGGCTGGACAACCACGCCCTCTGGTGGGTGCGGGTGCGGTGACGCGTGGAAGCGCCCAGCAGGCGCATCCTCATCCCGACCGCCGGGTGGCATCGGAAGAGGCCGGTCACGCAACTCGTGCCAGAGCCATTTTTCACTGGCCGCCGACACGCCGACACCTCGGCCGATGATCTCGACCTGGCCTACGGGCCGAGGCGGCTAAGGTGGACCCGCACGCCCAGGCCCCAGGAGGAGATGTCCGCCACCTCGAATCCGGTCGGCGCAAGGCCTGCGGTGGCTGCCGTGAGATCAGCAGCCGACGGGGTTCTCTCCATGGCAACCACTATCTGATCGACGCAATCGAGGTTGCCGCGAAGAGCACCGCGATGGTGAGCGCCTACGGCGAGGATGGCGCGCGAGCCGGTGGCGTAGCAGGCCGAAAGCCACTGTCGGAGGTCGCTGGTCGGGTCTTCGGGCAACGTGAAGTGCTTGGGTGCATGGCCGCCGGGGATGCCCTCCTCGGTTGCCTTGCCGCCGAGCACGAGGTCTGCCCTGCTGCGCAGATCCGCTGCTAGTCGCTCGTTGAGGTCGTGGCCGTCCTGGCCGAGGGCGTAGGCCCAGGTCAGGTAGGGCCGGCGGCGACGGGTGGCGGCGAGCCAAGGGCCGAGGACAGCGTGTGTTTCATCGGGTATCACGTTGGTTTCGACGTCGATGCCGTGGGCTGCTAGCACGGCGGCGCCTCCGTCGCCCCGGGAGGTCGGGTCGATGACGCTGATGACGACTCGGGCGATGCCGGCGTTGATGAGTTCCTGGCGGCAGGCCGGGGTGACGCCGATGTGGTTGCAGGGTTCGAGCGTGACGACGGCGGTGCCACCTCGCGCTGCGGCGCCAGCGGCGGCAAGGGCGTTCGCCTCGGCGTGGGCTTCTCCTTTGCGCCGGTGGTAGCCGGCACCCACGGCCCTGCCGTGACGATCGAGGATGACGCAACCGACGGGCGGGTTTGGGCTCGTGGTGCCCAGGCCGAACGATGACAGCATGATTGCCTGCCGCATCGCGGCCACTTCGGCGGCGGATGCCATCAGCTGGCCTCCTTGAGATCGTCGAGAAAGGCGCGGACCTCCGGCAGTTGCTGGTGTCCGCTGACCACAGTGCCCAGCTGCGCGAGTTGGTGCAGGATTCGTCGTGAGCCGGCTCGACGCGCGATGGGTAGTGCGTGGTGTGCGGCCGCCGCGGCCAGGTCGGGTTGGTTCGCTGCGGCGTGGGCTGCGGCTTTGTTCAGTAGGGCGGACGCGAAGTCCTGGCGGTGCTGCGGCGGGATCGTGGGAAGAGCTTCTTCCAGCACGGTGATTGCCTCGGCTGGTCGTTGCGCCAGCCGAAGGCATGCCCCGCGGTGTACTTCGATGTAGCCGCTCGTGCAGTAGGAACCGTGATCTCCCTCGGGTTTGCCGGAGCGGCGATCCGCTGCCCAGCGATGTGCGTCGTCCAGCAGAAGCATGGCGGCGCGGTGCTCGCCTGTGGCGGCCAGAGCGTGCGCGTGCTGGACACGAAGCGCCGCCCGCATCGGTCCTGGCAGCTTCTGGTCGTAGCGCAATGCCGCTTCGGCCTGCTCGACGCCTTGGGCTGGGTGTCCGCTGGTCAGCCGTTGTTGGCTGCTGCGGTAGGTGGCCCACGCGGTCATGATCGGGTCGGCGATCTGCCCCGCCCAGGCGAGCGCCTGTTGGGTCCAGTGGTTGCCCGCGGCGTGCTCGTTGAGGGATTGGTTGAGCCAGGCGGCGGATTCGGCGTACTGGGCGGCGAGGCGGACGGCGGCGGGGCGTAGCGCTTGGGGCACCTCGTGCAGAAGGTCTTCGATCGCGAGCAGTTGCCTGGTGACGCCCATCAGGGCGTACTCAGGGCCGAACATCTTGTCGTTCTGAACCAGGAGATGCCACTGCTCGCGTAGCAGGTGGATGGTCTCGTCCCAACTGCCTGGCCGAGGCTTCACCACCTCTTGAGCGGCATACGTCCCGTCGCTACGTCGAGGGCTGTAGAGGTCGAGGTCCAAGTCGGTCGGGACACCAAAGACCTGGCGCAGTGCTGCGCGGCGCGCTTCACTGGGCCAGCGATGCTCGCCGCGCTCCAGCTTGCCGATCCAGCGGAAATCGACGTAGTGGGCCGTGACATCACGACGCGGGTAGATCGCGTCGAGCGCAGCGTTGACGGCATCGGCCAGCTCGGCCCGAGACATGCACTGGCCGGGGCGTATCGGCGAAGGCAACCGTTGCCGGGCACAGCTGAACACGGTGTTCGGCCTGATCAAGGTGTCCGGATGGCGAGGCACCGTCTCTCCCCTCGGCCCAGCTTGCGGGCCCTGCCGACTATGCCACCGACCGTCTAGATCATCCACCTCCCATGCCTCTACGCCGGGAAGCGACACGGGGCGACGGCGAAGTCGGACCGCAAGTCGGTATTCCCGGCCGGTGCACGCTGGGTGATCGTATGAGGCGTACTCGGTGAGGCTCGGTGCGGCAGCCGGCCGCTCGGGGCAGTCGGATGAAGCGGCTGTGATGGATGGGGAGAGTGGCGCGTACATGAGTGTCGACACGATGAGCAGCGAGGGCCTGCGTGACGCGATGGTCGACGAGCTGGTCGCTGATCATGCGGCCAAAGGGCTGACGATGCGGCCCGAGGTGGAGGCGGCGCTGCGGACGGTGCCGCGCGAGCTGTACACGCCGGGCGTCCCGCCGGAGGAGGCGTACCGCAGCGACACCGCCGTCATCACCAAACGCCACGGTGACGAGACCATCAGTTCGGTATCGGCGCCGTGGCTGATCGCCGAGATGCTCGGTCAGGCGGCTGACGCCCTCGACGGCGGCTTGACGGGCCGGCACGTGCTGGAGATCGGATCGGGCGGCTACAACGCCTCGCTGCTACGCGAGTTGGTCGGGCCGTCGGGTTCGGTCACGACCGTGGACATCGACCCCGAAGTGGCCGAACGGGCCGTGGCGTGCCTGGCGGCGGCGGGGTACGGCGATGTCACCGTGGTATGCGCGGACGCCGAGCAGCCAATCGGTCCGAGCCGCCGCTTCGACCTGATCATCGTGACGGCCGGGGCGTGGGATATCCCCCCGGCGTGGATCGCGCAGCTCGGCGAGGGCGGCGTGCTGGTCGCGCCGTTGCGCACCTTCGGGATGACCAGGTCGTGGGCGCTACGCCGTGTCGGCGACCGGCTGGTCAGCCAGAGCCAGCGCCTGTGCGGGTTCGTGGCGATGCAAGGTACCGGAGCGCACGAGGTGCGGTATGTCGACATCGCGGAGGGCGTCCACCTGCGGCTGGATGAGGGCCAGCAGGTCAGCGCCGAATCCGTCGGCGGGCTGCTGTCGCAGCCGCGGGAGCAGGTGTGGGCCGAGGTGAGCCTGCCGCCTCGTACCGTCCTGGCCGACCTGGACCTCTGGCTGGCGGCTCGCCTTGCCGATGAGGTGGACCAGGTCGTGGTTCTCTCGGCGCAACAGGAGGCCGTTGATGCCGACGTCGTCACCCCCGCGTGGCGGTTCGGTACGCCCGCCGCCCTGCACGAGGGCACGTTCTTCTACCGCTCGGCACTGCGCTGGGCGGACGACTTGTTTGACCTGGGCGCGTGTGCTCACGGGCCCAACGCCGCTGCGGCGGCTGGGCAGATGGTGGCGCACATGCGCACGTGGGTGGACGCTGGGCAGCCTGCTCCGGTGCTGCACGTCCTGCCCGCACAGGCTCCCGACGGCGACCTGCCGGCCGGGACGGTGCTGGACAAGCGGCACAGCCGCCTCGTCCTCACCTTCACCCCCGCATAGGAAGGAAAACGCGAGTGGAGACCACGGAACTCGACGAGTTCGACCTGGACATCACCCTGGTGGACTCCGGCCCCGCCGCCAGCGGGTACGCCACCAGCACCGACGACGGCTGCGGCTCGGGCAACACGGGCTCGAACGCCTGCACCGGCAAGTAGCCGACCCTCACACCCTCTCCGGGGGCCCGGCGTCCGCCGACGCCGGGCCCCCACTCTCGGTGGTGCATCGTGTTTCCTACGGCTGGTGCGGCGCTGATCAGAGTCGCCGCCTACCCGATCCGCCTGGTCCTGCCTGCCTGGCCCGACCTGACGTCGGATCGGCCAGAGCAGTGGCGGGAGTGGCTGAACCTGGTCTGGGCGCTGCCGGGGTTCGCGGCGGCCGTCGCCTCCGCCACACCGCATCTGGCCGAGCAGATCACCCGGACCGTGGCTGGCGAGCCGGTTCCGCACCACCGGCTCCGACGCCTGGTCGAGTCGGCGGTCCGGTACCTGCTGAGGTGGACCACCCGCGCGACACCGTTCGGCACCTTCGCCGGGGTAGCCCCGGTCGAGTTCGGTGCCCGCACATCTGTCCGCTGGGGCGAGGCACATCGGGCGGTCGTCCGCCCTGATGGGCAGTTCATCGCCGAGCACACCGCGCGGGCCGAACAGAATCTGGCCACGCTCCGGGACGTCGCTGTGGTGACGAACTCCTTGGGGTACCGGCGCGGCGAGGTGTGGGTGCTGCCCTGCGCCCACGCCGACGACGACCGCAGGTGGGACCTCCAGATTCGCCTGACCAAGCCGGTACGGGCGGCGATACGAGCGGCGAGTTCCCCGATCATCTTCGGCGACCTCGCCGTACGAATCGCCGGACCGGCGCCCACCGGCGTTGAGGCGGCGGAGCGTCTGCTGGCCTCGCTGGTGCAATCGGGTGTGCTGCTGTCGGCGCTGCGTCCGGCGATGACCGTCACCGACCCGGCTGCCTACCTGGCCCGCCACGTCCCGATGCCCGATCCCGGCGATCGGGTCGCGGTTGACCTGCGTGTCGACGCCTCGGTGACGCTGCCACCGGTCGTGCTGCAGGAGGCGGGCCGTGCCGCGTCGGCGCTGACGGCGGTGGCACCGCCACTGCTCGGATGGGCGGAATACCACAGCGCGTTCATCCAGCGGTGGGGTCCGGGTGCCGCCGTGCCGTTACGCGATGTCCTGAGCGTGCTGGGCTTTCCCGCCGGATACCGAGGATCTGCCCGGCGCGTACCCGCGGTGTTCACCGCTCGCGACCGGCTGCTCGCGCAGCTTGCGCAGCAGTCGGCGCTGAACGGCTGCGCGGAGGTGGTCCTCGACGACGAGCTGATGGGCCGCCTACGGGGAGACGACGAGCGGCCGCCGATCCCGCACACCGAGTTACGGTTCAGCCTCGCCGCCGAGGCCCCGCAGGATCTGGACCGGGGCGCGTTCACGTTGACGGTGGTCAGCGGGGCCCGCCACGCGGGGGTTTCCGCCGGCCGGTTCCTGCACCTACTCACCCGCGCCGAACTGTCGTCGTTTCAGCGCGTCTACCGGCACCTGCCGACTGCCCTGCCCGGCGCGGACACGGTTCAGCTGTCTGGCCCCCCGCTGGACCCGCGCCTGGCCTCGGTCGCCCGGACACCGGAGCTGCTGCCCGTCCTACCCGTCGGCGACTTCCACCCCGACCCGCCGTGGACGGTTGCGGACCTCGCGGTGACCGGTGACGGTCAACGGCTGTGGCTGGTGTCGAGGACCACCGGTCGGCCGGTCGAGCCGCTGCTGCTCAACAGCGTGCTGCTGCCCGGGCTCCAGCAACCGCTGATGCGATTCCTGACCGAGATCTGGACGGCGTGGACGGCGCCCTGCAGCAGATTCGACTGGGGCCACGCGAGCGGCCTGCCGTTCCTACCTCGCGTCCGGCGTGGACGCAGCGTCCTACATCCCGCCCGCTGGATCATCGACCGGTCGGCCTTCCCGCGCGCGGCGCCCTGGCCGCGGTGGCGCGACGCCTGGCAGCGCTATCGCGAGCAGCACCGGCTCCCGGACGAGATCCTCGTCGGCGACGACGACGTGCAGCTGCGTCTGGACCTGGACGACAACACCCACCTGGCGCTGCTACGCAGGCACCTCGATCGGCATACCCGCACTGTCCTCACCGAGGCTCCCGGCCCGGCCGGCTGGATCGCCGGCAGGCCCGCCGAACTCCTGCTCACCCTCGCCCATGCCCCGACCATCCGCCCGAGCCGACCAGCTCGGGCCGTGACCGCACTGCAGCACCGGCCCGGACAGTCACCGTGGCTGGAGGCTCATCTGCACGGCCGGCTCGACGACATCCTCACCGACCTCGCCCGCCGGACCGACCACCTCCTGGCCGCAGGCTGGTGGTTCCTGCGCTACCCCGACCCCGAACCCCACCTGCGGCTACGCATCCCACTCCACGGTGCCGACTTCGCTGGCACCGCCAGAGGCCTCGCCCAGTGGGCACAACAACTGGAACACAAAGGCGTCCTGCACGACTACAGCCTGCACACCTACCGGCCAGAGACCCGCCATGGCACCGGACCCACCCTCGCCGCCGCCGAAGCGGTGTTCGCCGCTGACTCCCGCGCCACCCTGCAACGGCTGACCGGCGACCGTCAGGCCACCACCGCCGCCGGAATGATCGCCATCGCCGACGGCTTCACCGGCGACGGCCTGCGCTGGCTCGCCGAACACGTCCCCCACCACAGCGGACCGCGACTCGAACCCGCCCAGCTTGACCTCGCCCGCACCACCTACCGTGACGATGGCTTGGATGCGGCGCTGGCCGCCTACCGGGCCCTGGCCGACGCCGACAGCCTCGACCTCGACCAGGTGCTGGCCGACCTGCTGCACCTGCACCACGCCCGCATGATCGGCGTGGACACCGCCTCCGAACGGCACTGCCTCCGCCTGGCCCGAGCCATCGCCCGCACCAGCCAGGCAATGCCATGACGGCCGGGCAGTCCCTCGCCGACGGCGCTGCCGGCGTCGCCCTTCTGCATCTGGAAACCGGCAACCGGCCAGCCGCGTACGCGGCACTGCGGGACGCGACCGCCAACGGCGTCAGCATCGCCGCGGGAGCCAGCCTCTTCTACGGCGCCCCCGCGCTCGCCTTCGTCCTCGCCGCATCCGACCAACCGGGCCTCGCCCGAGCACGAACCATCGCCGCAGCCGGGACCGCCACGGTGACCCGCCAGCGGCTGCGAACGGCTCACCGCCGCATCGACTCACGCCAGCAGCCGCACTACGCCGAGTACGACCTCATCCGCGGCCTGACCGGCCTCGGCGTCACCCTACGCCGCCTCGGCGACCACCACCTGCTCCGCCAGGTACTGGACTACCTCGTCCGACTCACCGAACCCGTCAACGACCTTCCCGGCTGGTGGTGCTCCAACGGACCCGACCGTAACCAGCCGCCACCACCGGGAGGCCATGCCAACCACGGCATCGCCCACGGCATCACCGGCCCACTCGCGCTGCTCGCCCTCACCCTCCTCGATGGCATCACCGTTGACGGACACACCGAGGCGATCACCCGGATCTGCCAATGGCTGGACACCTGGCAGCGGCACACCGGCAACACCACCTGGTGGCCGCAAACCCTCACCCTCGACGACCTGCACCGCGGCACACCAGCACAACAACAACCGCTGCGCCCATCCTGGTGCTACGGCACCCCCGGCATCGCCCGCGCCCAGCAACTGGCCGCTCTCGCCCTGCACGACACCACCCGCCAACAGCTCGCCGAGACGGCGTTCACCGCCTGCGTCAACGACCTCGCACAGATCCGCCGCCTCACCGACCGCAGCCTCTGCCACGGCACCGCCGGGCTCCTCGCCACCGGCCGACGCATCGCCGCCGACGCCCTCACCCCGACGCCCCTCTCCCCACTGGCGCGCCTTCACCAGCACACCGCCCCTGCCGACGACGAACCCACCGGACTCCTCGACGGCGCCACCGGCTGTCGCCTCGCGACCGCCGCGGCCACCTCAACGTCGTGGGACGCCTGCCTCCTACTCAGCTGACGAAAGGCCCCTCATGGAGGAAACGCCCTGGAAACAGGTGAACATCAGCTACCCCGGCCAGAGCCGCCAAGAGCGTGAACAGCACGCGATACCCCACCTCAGCCGCGTTCTGCCCGACGCCGAGGCCGCTGGCCTGATCATCTCGTGGTGGTTCATGCGCAAAGGGCCATGGCGCATCCGCTACCTGCCCGCCACGCCGAACAACGACCCGGACCCGGTACGCCGCATGCTCACCGCAACAGTCACCTGGACCAGCGACATCTACGAACCCGAGATCCACGCCTTCGGCGGCCCCTACGCGATGGACATCGCGCACACGCTGTTCCACCACGACAGCCACCACCTACTCACCTACCTCCACCACCGCCCGACCGACCGGCGGGAACGCTCACTCATCCTGTGCACCGCACTCATGCGCGCCGTAGGACTGGACCCCAACGAACAAGGCGACGTATGGGCCCGAGTCGCCCAGCGCCGCCAGGAGCACCTCATCTCGCGCCCTGCTCCCGGCCCCAGCACCTGGGAAGCATTCACCGGCAAGGTCCGCCACCTGCTCCTCGGCACAGCCCGCGCCCCCAGCGACTGGCAAACCGCGTTCGAGAACGCCGGCACAGCCCTCCGATACCTGCGCGAAACAGGCAAACTCACACGTGGACTACGCGCAGTCATCGCCGAACACGTGATCTTCCACTGGAACCGGATCGGGATACCCGCCAAGACCCAAGCCACGCTCGCACAAGCAGCCACGGAAGCCATCTTCAGCGAAACTCCGGCGCCATCAGGGTAAGAATGGATCTGTGCTGTCTCGGCACGTGAGGCAAGCGCGTTGCAGCGGCTCGGGCACCAAGAAGTCACCCTCAGTTATCACGATCTCGGCTCGACAGGCCCCGAGAGCTGCTACAAAACTGCACCACGCCGGGACCCGCCGGCGTGCCGCGTGCATCGCACGCATCCCCCACCGCCGCACGCTCAGAAAAGCCGGCCGGATGGGGTATGCCCGGATGCGGCACGGAGTCGCCGCGGTTTCCGGCCTGACGGGCACCTACGCCCGGTCAACGTCGGAAGACCGCGCGAAGGACGAGTTCGACGCGGTGGAGAGGGACTCGCCGTCGTCGGGCAACCAAACTAACCACTTTGTCGCATGCGCCCGATATCGTCGCCGCCTACCCAGCGCCGCGCCCACCGACGGAGGTCAGATCATGGCTCGTGCCGCCCTCGACACCATTCCCAGGCTCGTCCCTCACCGGCACACCACCACCGCAGTCACCTGGTCCACCACGGGCGGCCGCCGATGACCACCCCCAGCTCGCCAACCCTCGTGATCATTCGGGCCAACTCCGGCAGCGGCAAGACCACGACCGCCCGCGAGGTGCGCCGTCGCTACGGTCGCGGTGCGGCCCTACTCGAACAGGACCACCTACGTCGGGTCGTTCTCAGAGAGCACGACAGCAACCACATCCAACCGGTCGCTCCTGCTTTCATCACCGCCACCGCCCGCGCTGCACTCGGCCTGGGCTATCACGTCATCCTGGAAGGCATCCTCCACACGGATCGATATGCCACCGTGCTCCATCAACTGATCAGCGACCACCCCGGGCGCAGCGCGGTGTTCTACCTCGATGTGTCCTTCGACGAGACCGTCCGCCGCCACCACAGCCGTGCCGAGCCGATTCCGGTCACCGCCGAGGAGATGCGCCAGTGGTACACCCCGCGCGACCTGCTCGACGTCCCGGGAGAAACCGTCATCCCGGAGTCCAGCACCTTCGAGGACACCGTCACCACGATCCTGCACACCAGCGGCCTCACCCACGCAATGCCGATGACCCCCTGCCCGAGACGCTGCCGGCACTGCGCCGACGGCACCAAGCACACGTGGGCACCGGTGGCGGCCACTGGGTAGGGCATTGCCCTGACGGCTCCAGCTTCCTGCTGGAGGCGGACATTCCGCTTGTGTCGGTGGCCATCGGCGCAACCGGGTACGCCATAACGACGCTCAACGAGTGGTCCCGGAGGTCCGCCACCCTGCCGTCGATCGAGCCATCAACTTCAACGACGCTCGCTGTCCGAGCCAAGCCAAGATCGTGATAACTGAAGGTGACTGTCTGAGTGCCCGAACCGCCGCCCGCTTCGCGGCCATGACAGTGCGTCCGATGGGGCGGCCGGGCAGTTGCTGAGGATCAGAGCCCGGCGGGGTGGCTTGACAGCCATTGGCGATGCCGGTCACGTAGGTAGTCGCGCAGAGCCGTGTTGGCCAGCAGCACGTCCGCGCCACCGTCGTAAGGCGCGTAAAGCCAGGCCAGGTCGGGCGGTGCGATGATCACATGGGCGATCTGGTCGTCAGCGACTTGGCGGAAGAGTTGGTCGAGTCGACCGGGCTGCCAGGCGACGCGGTTGACGTAGGCGTGGGCGAAGGCAAGTTCGGGGTCGAGGTCTGGCCAGGACAGCACCGACCAGCATTCGGCGTTCGGTAGCAGAGCCTGCAGGATCGGCGTTCGACGTCGTGGCACCGGCGTAAACGCTACTTCCAGCGTGATCACTTGCAGGTCAACGGTCTGGCCGCGAAGCTCGTCAAGAATGGCATTGTGTCGGTGCAGGATGGTGGCGTACTCGGAATCGTTTTCGGCGTAACGTTTCGAACCGGGCAGGCTATGAAACCGCACCCAGCGGTCATCCAACCACTTCAGGTGATGGCTGATCGGTGCGACCTGCTGCCAACGGGTCTCCCAGACCGCTTGCAGAGGGTGACCATCAGTCCCTGGTGGGGGCCAGGTACGCACCTCGCCAGACAGCACGGACTGCCGGCCCGACAGGACCACGTCCCGCAATGCGATCACATGGGGGTCATCAGTCGGCGCGTCCGGGTCGACGTCGAAGACCGCGATCAGTGGATCGTCGTCCCACTCCCAGCCATGGATCTCGCGCCAGATCCGCAGGTTCGGGTGCTCGACCTCCCGACATGCCTCGGCCGGCGCCAGAAGGCTGATCGCATCCGCAAGCTGCGCCTGCCCCAGCCGAACCGAGCCGCTGCCAGCGCGCCAACCCGTGACCGTGGCCAGCACTGCGGCGGATAGCAGGTCCTCGCGCGCGTTGACCTGTACGAACCCAATCTCGCGCTCGGCTGCCACGGAGGCGACCTTCCCGTTCAGGCCATGCTCGATGACGCGAGAGGTGAAGCCGACACCATGTAGCGTCGGCCTCTCCCAGCCCAAATCCTGCTCAAATCGCGCCAGCGCTTCTTCGATCTCCCGAAGCGTCGACCACCCCTGCGACATGCCGAGAGCATCGCAGACACGATTGCCCCCGTGCCGGCCCGAGCTCCGACAGCCATGTAGGCGGCAACCGAAGGTGGCGACCACAAGGAACGCACGCTCATCGGCATTATGCAGGTAATCCTTGTCAAGCTGATCATGATGCGTGTCGGTCGATGCGGGTGAGGAGCCGGTCGAACAGGTCGACTCGGT
>NZ_JBEYIX010000071.1:0-23116 GCF_040636055.1 Micromonospora sp. NPDC006766 | reverse complement strand
ACACCGCACCCGCCCGGAAGAGACCGAACTGCTCACCGGCCTGGCCACCGCCTGGACCCGCGGCACCACCATCGACTGGACCCCACTACTGGCCGACGGACGGCGGGTGAACCTACCCACCTACGCCTTCCAACGCCAGCGGTACTGGCTCGACGCCCCCACCACCAGCACCGACCCCACCACGATGGGCCTCACCCGACCCGACCACCCGCTCCTCAGCGCCGTCATCACCGTGCCCGGCACCGACACGACCGTCCTCACCGGACGGCTCACCCTCGGGCCGGAGGGCTGGCTGGCCGAGCACGCCGTGCACGGCAGCACCATCCTGCCCGGCACCGCGTTCGTCGAGTTGGCGCTGCACGCCGGATTGCACGCTGGCGTACCGCTGCTGGCCGAGCTGATCCAGGAGGCGCCGCTGCCGATTCCGGAGCAGGGCGGGCGGACGCTGCGGGTGGTCGTCGGCCCCCGGGACGAGTCCGGGTACCGCCCGGTCGGCATCCACACCCGGCCCGACGACGCGGCCGAGGACGACCCGTGGACCCGGCACGCCGCCGGCTACCTGGCCCCGGAAACCAGCACGGACGCCGACGCCTTGACCGCGTGGCCGCCGGCCGGTGCTGAGCCGGTCGACGTCTCCGGCCTCTACGACGAACTCACCGCCGCCGGCTACGGCTACGGACCGATGTTCCGTGGCCTGCGGGCCGCGTGGCGGCAGGGCGAGGAGGTGTACGCCGAGGTGGCGCTCCCCGACGGCAGCCACGCCGACGCGGCCCGGTTCGGAATCCACCCGGCGCTGCTCGACGCGACCATGCACGCGCTGAGCTACGGCGGGGTCGGTGCGGGCGCCGAGCAGGGCGCGACGATGCTGCCGTTCTCCTGGGAGGGCGTGTCGTTACTGGCCGGCGGCGCGGACGCGGTCCGGGTCCGGCTGTCGCCGGCCGGGCCGGGCGCGGTCCGGCTGACGGTCGCCGACACGTTCGGCGCGACGGTCGCGACGGTCCGCTCGCTGACCCTGCGCCCGGTGACACCGGCCCAGCTCGGCACCGGCTCCGCGATCGCGAACTCGCTGTTCACCGTCAACTGGTCGGCGGTGCCGGAGCGCGGCGCGGTGGACGGCGGCCGGATCGTCCGGGTGCTCGGCACCGCTGACCTCGACGGCGTCTCCGGGGTGGCCACCGTGGTCGCCACGGTGCCCACCGGATCGGTTCGCACCGGTGACGTGCCAGATCGGGCCCGGACTGCGGCTGAGGAGGCCCTCGCCCTGGCGCAGGCGTTCCTGCTCCGGCCGGAGCTGTCCAGCGCCCGGCTGATCGTGCTGACCCGCCACGCGGCCGGCGTGCCCGGCTACGACAACGACCCGGCCGCGGCCGTGGTCTGGGGGCTGCTGCGCTCGGCCCAGGCCGAGAACCCGGGCCGGTTCGTCCTCCTCGACACCGACCGCGAGGTCGGCGACGAGATGCTCACCCGGGCCGTCGGCGCAGGCGAGCCGGAACTCGCGGTCCGCGACGGGCAGCTCCTCGCGCCCCGGCTGGTGCCGGCGGCGGCGGTCGAGCCGGTGGTCTGGACGGCGGACGACGTGGTGCTGGTCACCGGCGGCACCGGCGGCCTCGGGGCGCTGCTCGCCGAGCATCTGGTACGGGCTCACGGCGTACGCAAACTGATCCTCGCCAGCCGTCGCGGCCCGAAGGCCCACGGCGCGGCGGACCTGCGGCAGCGTCTCGGTGAAGCTGGCGCCGACGTACGCATCGAAGCCTGCGACGTCACCGACCGGGCCGATCTGGCGCGGCTGGTCGACGGCGTGACCGGGATCGTGCACGCGGCCGGGGTGGCCGACAACGCCCTGGTCGCCGACCTCACCCCGGAGAAGCTGCGCACGGTGCTGGCGCCCAAGGTGGACGCCGCATGGCACCTGCACGAGCTGACCGCGGGCCGGGAGCTCAAGGCGTTCGTGGTGCTTTCCTCGGCCGGTGGCCTGGTGTTGGCGGCCGGGCAGGGCAACTACGCGGCGGCGAACGTGTTCCTGGACGCGCTGGCCCACCACCGGCGGCACCGGGGGCTGGCGGGCACCTCGCTGGCCTACGGGTTGTGGGAGGTCAACACCGGTCTCGGTGGCGACCTCGCGGCGGCCGACCTGGACCGGATGCGCCGACTGGGCACGCCGGCGCTGGCGGTCGAGGACGGGCTGGCGCTGTTCGACGCGGGCCTGGCCAGCGGGCGGGCGAACCTGGTCCCGATGCACGTGGATCCGGTGGCGCTGGGCAGCCGGGCGGACGACGTACCGGTGCTCCTGCGTGATCTGGCCCGCCGGCCGCGACCGGCGCGCCGGGAGGCGTCCGGCGGTCAGGCGGCCACCGGACGGGCGAGCCTGGCCGAACGACTGACCGGGCTGGCCGCCGAGGAACGGGAGAACCTGGTGCTGCGGCTGGTCCGTACGCACGTCGCCACCGTGCTCGGCCACGCCGGCCCGGACACGGTGGAGGTGGACCGGCCGTTCAAGGATCTGGGCTTCGACTCGCTGACCGCGATCGAGCTGCGCAACGCTTTGAACAACGCCACCGGTCTGAAGCTCCCGGCCACGCTGATCTTCGACCACCCGACCCCGCAGGCCGTCACCGCGCAACTCCTCGCGGATCTGGCCCCGGCCGCCGCGCCGGAGGCCACGGTGCTCGACGGGCTGGCGCGGCTGGAGGCGATGCTGGAGAACACCCCGCAGTCGCCGGACGAGCAGGCCCGGATCGCGGGCCGGTTGCGGGCGCTGGCCGCCCGGCTCGGGGGCAGCGCGGAAACCGAGGACCGCGACGAAGTGTCCGCGGCCAGCGCGGCGGAGCTGTTCAACATCCTCGACGCCGAGCTGGGCGCCTTCCCCCACTGATCCGTTGCTGGGCTCGTCTCAGGTTTCGGGCCGCCGGCACCCGCCGGCGGCCCGTTCCGTTCCCCCAACGTCATGACTCCACCCGCACCGGTGTTCTCCTGATCGGTGCCCGCATCGCCAGCTTTCGACGCTGCGCCAATGGAACCCACGGCCGCATCTTCGCGGGCTGGACGAACAGTTCCCGCTTGGCGACCGCGTCGCCGCGCTCGTTCAGCTCGTAGCACTCAACCCAGGCCCAGCCGTCGTAAGTCGGCCAGTCGAGCGTTCGGATCACCCGGATCGGGTACGGGTTGACGAACTGGACGCTCACCTCTCTCGTGAGGTAGTACGCCCGACCAGGCTTGAGAGTCATCGCAGCGCCGCCAGCAGGCGCCGGCGGATCGCCCGGTACGCGTCGATGAGCCGCCTGGCGGCGTCCAGCCTGACGCACCCCTCCGGCGTACAGCGGCAGCATTTGTTCCGATCATGAAAGTCGATGCAGGCCCACGCCATCTGAACCGCAGGCGGGGACTCCGGAAGCACCCTCACCGGTGACCCCTCTGGTTGCTCTTGATCTGTGCGACAGCCGACGGGCTCAGGCAGCCCGCCTGAGCGGTGTAGATCGTTGCTGCGCCCGGAAGCCCGACCTCGGGCTGACTGCGCTTCCGTCGCAGGTGACGGGCCAGGACTCGCATCAAGCGTCTCGCTGACATCATCCATCAATCGTGCCGCGCTTTGTTGTCACCTGTCAACGGCACGCCCCGCTGACAACTCCCGTTGACATCTTTCCTAGCAGGCCCGTTGTCTACCGTCAAGGTGTGAAGCTTGTGGGGACCGCAGAGATTCGCCTGATGCTTGGCGGCATCAGCCGCCAGCGCGTGGACGTAATCGTCTCCTCCAAGGGCTTCCCTGACCCCGTGGAGACCCTGATCATGGGTCGGGTGTGGCTTCGCAGCGACGTTGAACGCTGGATAGCGCAGCATCGGCCCGACCCGACCGCCGACAGCAAGTAGGCATCGATCGGGGTGACCCGCGTGTCGGCGGCGGTGAGCGCGTCGCGGCGAGGTTGCGGAAGTGGAACGGGCGAGTGCTGCGACAGCCCGCGCCGCCGGCAAGGGTCATCGGGCGCGACCCCCGGCCGCAACAATCAAGTAATCGCCTGGCGTTTGTTGGGGCATGTCTTCCACCTCAGACCGCAGGAACAGCCTCGGCGGAAGCAGCGCCGCACGGATCATCGATCCACTGCGCGACACTGAAGGGGCGCCCGGCCACAAGAGCCAACTGTTTACTCAAAAGAGGCCAAAGGATGGTCTTCACCGATGACCGAGGTCGTCATGGCCATGGCCGAGATAGCCGCCTTCCTCGGTGTGTCGAGGCAGCGCGCCAACACGCTCGCCCATCGTGCGGACTTCCCGAAGCCGATCGCTCACCTGACCGTGGGTCGAGTGTGGGCGACAGCCGACATCAGGGTTGGCAACAGATCCGGGGTTTATGGGCAGCAATAGTCGAACATTTCCATGTATTGTGGGGATGTGAGGCTTTCTGGCTGGGCGCGCGAGCAGGGCGTGACCTATCAGACTGCTTGGCGGCGGGTGAGGGACGGCAGGATGCCGGTACCTGTTCGTCAGGTGCCGTCTGGTACGTGGACCGTGGATAAGGCTCCGGCTGCGGCCGGTCGTGTGGTCGCCTACTGCCGGGTTTCCTCCGGTGATCAGGAGAGTGACCTGGATCGTCAGGCCGTGCGGGTGGTGGAGGGGGCGAACGCCCAGGGCCTGGCCGTGGCGGAGATCGTGACCGAGATCGACTCGGGCCTGGACGGCAAGCGCCGCAAGCTACACCGCCTCCTCGCCGACCCGACAGGGGCGGTGATCGTCGTCGAGCGCAAGGATCGGCTGGCCCGGTTCGGTGTGGAGCACCTGCAAGCCGCGCTCGCCGCGACCGGGCGTCGCCTGGTGGTCCTCGACCCAAAAGAGTCCGCGAACGACCTGGTTGAGGACATGGGCGACGTGCTGAGGTCGTTGTGTGTCCGGCTGTACGGGCAGCGGGCAGGAAGGAACCGTGCCGCGCGTGCTCT
Source organism: Micromonospora sp. NPDC006766 (assembly GCF_040636055.1). Classification (NCBI taxonomy): domain Bacteria; kingdom Bacillati; phylum Actinomycetota; class Actinomycetes; order Micromonosporales; family Micromonosporaceae; genus Micromonospora; species Micromonospora sp. NPDC006766. The sequence continues at coordinate 18,191 of NZ_JBEYIX010000071.1, read as the reverse complement.
GGCCGCCGCGACCGGCGAGGAAGCGTCGGTGTGAGGAAGTTTGAGCCGCGGCCGGGTTTCGTGGTGCAGGCGTTTCGTTTCGCGTTGGATCCGAACGTCGGGCAGGAGCAGCGGTTGCGGTCGCATTGTGGTGCGGCTCGCGCCGCCTACAACTGGGCCGTGTCGTGGGTGATGGCGTCGTGGTGGCAGCGCAAGGCGGAAGAGTCCTACGGCATCGCCGAGGAGGAGCAGACGCCGTGGCGGCCGTGGTCGCTGATGGCGTTGCGGAAGGTGTTCAACGAGGTCAAGAAGACCGATCCGCGTTTCGCCGACTGGTGGCAGGAGAACTCGAAAGAGGCGTACAACACGGGCCTGGCGAACGCGGCGGCGGCATTCGACAACTACGCCCAATCCAAACGCGGCCAGCGCAAGGGCAAGCGGGTGGGTTTGCCTCGGCGGAAGTCCAAGCACACGGCTCGGCTGGCGTGCCGGTTCACCACCGGCACCATCCGCGTCGAGGCGGACCGGCGGCATGTCACGCTGCCGCGGCTCGGGACGATCCGCACCTACGAGTCCACGCGCAAGCTTGAGCGCCGCATCGGCAACGGCACCGCCCGCATCCTGTCCGCGACGGTCAAGTTTGAGCGGGGACGGTGGTTCGTCGCCTTCCAGGTCGAGATCCAACGCGCCACCGACCGTGCTCCGACGCGCCCAGGTGTGGTGGCGGGTGTGGACCTGGGGGTGAAGTGTCTCGCGGTGATCGCCGACAGTCAGGGCGAGGTGCGGTTCGTGCCGAACCCCGGGCACTACGACGCCGCGCTCAAACACCTCAAACAGCTCTCCCGCCGGGTCTCGCGCCGCAGAGGGCCGGACCGGCGCACCGGGCAGCGGCCGTCTAGGCGGTGGGCGGTCGCGAACGCCGAACGCAACCGCGTGCACCACCGGGTGGCGAACCTCCGCACCGACGGGCTGCACAAGCTCACCACCGACATCACCGCCGAGTACGGCACCGTCGTGGTCGAAGACCTCAACGTCGCCGGGATGCTCCGCAACCGGCGTCTGGCCCGCAAGATCGCCGACGCCGGGTTCGGAGAGATCCGCCGCCAAATCACGTATAAGACCGGCTGGGCCGGCGGCACCCGCGTGCTCGCCGACCGCTGGTACCCGTCGTCCAAAACCTGCTCGAACTGCGGCGTGGTGAAAGCCAAACTGCCGCTGCACGTCCGAGTGTTCACCTGCGACGCCTGCGACCTGGTCCTCGACCGGGACGCCAACGCAGCCCGCAACCTCGCCGCCCTCGCGACGGCACAAGCAACGGGTACCGGAGTGGCCGGAGACCCGGACGCGCAAGCGCCGAAACCGCGTGGAGCCGACCGCAAGACCCGCACCACCACCCGCAGCCGCACGGCCACGGGTGGGCGGGCAGGTGGCGCAACCCTGCCACACCAACGGCAGCAGGAGGAAACGCGAGACCGTCATCAGGACACCGGACCGCAACCCGCGCTTCGGTGACACCGTTACGGACCTTCCCCGCCGAAAGGCCGGGATTGCTGACATCCGACTACGGAATCAGCAACGGCTTGGGAGGAGAAGCGCCACAGGGAGCTTGAGGGCGAAGCGGGCTAGAGCATGCGAAAGGCCCCAGGCATCGGAAACGGCGATGCAGCGCTCCGGCCGACGTCCAGGGAATGTCCTCGGCGGCCTGGGCGAAGCAGGAGCCGAGGTAGAGGGCCAGCGACACCGGAGCGTCCGCATACTCGGCCCGCAGCTCCCGCTTCCGCGTCGGGCAGGGCCAGGGCAGACCGCAGCCGCCGCAGTTCCAGATCGGCATGGCCGGGCCGTGGGTGGTCACCGCACACCGCCCAGGAACCGGGCGGTGATCGTCCGGGCCTGCCGGCTGGTCGCCCACTCCACCTGCCAGCACGGGTACGGCGCCAGCCGCGACCACCACGCCCGGCACCCGACGCACATGCCGTCGAGCCCACGGACGTGCACCGCGAGGATCGCCTGCTCCTGCCCGTCGTTCACTGCTCCCCCTCCCCCGGCCAGTGACCACGATTGATCGGAATCCGATGCCGAGCGCGACACGGCAGCTCGGCACCGCATCGGCAGACCCGCCGCCACCGCCGCCAACACCACGCCGGCCGATGCCGCCTTGCGAGAGTCATCGCTGCGGCGAGCAGGTACTCCTCGTACGAGACACGCCGCACCGGATCTCCCCCTCAGCTCTCGTCGACGGCACGGCGGCCGGGCCTTCGCTGGTCATCCGACCGCCGCACCTGCCACGTCACCGTACATACGTAGGACTGTAGATACAATAATCTGTAGACCTGTTGGCCACGTAGCGTCACATTCGTGATCGACCCCAGCGCGGATCGCGCAGTGTTTCGGCAGCTCGCCGACCTACTGCGCAACCGGATCACGTCCGGCGACCTCGCGCCCGGCGCGTCGCTGCCCAGCGAGCTGCGGCTGGCTCAGGAGTATGGACTGAGCCGGACAAGCGTCCGGCAGGCCATCTCCCTACTCCGGTCGGAAGGGCTCGTGATCGTCCAACCCCCACGCGGCACCTTCGTCCGCAGCATGGAGCCGACCGAGACGGTCACCCTACTCAAGGGCGACACCGCCTCAGCTCGGATGCCCACACCTGAAGAGCGCAAGGAACTGGACATCGGCGAAGGCGTCCCCGTCCTGGTGGTCTTCCGCGCCGACGGCTCCCGCGAGGTGTACCCCGCCGACCGCATCCGCGTCGGCCGCTGACCTACGCATTACGAGTCGGTAGCCGGGCGCTGGTCCGCCGGCTGGGCCTCGTGCCCGACATCGTGCCACGGTCCGGGATCGTCCGCCGGCGGTCGGCGGCTTGGCTGCTCGCTTGGCTGCTCGGCGGAGAACTTGACCCCTCACTCACAAGGCGCTTCCGGCAAGCGTCCCAGAATCCAGTGACGGCCCGCTGCGTCCAGACTGAAGGGGAAATCCGTGCGAGCGCATCCGGCCACGGCCGCTGCCGTTGGTTTCAATCGCTGATGTCAAGCCGCCCCTCTCACAGCTCGGGCTCGCCGGCGGTGTGGCCATGGCTTTCCACATCGACAGCACACACGCCTTCCTTCGACAACTTCACTCGGGAACTCCTCCTGGGCAATCTGGCAAATATCATCCAAGGCGTTACTGTTTGTCATGCTTCCTCCCGTTTCATAGTGCTCTCTCGATCCCACCGGCACATGAGGCAGAGAACTGACGGCCTCGATCTCGAGCTCGAAGTCGGCGAGCGAGTCGAAGGAGCGGTAGACGCTGGCGAACCTCAGGTAGGCCACCTCGTCCAGGTCGCGCAGCGGGCCCAGGATGGCCAGCCCGACCTCGTGGCTGGGGATCTCGGCGGCCCCCTTGGCCCGCACGGTCTCCTCGACCTTCTGGGCCAGCAGTGCGATGGAGTCGTCGTCGACCGGCCGGCCCTGACACGCCTTGCGCACCCCGCCGATGATCTTGGTGCGGCTGAACGGCTCGGTCACGCCGCTGCGCTTGACCACCGCGAGCACCGCCTCCTCGACGGTGGTGAACCGCTTGCCGCACTCCGGGCAGGACCGCCGCCGCCGGATGAGCTGGCCGTCGTCGGCCTCCCGCGAGTCGACGACCCGAAGTCGGCATGGCGGCAGTACGAAACGGCGGAACCAGAATCCGGCGTACAGGTCGACTCGTCCGTCGCCCACCAGGCCAGATGCCGCAACATGGCTTGAGCTGCTGTTTTGTCGGGTGCTGCCGGTCTTCTCTGGCCATCATTGGTCAGCGTTCGACCACCCCGTCAAGGCATAGACGGCCCAGGGCTCCGTCGCCCTGAACGTCGTCACCGATCTTGCATCTGTTGCCCTCGGTAAGGTTCCTATACCCTTCCGTCATGGTGGCGGGCGAGATACACCAGCAGACGGGCAGCATCGGCATTGACCGCGCCAAACGCTGGCTGGACAACACCACGCGCGTTTCGTCCATTTACACGAATACCGAAAAGGTCTTTGGCGACCTCCTCCATTTCAGGTGGCCGCATGGCGGCCAGTCATTCAGCTTCGACATCGGCGGAAAGTTGCGCGGCGGCGCCCTGCACGACAAATCTTTCATGGCCGAGGTGAAGGCCTATAAGTACGAAATGGACTCCGCGAGGGAGTATGCGGAGTTTATTGCGGAGTGCTACGTGGCTTTTCAGGACAAGCCGGACTACTGCGATAATCTGATCTGGCTCTCATGGGCCCCCTTCCAGGCTCAGAGTTGGCACAAGCATCGGACGCCGGAAACCATCAAGAAGCATCTCCTGCATAAGGAGAATATTCATCGCGTCTTTGGGACAACTTCTGTTGAGGAAGCGAAGGCAAAGCTCAACGAACAAGTCGTTTATGAACTCACAAATCGGTTGTGGCTACTAACTCTCTGCGAGGAGCAAGAGAGTTTAGTGATAACTACCGACAACTACAACCGCCTTAGAGCGTTCATGGGTGTTGATGAGGAGTCGAGATGAACGGCAGCATAGGTGTCGCCCTAAGTCGAGCCCTCGATTACAACACCCCTGACAGCCGGATAGATTACTTGAAGACCACCGTTAGTAACTTCCTTCATGCGGGCGACCCGAGTATGCAGGTTCGGAAGACTGAGTTCTTCAACCACACGTTCGCCCCAGACTTAGTACTTACATGGCCTAAAGAGGGACGCGAACGGCTGGTCTTTCTGAGAACCAATCCGGATCCACGTTGGCTCGCCTCTGATCTCCGGGCAATTTCCGATAGTCATCCAATCATTCTCACTCTTGATACATGGAATCAGAGGCGGGATGAGCGGCCGAGGCTAGAGCTTTCAGAGGCTGCGATAGAAGCTTCTGCTCTCGTTACGGATCCAGCGGCAATCGAAGAGTTGACTGCATTCGAGTCCCCCATAACATCGGTCTTATCTAATGCCGTAATGCGAGGCGGCCTAGGCGTCGTCGACGGGGATTCAGCGCGGGCCGTGGCTGAGTCTGCTGTCATCGGTTTTGACGGGGCCGCGAGCCTAGAGCCTGAGCCTATTCGCGCCGCCCTGTCGAGGGCCGAAGCAATACTTAACGACGAGCAGGCCGGGCGTTTCAGTAGGCTATATCAAGTAGTCTGGGAAGGCCATGGCGGCGCTGTAGAGAATTTCCCTTCTGCGCGCAACATAGTCGGGCCGATGACGAGCAGGGATCTTGCGCTGGTTCTCTCGACTCTTGATACGGATGATATTCGGTTCTGGCGCAGGATTGGCCACAGCCTTACACTTGACCAGTTGACTGCTCTCGGCGAGTTGCAAGGCCCCCTGGCTTTAGGCCTGTTGGTAGAAGCTAATGCTGATCGCCTCGTTGCTAGAGGGGTTCGCGTCTTTGGTAGTGCGGATCCAGCGACGGAGCAAGATCCAGCCCATTGGAGCATTGAGAGAAATTGCCTCGTCCTGCGGGGTATCGGGTGGACTGCCTTCTTTGCACCGCGCTCCACCGATCTCCCCGCCTATGACAGTCGGAGAGGAATTCCTGTCGAGTCGCTGGTATCGGCCATTCGTGATCTCGGTGTCCGGATGACTGAGGTCAAGGTGAAGCAGAACAGCTTCGCCATCTCGATCGAGGCCGTTGGCGCCGCCGATGTTGTCGACAGCCCAGACTTCGGCCAGCTAGCTTCACGGGGTGGTTCTATTGCGAATAGCGCAGCAATAGCAATGACGAGTGGACGCAATCTAATTGCGGACTTCATTACGGGAACCGCTACCGGCCACACAAACGCCACGTTCACCATCCGCGAACTCGGCCCAGCCGCCATCAAACTGCTCCTGCAACTGGGGGAGCGAGAGACCTCGGATTTGACGGCGCGCATGAGGCGCGAGAGTAACGGCGAAATTGTCCAGCCGCCGCTCTGGGAGTGATGCGTTCGGGTTTGGTCGCCATCCGATGGTCTCGTACGTGCCGTCAAGCCGGCGCTTAACCCCCAGGCAACGGACCTGCAATTCATCAACTACAGCTAGGCATTGCCGTCATGGCCGGTCGCCAGGTCGGCCACCTACGGCAACCTGGGCAAACACGGTCACCACGGGTCGTCGTTGGTCAGAGTCCTTCAACGCCTGACGGCCTGGCTGCGGCCTGGCTATGACTGTTGGAGGAGCGGTGCACCTAGTCGAGGTTCGCTGCGGCGCTCGCGGCTGCGGCAAGCTACTCGGAACCATCGAGGCGATCGCACCACGCCTTCCGGGCGACCCTGCCGGCCTTTGGGTGTCCAAGCGATCGGGCAACAGGATCGAAGCGGTGGTACCCGCTGACTTCACGGGCGATCTAGAGGTTGAGGTTTGCCCTCGGCACTTCAAGCGCGTGGACGGGGACCACATGACCACCGGCAGCCCCCGGCTCCCAAAGAGCGGCGCGGCCGGTCCGCCGAACGGGATCAAGCGGATCACGATGATCACCTCGGGAGTCCTGGACGCTGCTCTCCTACGAGAACCGTTCGAGAAGGCCCGCATCACGGGGAAGACCCAGGTGCTACCGGTCCGATGACCCTGTAGGATCGTCTCCAGGTTGCCCCGTCGCGGTTGCGGCAAGAGCCCGATCGACCTGGGGCGCGGTCGGATAGCCCCGAAAGGGATCTATCCGCATGCCCGCAAACAAGCGATCGGATCTCACCCCGCGCTTCAAGCTGATCTTTATCGCGGTGCTCTCCCTCACGCTGCTTTCCCTTACCTTGCAGGCCGCCTTGGTGGTGCTGCGAATCGACACGCAGCAGGCGGCGACCCTCGCTGAGGCCTGCTCGACAACCTTCAAACTGGGGTTCGGAGCGATCGTCGGCCTCGTGGCCTGCAAGAGCGCTTAACCAACCAACTCATGGCCTAGGGGTCAAGCAAAGCTTGACCCCTAGGCAACCAACCCGGGACGTTGACCTGTGGTTCTGAAGCCGTTGAGCTGTCAGGACGGCCCCCCAGTGTCCGCGACAGTCCGCCGTTGTCCGTCCCGATCGTCACCCAAATAGTCACCCAGCTACGCCAGGAGACTACGAGTGCAAGGTCCACTACCCACTGGCGGCGGCCGTCTTCCTCTCGACCGACTGCTGTCACTGTTGCTGTCTACAGCTACGCTCGCAATGATCACCAAGCTCGTCAGACTGGACCGATTGCTCATCGAGGAGATCCCGTGGGTTTGGTAGAAGAACTAGTCGCCGAGGCAACTAATTCCAAGGTTCCAGTACAGGACTTGTTACGAAAGCTAAAGGTAATCGCCGCTCGGACGCGAACGAAGGAACTTGGCGATTGGGTGGATCACGAGCTCTCGGGCTATCGCGACGACGTCAAACTTCCTGCGTATCGCGGGCCGTTTCAATCACAGGTCTACGGCCACTTCTCTGGACCGTTCGGGTCAGGATTCCAGAATGCTCCAATCCCGTCCGTGGCCTTTCCAAAGGAATATCGCGAGCTTCTGTTCAGTGTCTCGTTCTACCAGCCCGTCGCAGAACTAGAGGAGATGGCGCGGAGCGATAAGACGCTGCGGAGTGAATGGCCGGCTGACGCGTTGATGCTTACCCAGATGCTAATGCGCGAGGGGAAGTTGAGCCTTGACGGAAGACTCGTACTGAACCAAGCCTATCGACCGATACCTACTAGCGTTGTCGCCGGGGTGCTGGACAGCGTTCGCTCGCGGATCCTTGACCTTGCGTTGACCCTTGAGGACGTTGCTCCGACCGCCGGAGAGAAAAATGGACCGAACGTTTCATCTGAGCGGATGAACCAGATATTTCATAATCATATCTATGGGGCACCCGGAAACATCGCCATAGGGAGCACCAACGTTCAACAAACAGCAATTTTGCCATCTCGCGGTGACGAAGAGGCGTTGATTCGTGCTTTGTTGGCCGCCAAGCTTGACCCAAGCTTGGTAAATGACCTTAGGGCGGCCCTCGCAGAGGACCGCGCCGACAACAACGGCGTGAACCCGTCCGAGCCGGGACCCCGCGTAAGTAGGTGGTGGTCTCGTTTCGCTCTATCTGCCGTCTCTGGAGCGGGTGCGGTAGGGAGCGGAGCCGCTGGGGACCTTGTCGCACAAGCCCTCGGTTCATACTTCGGCATTGGTCCATGACGCAGGTAAGCCTCCTCGTGACCCTTGTCGTGGCTATCACAGGCCGCCGTGCTACTAGCGCCATCCCGATACTTCTATGGATGTCAAGCTCCGTCGGCAGCCGTCTCGCTGGCGGAGCTTGACTCCTTCGTCCCGAAAGCATGATCAGCCGTCGACAAGCTGGGCGAGCAGCTTGGGTGACTTCCGGAACAGTCCACCATCATCGGTGGGCGCTTCGCGTCGGCCTGCCCGGTCGTCACCCAATTAGCCACTCAGCCCGGCTTCGGGCTCGCAAACCACCCGTGCTGATTCTGCTCGGGCCGGCCCGCCTTTCAGCGGGCCGGCCCAGTTGCGGAGAAGCGTGAGTCAGCGGATCAGCTGCTGGCGGATTAGGGCGAGGACGGCCGCAGAGTGGTCGTTCAGATAGAAGTGGCCGCCGGGAAAGACCTTCAGGGTGAAGGCACCGGTGGTGCGCTCGGCCCACGGCTGGGCCTCGGCCTCGCTGACCTGGTCGTCCTGGTCGCCGATGAGTGCGGTGATCGGGCAGTTCAGCGGCGGGCCGGGACGGTAGCGGTAGGTTTCCGCGGCGCGGTAGTCGCTGCGCAGCGCCGGCAGGACCGTACGCAGGATTTCCTCGTCGCCGAGCACGGCGGCGTCGGTGCCGCTCATGCGGGCCAGGTCGGCGACCAGTCGGTGGTCGTCGACCAGGTGCATGCCCTCGTCGCGGGGGCAGGTGGGTGCGCTCCGGCCGGAGACGAACAGGTGGGTCAGGTCGGCGTCGGGCAGCCGGCGGGCCACCTCGAAGGCGAGGCTGGCGCCCAGGCTATGGCCGAAGAACGCGACCGGCCGGTCGAGCCACGGCTCCAGCTGCGGAACGATCAGCTCGGCCAGCTCGACGAGGTCGCCGACGCAGGGCTCGTGCCGACGGTCCTGCCGACCGGGATACTGCACGCCGAGCACCTCGAACCGTGGCGACAGGGTGCGGGAGACCGGGAAGAAGTACGACGCCGACCCGCCGGCGTGCGGGAAGCACACCAGGCGGGCCGTGGCATCGGGCGCGGGGTGGAATCGTCGGATCCATGCGCTGGTGTCCAGCGCCGGTGGCGAGAGAGTCATGCTGAGGCTTTCGTCGGGGCGGCCGGCACACCGTCGTAGGAGCGCCGAACGAAGCTGAGGTCATTGAGCAGCCCGGCCGAGGTGAGCACCCGGGGGCGCCGACGACCGGGCGCGCCGGGCAGCGGCATCGAGCCGGTGGCGGCCCAGCGCAGCCAGCCGTCGGTGTCGAGGTAGCTGCGGGTGCGGCCCATGTTGTCGGGGTGCAGGCAGTACGGCACGTCCAGGATTCCGTGGCGGAACGCGGCGAGCAGGGCGCGGCCGACGTCGGCGTCGAGGTTCAGCACGGCGTGGACCAGTGCGGCGGCCTCGGCGTACGTCTCGGAATCGATGCCGGCGGCGAGCCGGACATCGCTGCGCACCGCACCGGCCCATTCCAGGGCGGCGACGTTCTCGGCGATCGTGGGGATGCGCCGGGCCTCCGCCTCGGTCTTGACGATGAGGCGTTCCGCGCCGGTCATCACGGCGAGTTCGGCCGCGCGTTCCAGCAGCCGGTACGCGCCCATCCCGGTGACCGGATACATCCCCATGTACGCGTACACGACGACGTGCCAGTTCGGGGTGGGCAGCAGTTCGGCGCAGAGCCGGCGCAGCGCGAGCACCGCCTCGACGTCCTGGTCGAAGCTGGTCTGCTGGGCGTAGCTGACCGACAGGCTGCGTACGCCGTGCTGGTGGAAGAAGAGCGCTTCGAGCGCGCTGATCGCCACGAGCTGGCTGGGCGGGCACAGCTGGCCCATCATGCAGCCGCCGAACGTCTCCAGGTGCGGCTCGACGCCCTGCTCCCGCAGGGTGACGAACAGCTCGGTGCCGCGTCGCCAGTTGCCGACCGACTCGGCCAGCGGGGTCCGCCCGTAGGGCAGGCAGTATGACACCGGGCCGCCCTCGGTGGCGTTGAGGCGCAGCGCGACCAGGCTGGCGAAGATGTGGGCGGGCACCGCGGAGCCGTGCCGCACCTGGATCGGAAAGTCGTCGTCGCGAACCCCGTCGAGCAGGGTCCGGGTGACCTCGGGTGGGTGGTTGACGATCGGATAGCCGTTCAGGGGCACCCCCTCGGCCAGCGCACGCCCGGCGGCCCGCAACTCGCCGACCCGGGTGTAGCTGTCCAGCGTGATGGTGCCGACGGTGGTGGCGTGGGCCGCGCGGGTGGCCAGCAGGCCGGCCCGCATCCGGGCCGGGTCGCTGAAACCCATCCGGGGCTGGACGACCAGGGCGCCGCGGCCGCCGCGACGGCGCACGAACTCACCGAAGTCGATCGGTTGTGGGTTCGTGGCGCCGTCGCGGCTCGGTGCGTGGCCCGGGCTCATACCGCCACCCCGGCTCTGTCCGGCAGTGACCGGAGGAACTGGTCGAAGGTGACCCGCGAGGGCGCGCCGTCCTCGAAGACCTCGGTGAATCCGGCGTCGCGCAGGTCGTCGTCGTACGTCACGCCCTCGCCGCCGGCGATGCCGAGCTTGCCGCCGATCACTATCGGGGTCTCGGCCAGCTCCGGGCAGTCCCGCAACTGGCGGATGACCCGGCGGCCGTCCTGGTGGCCGTGGCCGTTCACCGAGGAGATCACGACGACGTCCGGCCGCAGCTCTCGGCACTCCTTGAGCAGCAGGTCGTCCGGCACGCAGGCGCCGAGGTTGGCGACCGAGTAGCCGTGCTCCTCCAGGAGCAGCTGGAGGAAGACCAGGTTCCAGGTGTGTGAGTCGGAAGCCACGGTGGACACGATCGCCGTCGGCTGCCGGTCGACGCCGTAAAAGTGGTTGCCGTTGATCACAAGGACTCCATTCAGGGAGGTCGGGGTTGCTCGGGATGCGTCCTCACATCCGTACGAGGGGCCCGCTGCCGACCGACCAGGTGCGCTCGTGCTCGATCCGCGAGACGGAGAGCACCTCCGTGCCGCGGATCACCACCTCGGTCGGCGCCGGGCGGCCCAGGAACATCAGCAGGCTGGCGGTCGGTCCGTAGGCGCCGGCGTTGGGAATCGCGACGGTGTCGCCGATCTGCAGATCGGGTAGCGCGATCTGTCGCCCCAGCACGTCGCCGGGCGTGCACAGCGGGCCGACCAGGCTGGCCTTCTGGGTCGCCTCCGCGTCCGGCTGCACCGCGACCGGCAGCAGCCGGCCGAGGCCGGACATGCCACCGAACGTGTTGATGCCGGCGTCGGCGATGACGAAGGCCCGGCCACGGCTCTGCTTGATGTTGATGACCCGGGTGATCAGGGTGCCGGACGCGCCGACCAGATAGCGCCCCGACTCGCAGGCGATCCGCGGTCTGCCCTCCCGCCAGTCAGGGAAGTGCAGGTCGAGGGTGGCGGCCAGCTCGGCGCGCAGCTTCGGGTACGACGCCCGCGGCCCTGGCACCGCGTACGGCACGGAGAACCCGCCGCCGATGTCGAGGAACCGCAGCGGCAGGTCGTGTTCGGCGCACAGCTCCGCCGCCACGCCCAGGGTGTGCCGGAACTCGCCGATCAGGCTCTCCTCGTCCCGCGCGTTGCTCAGCGGGAAGAAGTGCAGGCCGGCTAGCTCGGTGCCGGGCACCGCGCGCAGCTGCGGCATCAGGTCGCCGAGGGTCTCGCTGTCGAGGCCGAACTGGGACGGGGTGCCGGTCATCCGGATGCTCGTGGTGGCCGACGCGGCCACGTGGTTGATCCGCAGCAGCGCTTGGGCGACGACGCCGTGCCGTTGCGCGGCCGCGCCGATGTGCTCCAGGTCGGTCAGCGACTCGACGGAGAACATCCGAACCCCGGCGGCGATCGCGGTGTCCAGCTCGCCGTCGGTCTTGCCCGGCCCGGTGTAGAGGCTCAGCGCCGGGTCGTGCCCGGCGGCGATCGACACGGCCAGCTCGCCCGTGGAGCTGATCTCGGTACGGCAGCCGTGGTCGGGCGTGCCGCGCAGCGCCCGGAGCAGCTCCGGATGCGAGTTCGCCTTGACCGCGAAGAACAGTTCGAACTCCTCGGGCAGCGCGCCCAGCAGCTCGTCCCGGGCCGCTTCGACCTCGTCCAGGTCGTAGACGAACAGGGGGGTGCCGTACCGGGCGGCGAGCTGGTCGGCGACCTCCTTGGGGAGGCTCATCGGTCGTTCCCTTCGAGCATTTCGACGAGTGCCTGCCGGGCGTTCTTGCCGTGCAGGGTGAGGGGGAAGGTCTCCAGGACCCGGCAGGCGGCGGGCACCTTGGCCGGCTCGAGGCGGATGGCGAGCTCCTTGATGACCACCTGCGGGGCGAGGTCCGACTCGACGAAGATCGTCAGGTCGTACCCGTTGCCCGGGGGAACGGCCGCCGCCGCCCGTACGCCGGCGATGTCCATCGCGGCGGCCTCGATCTCGGTGGTGCTCATCCGGATGCCGCGGCGCTTGAACATGTCGTCGCGGCGGCCCTCGAAGTAGAGGTAGCCGTCGACGTCGACGCTGCCGTAGTCGCCGGTGTGCAGGCGCAGGTCGCCGCCGGGGGTGTGCCGGAAGGTCTTCGCGGACAGCTCGGGCAGTCGCCAGTAGCCGGGCATCACGTGCGGCCCCTCCACGACGATCTCGCCGACCTGGCCGACGGGCACCTCCTCGCCGTCGGGGCCGAGGATGCGCACGGTGGTCCCGCGGAACGGCCGGCCGACCGAGTCGGGGCGGTCGAGGTCCTCCTCGGGGGGCATTACGGTGATCCGCTTACACTCGGTCTGTCCGTACTGGCGGACCACCCGGACCCCTGGGAACAGCTCCCGCAGCGTGTCGATGGTGGCGGCCGGTAGGGCCGCGCCGGTATTGCTGATCAGGCGCAACGGCGGCATCGGGTCGTCGGACCGCTTGGCCAGTAGCGTGACCATGGTGGCCAGCGAGGGGACGATCGGGAGGACGGTGCTGCCGGTCTCCCGCATCCGGCGCAGCAGCACCAGGTCGGACTCGTTGTCGGCGAGGACGATCTCGGACCGGCCGAGCGCGCAGAGCAGCACCTTGTAGAGGCCGTAGTCCCAGGAGAGCGGGAAGCGGCAGAACACCACGTCGTCCGGGCGGTACTGCATCTCCTCCTGGATCGCCCGGGAGGCGAAGGTGACCTGGGCGTGCGGGGCCATCACCGCCTTGGGCCGGGCGGTGCTGCCGGAGGTGTAGATCAGCGCGGCCAGGTCGGTCGGCCAGACCTCCACGGTCTGCGGGGACCGTGGGCCGCGGGACATGTTCAGCACCTCGAGGCAGACGTCGTCGAAGTCGTGCAGCGGGGCCGCGTCGAGCTCGCGCAGGTTGCCGGCCAGTTCCGGGGTGGCGATGATGAGCGCCGGGTCGGCGTCGCGGACCACCGAGGCCAGGTGAAACTGCTTCATCGCCTTGTTCAGCGGCACGAAGATCGCGCCCGCGCGGGCCGCGCCGTAGAACATGGCGACCAGCTCCCGGCGGGTCGGTGACTGCACGACAACCCGGTCGCCACGGTTCACGCCGTGCGCCCGCAGCCAGGCGGCGAAGGCGTACGCGCGGTCGGCGAGCTGCGCGTAGCTCCACCGGCCGGTGGCGTCGCGGACCGCCCAGCGGGTCGGCGAGTCAGCCGCCGCCGCGTCGAGGAGGGAGTGGACCAACTGGTCGTCGAGGGCCGAGGGGTTCATGACCGGTCTCCTGTCCGAACGGTCGTCCGGCTGAGCTGGGTGGTCGCCTCCGCGGTCAGCCGCAGCCGGTCGATCTTCTTGTTGGTGTTGAGGGGGAACTCGGTGACGTGCCGGTAGTGCTTCGGAACCATCTGCCAGGGCACGGTGCGCCCGACGTGCCGGGCCAGCTCGGCCGGCACCAGCCGCTCGCCGGTGTAGAAGACGAGCAGTTCGGTCGTGCCGCCGACGGCCGCGCCGACGGTGACCGCGTCCTCCACGCCCGGGCAGTCCCGCACCGCGTGGTCCAGCTCGCCGAGCTCGACGCGCAGCCCGTGCACCTGCACCTGGGAGTCGACCCGGCCCAGGTAGACCAGTTCGCCGCCGGCCACCTCGCGGACCAGGTCGCCGGTGCGGTAGAAAGTGCGGCCGTCGTGCTCCAGGTAGCGGTCGGCGCCGTGGCGCGGGTCGAGGTAGCCGGCCGAGAGCTGCGGGCCGGCGATGCACAGCTCGCCCTCCCCACTGACCGGGGTGCCGCCCGGCGCGATCAGCAGCTGGACGTGCCCCTCGTGCAGCTCGCCCAGCGGCACCACGCCGTTGACGCCGAGGGCCGTGGAGACGGCCGGGGACCAGGTGTGCCGGTGTGTGGTGATGGTGATCTCGGTGGGGCCGTAGACGTTGACCACCGCGGAGTGCGGTGCGGCGGCCTGCCAGTCGGCGGTGTCGGTGAAGCGCAGCGCCTCGCCGCCGAAGTAGGTCCAGCGCAACGTCGGCATCGCGCCCGGGGTCAGCTTGCCGGTGCGGCGGGCCAGCCCGATCGTGCTGGGCGCGGAGAACCACACGGTGACCCGGTGCTCGGCGACGAACCCGGGCAGGTCCCGGTAGTGCGCCGGCAGGACGGAGACCAGCGGAGCTCCGACTCCCCACGCGCACCAGAGGTCGGATACCGCCGAGTCCCAGTTCAGGTTGGCCGCCTGGGAGAAGACGTCGGTGGCGCTGAAGTCGTACCGGCGGTCCATCAGGTCGAAGTAGTGGCGCAGGTTGGCGTGGCTGAGCCGGACGCCCTTGGGTGTGCCGGTGGAGCCGGAGGTGAACAGGACGTACGCGATGTCCTGTGGGTCGGACCGGCACGGGCGTTCCAGCCGGTGCGCCGGGTCGGTCACGATCGGTCGGGTCGCCTCGGCGTCGCCGGCGGCGACCAGGACGGGCAGGTCGACGCCGAGCTCGCGGAGCTGTGGGAGCAGGGCGGCGCCCTCGGCGTCGGCGATCAGGGCGCGGACTCCGGCCACGCGGATCATCTCCGCGGTCCGGGCGGCGGGGAAGTCGGCGAGCAGCGGCACCGCGGTGGCGCCGGCGTAGAGGCAGCTCAAAATTCCGAGGTACGCCTCGACGCTGCGCCCGGCCAGCACGGCCACCGGGGCCGGGCGGGGAAGCACCCGGCGGATCGAACCGGCGTACTGGAGTGCCTGCCGGTGGGCCTCGGTGTAGCTGATCGTGCGGGTGCCGGCCCGGATCGCCGTACCGTTCGGGGAGATCGCCAGGCCCCGGCCGAACCGTGCGTGGATGCCGAAGTCATCGGGGTCTCCCCCGGCCGGGGCAACCGGTCCGGGGTAGGCCACCGTGTCGAGCATCGTCATGAGACTGTCTCGACCATCTTCGATACGCCGCCCCACAGCGCGCCGGGGGTCGCGAAGGTCTGCATGTTCAGCATGTCGTCGCGGAAGCGCACCTCGTACTCGGCCTCCAGGACGGCCATCATCTCGATGATTCCCATCGAGTCCAGGCCAAGGTCCCGCAGACTGGTGTCCGGGGCGAGCGGCTCGTCGTCGTCGAGGAACGGTACGAACTGCCGCAGGGTCTCCTCGAACTTGGCGTCCCACATGTCACTGGCTCCACTTCTGATGAGGAAATCGGTGGTCAGACCGCGACCCGGCGGCGCGGCTGCATCACCGTGCGGGGGCTCGCCCCGACGACGGTGAATGCTTTGGTGGTGCACGGCACCCGGGTGAACAGGCTGTCGGCGCCGGCCACGCGGAGGGTGCCGACCCCGAGGCCGCGCAGCGTGGCGACCACGGCCGGCCAGCGCACCGGCCGGACGAAGCCGTCCAGCAGCCATTCGCGGACCTCGGCGGCGGTGCCGCGGAGGCCCCCGTCGAGGTCGGCGACCAGCGGGATCTGCGGGTCGGCGAAGCGCATATCGGCGACGACCTCGGCCTCCGCCCGGCGCCGCAGCTCCCCGAAGACGCTGGAGTGCATCGGCGGGCGCAGGGTGTACAGCGGCAGGCCGCCGATCGACCGCAGCCGCTGCGCCAGCCACTCGACGCGGTGCTCGCGCAGCGACAGCATGGTGAAGTCGTCGTCCACGTAGCAGGAGATGTCGTACCACTCGCCGGCCTCGTCCAGCTCCGCGAGGATCTCGCGGAGCCGGTCGGGGGCCGTACGGGCGCAGGACTGGGTGACCACGTCGGTGTGGCTGGTGGCGAAGTAGTCGGTCATCAGCCGGGCGAACCCGGCGGTCATCCGGACCGCGTCGGCGAAGGACAGCGCACCCGCCCAGACCGCGGCCGCCTTGCCGCCGAAGCTGGCGCCGGTCACCACGGCCGGCCGCACATCGTTCTGGTCGGCGTGCCAGTCGGCCAGGGCCAGGCAGTTCACCAGGAAGGCGAGCTGCGCGGCCTCGCTGTACTCCCCCGGCGTCTCGCGGTAGCGACGGACCAGGGAGTAGCCGAGCACCTCGTCCGCCTCGGCGACCCGGCGACGGGCGAAGGCATTGGCCACCATGAACCGGGAAACCTCGTCGAATGCCACCGGGCCCATTCCGGGGAATACCAATGCAGACTCATTGCCGATTACCTGGGACATGCTCGTGATCCCCATTCCGTCAGCCTCGTACATTTCAATCTTCCGCTGGCCGGGGGCCGGATATAAGCCCCTAGCACCCCTAATGAGAAATCGGGGCCGGCACCATGGAAAGCCATTCGTCGACGGCCCGTGCGGTGGTCTCCACGTCCGATTCCACGAGCGTGAAATGGGTGCCCGGAACGGTCCGTACGGCGTCCGCGCCGTCCCAGGTGGCCTGCCACGAGTTGTCCTGCGGAGACGCGTCCACGAAGGAGTCGGCGGCCTGCACGAACAGCACCGGCGCGGTGACCGACTCCCGGCGGAAATCGGGCAGCAGGTCGACGTACCGGCCGAAGGCGGAAAGCTGGGCGCTGTCGAACGGACCGAACGTGACCTCCTTCTCCGGGATGGCCATCGCCATGTGCCCGAAGATGCCGTCGTTCTCGGCCTGCACCGGGTAGCTGTCCAGCAGCACCACCCCGGCGACCGGGGCGCGCTCCAACTGCTCCAGGTGGACCGCGGTGGCGTGCGCGAGCAGACCGCCGGAGGAGAAGCCGAGCAGGACGAAAGGCTCCCCCTCGGCCGCCGCGAGGACGGCGGCGGCCAGGACCCGCACGGCGGCTCCGAACGAGGCCGGCACCGGCTCGCCGCGCCCGAACCCGGGCGTGGGCAGCGCGGTGACGTGCCGTCCGCCGGTGAGCCGGGCCGCGAGTCGGGCGTGCTGGTGCACCCCGCCCGCGATGGTCGGCGTGCTCAGACAGATCAGCCGCGGCAGGCCGCTCGTTCCGGCCGCCAGGGTCACCGGCGCCGGCAGCGATGAGCCATCCGCCGCGTAGTCCTCCGGCCCGTCGAACGACGAACGCAGGTCGGCGACGCTTTTCAGCATGGTCAGGCCGGGCTGTAGCCGGCCGGCCATGACCGCGTCCAGGAAGACGTGGTAGAGCGTGTCCGGCGGGTTGGCCGAGGCGGCCTGCGGGCGGTCGACGCCGGAACCGGCCAGGGCGGGTTCGGCCTGGACGACCCGCGCCAGCTCGGCCGGGGTCTTCGCGTCGAACACCGCCATGGCCGGCAGGGACAGCTCGAGCGCCGCGTTGATCCGGTTACGCAGTTCGACCGCGGTGAGCGAGTCGAAGCCGGACTCCAGGAAGCCGCGCTCCGGCTCGACGTCCTCCGGCCCGCTGTGCCCGAGGATCTCCGCGGCCCAACCCCGGATCAGGTGAGTCAGCTCGGCGAGCTGCGCCTCGTCGGAGAGCCCCCGCAAGGTACGCAGCGGCGAGGCGGTCGACCGGCCGGGGGTTGCCTTGCGGCGGGGCGTGGGCACCAGGCCGCGCAGCAGCGCGGGCAGGTCGTCGGTGCGCTTGCGCAGCGCGGCCCGGTTGACCGGCATCGGCACCAGGTGCGCCCGGTCGCCCGCGACGGCCCGGTCGAGCAGGGTGAGCGCGTCGGCGGTGGGCAGGGCGGGCAGGCCGAGCCGGTCCATCCGCTGCAGGTGGCCGTCGTCCATCAGGCTGGTCAGCCCGGTCTCGGCCTGCCACAGGCCGTAGCTCAGGGCGGTGGCCGGCAGCCCGGCGGCGTGCCGGTGCGCGGCGAGCGCGTCGAGGAACACGTTCGCGGCGGCGTAGTTGCCCTGCCCGGCGGCCAGCA
>NZ_JBEYIX010000070.1:0-23600 GCF_040636055.1 Micromonospora sp. NPDC006766 | reverse complement strand
CAAAACCGGCACGCCCTACAACGAGACGACCGCCTGGCCACACCACACCGCCGAACCCGCTACTTGACACTCGTACGTCCTGGGATGTCTTACACGCGGGCGACGGCGAAGACGGATTGGCCGAACGGGGGGCGGAGGCGTTGTTCGGCCGCCTTGGTGACGGGGAGGACCAGGCTGTCGTAGACCTTGACCATCGGGCCCTCCTTCGGCATCAGCCGGAAGACCTTGGTGGCCATGAAGTAGCCGATCAGGCCGAGCGCGTTGGCGTAGTGGATCTTCTCCACGGTGAGGCCGGCCTCGGTCATCGCGGCGGCGAGGCTCTTCTTCGTGTAGCGCCGGACGTGGCCGGTGGCGATGTCCGCCGGGCTCATCGCGAACTGGAACGCCGGCACGATGATGATCACCGCCCCGCCCGGCCGGACCAGGTCGCGCATGCTGCGCAGCGCGGCCACGTGGTCCTCGATGTGTTCCAGCACGTTGTACGACACGACCGCGCTGTATTCGCCGCGCTCGGAGTGCGGCAGCAGCATCTGCCGGACCTCGATGGCGGGATGATCGGCCAGCCGCTCCTTGAGGCGGACCAGCCGGTCCGGGTCCGCCTCGGTGGCGGTGATCCGGGGCAGATGCTCCGACCACTCCAGCGCGTAGTCCCCCAGGCCGCTGCCGATCTCGATCGGGTCGTCACCGAGGTACGGCACGGCCAGCTCGACGAACCACCTGCGGTGGTTGACCGCCATTGCCAGGCCTTCGAGTACCTCCGACTGGATGCGCTGATCCCCCGTGATATCTGCCATTCGTCGATTCCTCACGATGCGACTGCCCTGCGCCTGGACCGACAGAGTCAACCACCCCGATGGATGGCGCGGGAATCGGGGCACCGGGGATGACCGAATTGTTCACGGTCCCACCATTCCGTGGCTACGCTCTGAATTGTCATGACTACTCCTGAATCGGGACGACCGGGACGGGGGAGGTGGGTCGACGCCGCCGCCGTGCTCAGTTTCGTGCTGCTCGCGTTCTGGGTGACCGCTCGGTTCTGGCTGCACCCCGACCACGGCGTACGGGACAACCGGTCCGATCAGGCGCAGTTTCAGTGGATGATGGCGCACGGTGCGCGAGTGGTGACAGATTTCGCCTATCCGTTCGCCTCGGATCGAATGAACGTGCCGGACGGCGTCAATTTGATGGCGAATACGTCGGTATTATCCATTTCCCTGCCAATGACGCCGATCACCCTGCTGTTCGGGCCGCGTACCGCCTTTTTGGTCTTTCTCACCGCCGGAATGATTGCCACCGGCGTGGCCTGGTATTTCCTGCTCTCCCGGGTGGTGATCCGCAGTCGGGGACCGGCCTGGCTCGGGGCCGGCTTCTGCGCCTTCGCCCCGGCGATGGTCTCGCACGCCAACGCGCACCCCAACATCGTCAGCCAGTTCGTGGTGCCCCTGATCGCTTGGCGGATGCTGCGCCTGGCCGAGCCGGGACGCTGGCTGCGTAACGGCGTGCTCCTCGGCCTGGTGATCGTCTGGCAGGCCTTCCTCAACCTGGAGATCCTGCTGATGGCAGCGATCGGGCTCGGCGTGGTGGTGCTCGCCCTCGCCATCGGCCGGCCGGAGCTGCGCCGGGCGGCCCGGCCTTTCGGGGCCGGGCTCGGGGTGGCCGCCGTCGTCGCCGGGGTGCTGCTGGCGTATCCGCTCCATGTGCAGCTCGCCGGGCCCGGCTCCTATCAGGGGCTGTCCCGGCTGATCCGGGGCTACCGCACCGACCTGGCGTCGTTCGTCGGCTGGTCCCGGGAGTCGATCGCGGGCGACGCTCGCACCAACGCCCACCTCGTCAAGAACCCCACCGAGGAGAACGCCTTCTTCGGCTGGCCGCTCGCCGTGCTGGTGGTCGCGCTGGTCTGGTGGCTACGCCGCAATGTCGTCGTCCTCGGCCTGGCCGCGGTCGGCGTCGTCTTCGCCCTCTTCTCGCTCGGCCGGGAGGTGCGGTTCGACGGGCGGGACACCGGCATCCCGGGCCCGTGGGCCGCGCTGGAGAAGCTGCCGCTCCTGCACTCGGTGGTGCCCACCCGCTGGTCGGTGGCGCTCACCCCGATCGTCGGCGTCCTGCTCGCGTTCGGCGCGGACCACACCCGGGGGCTGGTCCGACGCCATCCCGCCGCCCGCCGGCAGATCCGGTTCGCCACCGCCACCGTGCTGGCCATGGCGCTGCTGCCGCTGCTGCCCACGCCGCTGCCCTCGGTACGCCTCGACCCGACACCCGCGTTCGTCACCTCCGGTGCCTGGCGGCCGTACGTGACCGGCGGGCGCAGCGTGGTGACCCTGCCGCTGCCGGACACCGACTACGCCGACCCGCTGCGCTGGGCCGCCGAGACCCGGCTGGGCATGCCGCTGGCCCGCGGCTATTTCCTCTATCCGGACACCCGGCCCGGCGCCGGCCGGGTGGCGCTGTTCACCGCCCCGCCCCGCCCCACCAGCACCCTGTTCATCAAGATCCGGCGTACCAGGGAGGTGCCGCCGATCACGCCGCGGGACCGGGTGGCCGCGGTGGACGACCTGCGCTACTGGCGGGCCGGAGCGGTGATCCTCGACCCCCGGCTACGGCAGGCCGACGCCTTGCGCCAGGGGATGATCGAGCTGACTGGCGTCGAGCCGGTGTCCGTCGGCGGGGTGTGGCTCTGGGATGTCCGCCCGCTGGTCGCCTGAGCGGCGGACCGGGGTCGGGCTCGGCGGCGGCGGGTCGCGGCGTCGGCCGGAAGGTCAGGACAGGCGGACGCAGCAGCCCTGGCAGACCTTCGGCTGCGGCAGGGTGAAGGCCAGGCAGCAGGTACGCCGCTGCACGGTCGGCTCACCGGCCGGGCCGGGCACCAGCTCCACCAGGTCGTCTAGGCCGAGCGCGTCGAGCAGTGTGCCGATGTTTTCCGGGGCGGAGCCGGGCAGCGCGTCCGAGGCGCGCAGGATGCCGTGCGCAATGCCGGAGGCGACCGAGCCCAGCAGCGTACGCGTGCCGACCCGTACCTCGGCCTGGATCGCGCCGATCAGCGGGGCGAAATGGGCGTCGAGCAGCGCGGCGCGGAGCGCGTCGAGCAGCGCGGCCTCGCCAGCGACGACCCGTACGCCCGGCGCGCCGGCCAGTGCCAGCGGGTCGTCGGGCAGCACCGCGACCGTGGTCGAGTCGCGCAGGCCCAGGGTGAGCAGTTGCTGGGGGTCTTCGAAGTGGATCAGCACGTCGGCCGGGTCGAGCAGCGGCACCCGCCGTGCCGAGGCCCAGCCGAGCACCACGGGCAGCGCGGTCCAGTAGCTGTACGACTTCCAGGCGAGCGCGGCGCAGGCGTGCGGGGTGCCGCCCCAGCGCCGGGCCGCGCCGTGCAGGAACTCGGGCAGCAGCGTCCCGTCGATCAGTCGGGTCGCCGGTGACCAGCGGGTTTCGTTGCCGGTGACCAGCAGGCCGGGCGCGACCCCGGGCAGGTCGTCGGTGCCGAACATGGCGCGCAGGGTCGCGGTCACCGGGGCGAGTGGCGTGGCGGTGTCCCGCCTCGGCATCACCGCTGTCACCCGAACCGTCCCCCGTCCGATCGTCCCGCCGGCCGGCACCCGCCACCGGCTCGGCAAACTAAGGCCAGCCTAACCACAGTTTCGGCCCGTGGGGAGTCGTGTGGAAAGCAGGTGGGGAGGTCTCGGTCACTCCACCGGCCCGTCGCCGCGTGCCGCGGACTACCCGACGAGGTGGGCGGGAAACGCCGCCGGTCGCTTGGGTGGGCCGCGCCAGCATCGATGCGCGCCGCTGAATTGTCAAGGTGAATGTCGAATACGAGCCAGTTTCAGTACACGATCGGCCACAGAACGTGAAAATGAGCTTCCCGCGTACGAGGAAGCCGATGACGACCTCACCCATCGAGCGTGCCGCCGACTCCTTCGCCGCCGAACTCGCCCGGCACCGCACCGGACGAGGCTTGTCCAAGAAGCAACTGGCAACCCTGATGGGCTTCGACCCGTCGTACGTCAGCCATGTCGAGGGGCGCCGGCACCGACCCACCGAGGACTTCGCCCGTCGGGCCGAGGCCGTCCTGGAGGCCAGCGGCGCGATCTGGCAGCGCTTCCGGGAGTACGACGAGCTGCGGCACAGCCGCGCCGGCGGGGCGCACCGGGAGCTGGCCGTCCCCAACCAGTGGCTGCCCCCCGGCACCGGCCTGGTCGTCGAGCGGGAAACCGCCACCCTCACCCACACCGACCACGGCTACCACTGCGCGATCCGGCGCGAGCTCTACAACGCCGGCACCGAGCCGATCACCCGCTACCTGGTCCGGGTCGCTGTCGACCGCTACCCCAACGACCCCGGCCGTTCCAACCGGCACCACCGGGCACACCCGCTCACCTTCGCCGAGCTGCAGCTCGCGGCGTATCGGGACGACGGCGGCGGCGCGCGCGAGCCGATGCACTGGCGGGCCAAGCACGACCGGGACGCGTTCAAAGAGATCTGGCTGCTCTTCGAGAACGACGAGGGGCGCTTCCCGCTCTACCCCGGCGACCGGGTCACCATCGAGTACGCGTACCGCGCCGGGCGGGACAAGTGGGGCCCATGGTTCCAACGCGCCGTACGCCTGCCCACCCGGCACCTCGCCGTCCGGCTCGACCTGCCCGCCGAGCTCGACCCGAAGGTGTGGGGGATGGAAACCTCCCTCTCCGCCGAGGAGGGCCCGTTGCGTACCCCGATCCAGCGGCGCGACGAGGACGGCCGGACGCTCTTCGACTGGGCCACCGACGACCCACCGTTGAACGCCCGCTACCGGATGCTGTGGCGGTTCCGCAGCCAGCCCTCGGGCACCGAGCCCGACGGCCCGCGCCGCCCGATACGCGCCAGCGACCGGATGCGCGCCATCGGCATCGTGCAGCGCGACGACGACCTGCTCCGACACCCCGCCCGCCAGTTCGACCTGCCCCGCGACGAACGGGTCGCCCGGGACGTTGTCGACCGGCTCTCCGCCATCATGGCGCGCCTCGACGAACTGCACCCGTTCAGCAAAGGCGTCGGCATCGCCGCCCCGCAGCTCGGCCTCGGCTGGGCCGCCGCCCTGGTCCGCCCCGCCGACCGGGCCGCCGAGCCGGTCGTCCTGCTCAACCCCCGGGTGGTCGACAGCGCGGTCGACACGGACGAGCAGTACGAAGGCTGCCTCTCCTTCTTCGACCACCGCGGGCTGGTGCCCCGCTCGCTGCGCATCGACGTGGAGCACGCCCACTGGGACGGCAGCCGCATCATCACGTCCTTCGAATACGCGATGGCCCGGCTGGTTGCCCACGAGATCGACCACCTGGCGGGGCGGCTCTACGTCGACCGGATGGCGCCCGGCGTGCCGCTGGTGCCGGTCGAGGAATACCGGGAAACCGGCACCCCGTGGCGCTACTGACCCGCCCGGGACTCCGGTGCGCGGGCCGGTTGCCGGCCCGGCCCGCACACCGGCGAACGGGGGGCCGGGTCGCGTGCCCCAGGGGGCGGGGGCACGCGACCCGGCTCGGGGGGAGGAATGTCTACAGGTTGCCGAAGGTGTCGTACCGGATGTGGTCCGGCGGGACGTCGTCCGCGGCCAGCGCGCGCAGGGTGGCCCGCACCATCGGCGCCGAGCCGGAGACATAGCAGTCGTGCGTCGTCCACGGGCCGTACCGGGTGACCACCTCGGAGATGTCGCCCAGTTCGCCGTCGAAGTCCCGGTCCTCGCTGCACGCCGGGGTCACCGACAGCCACGGGTGGGCGGCCACCAGCTCCTCCAAGCCCGGCAGGCCGTACAACTCCTCAGAGCGGCGGGCGCCGTAGAAGACGTGCACCCAGCGGGTTCGGTTGACCCGGGTCAGCTCCTCCACCAGCGCCTTGACCGGGGCCAGCCCGACCCCGCCGGCCACGCACAGAATGTCCCGGCCGGAGGAACGATCCAACGTCATCGACCCCATCGGCGCGGCCACCCGCAGCAGATCCCCCGGCTTCGTACGGCGGACCAGCGCCCCGGACAGCCAGCCCGCCGCCCCGGCCGGCGTACGCACGTGAAACTCCAGCACGTTCTCGTCGTTCGGGGCGTTCGCCACCGAGTACGTCCGCCACACCCGCGGGTGGTGTCGTGGTGCCTCGATGCTGACGTACTGGCCGGCCTGCCAACGCAGCGGGTGCTGGAGGGCGCGTACGGTCAGCACGGCGGTGTCCGAGCCGTGCCGCTCGTGGGTGAGCACCTCGGCATGCCAGAACGGCGGGTCGTCGTCGGCCGCCGCCCCGGCGAGCATCCGCTCGCAGATGCTCGCGTACGCCTCCCGCCACGCCTGGTCGTACTCCAGGTTCCAGCCGTCCCCGGCGGTGCTGCGCAGTGCGTCCATCAGCGCGACGCCCATCGTCCGGTAGTGCTCGGCGTCGACGTGGTACTTCCGGTGGTCCCGGCCCAGCGCGCGCAGGTACTCGTCGAAGCTCTCCGGGTCACCCACCGTCTGGGTGGCGGTGACGATCGCCTCCAGGATCCGGTCGCCCTGCCCGCTCATCTGCACCGGAAAGAGGTGGCGCAGCTCCGGGTCGAGAAGGAACAGCCGGGCGTAGAAGTGACCGCTCAGCCGGTCCCGGTGCTCCTCGACCAGGGCCCAGCTCTCCTTCAGCAGCCGCGCGAAGTTCTCCACGAAAGGCGCTCCTTCCCCTGACGGCGGATCGGGCCAACACAGAATCTCCACGGACCGTGCTTGCCGGTCGCACAGAATGTGCGATCGGCTCATTTGCCTCGCGCGGCGGTGCCGATCGGCCATCGGGTGCGGCACAGTGGTCCGGTGACGGTTGACGAGCTCGCCCGACCGGTGTCCCGCCGGACCCTGGGCACCGAGACGCTGCTGGTCCTCGGTCTCTCCCTCGGGCAGTCGGCGGTGTATGCGCTGGTCTCGCTGGTCGCCAAGCTGACCGCCACGGGTGGGCTCGCGAAGCAGACCGCCGCGCTGAACACCTCCGCGTCGGCCCGGCCGTACCTCGACCTGACCTACCAGCTCCTCGGCATCTTCTTCGCGCTGCTGCCGGTGCTGCTCGCCGTACACCTGCTGGCGCGCGACCCCGGCGACCCGGCGCGGACCCTCGGGGTGGATCTGACCCGGCCCGGGTCGGACCTGGCCCGGGGCGCGGGCCTGGCGGCGCTGATCGGCCTGCCCGGGCTGGCGCTGGTCTGGGCGGCGGCGCACCTCGGCCTCAACGCCACCCTGGTGCCGGCGGCCCTGCCACAGCTGTGGTGGACCGTGCCCGTGCTGATCCTCGCCGCCGCGCAGAATGCCGTGCTGGAGGAGGTGATCGTGGTCGGCTACCTGGTGACCCGGCTGCGGCAGCTCAGCTGGCGGCTCGGCGCGGTGATCGCCGCCAGTGCCGTGCTACGCGGCTCCTACCACCTCTACCAGGGCTTCGGCGCCTTCGTCGGCAATGCGGTGATGGGCGTCGTGTTCAGCTTGTTCTTCCTGCGTACCCGGCGGGTGGCCCCGCTGATCGTCGCCCACACCCTGCTCGACGTGGTCGCCTTCGTCGGCTACGCGCTGTTGCCCAGGTCCTGGTTCGGCTGGCTCTGACCGACCCGCACCTTGCGGGTTACCCCGCCGGCGACCCGGGTCAGCGCGGCCGGGTCAGCGCGGCCGGGTCAGCGCGGCCGGGTCAGCGCAGCCGGGTCGGCCGGTGGAAGGCGACGGCGCGGGCGGCCAACCGCTCGGCGGCAGCCGAGTTGCCGGTCACGGCGGCGAGCACCGCCGCGCCCGGCAGCAGCCGCGACACCGCCCGCAGCCCCAGCCAGCCACCGGCCTGCGCGGCCAGCGGCATCGCCAACCGCCAGGCCGCCTCGGCCGCCCGCGGCCACGGGCCGCCCGCCGGCGCGCCCGCCAACCGGGCCGCCTCGACCGCCACGCGAGCGCTGCCGAGATCCGGGTGCACCCGGGTCAGCAGCAGCAGCTCGGCCACCCGGTCCGGGTGCCCGGGATCCCGGCCGTAGACCGCGGTCAGGTGCAGCACCAGGCTGGCCTGCGTCCACAGCACCGCCGCCAGCTCCGCCACCGGCGCGAGGAGGCCGGCACCCGCCGCGGCCGCCCCACCCGCACCGGCCAGCCGGACGAACCGTCGGGTTGCCAGCCGGGCCAGCCCGTCGGCGTCCGCGTCGGGGTAGGCCCTCCGGGTCCGCTCGACCCAGCCCCCGGCAACCGGTCCGAGCGTGTCCACCGCGGCGATGGCCAGCAGCTCCGGCGCGAAACCCGGGTGGTCGAGCAGGCGCGCGGCCACCGTCCGCCACCCCGCCCCAGGGGTACGCCCCAACTCCGGGCCGCCCGCCGTGCGGGAGCCGGACATCGTCGGGGTGACCTGCGGCGCCAACGGCTCCGGACCGGCGGCGACGGCCCTCTTCTTCGCCGGGGTGGCCCGCGTCACCGAAGTGGTCTTCCTGGCCGTGGTGGCCTTCTTCGCCGGGGTGCCCTCCGTCTCTAAGTCGGGCGGCACGTTCCGTGTCTGGTCGTGGTCGGCGGGGCGGGGTGCGACCGCCGCCGGGTCCGGCGGCTGGAAGAGCACGGTGGGGGTCACCCTGGCCCGCCTGGTCCGCTGCGGTGTTCCGCCCTCGGCCTCGGCGGAACCGGCCGGCGGGGCGGGCGCTTCGGGCACCGGCACCGGCGGCGGGGTGAAGGTAGGGCTGGTGGAGCGGCTCCGCCGGGCACCGGTGGCAGGCTCACGACGGGGCGGATCGCTCGGCGGCTGCTCCTGCATATCGATGAAGCCTAGTCCGGAGTGTGACGCCGCGCACGGGGTAGACGCGCGGAACGCCCCCTCGCCGGTAGTCGCTTTGCCCTGAGCGGGGCCGTGCCTGTATCCTCGGGCGCGGTGGTCTCCGGGCCACCAGGGAGACTTCGCCTAGTCTGGTCTATGGCGCCGCACTGCTAATGCGGTTGGGGTCTTAAAGCCCCTCCCGGGTTCGAATCCCGGAGTCTCCGCGCGAAAACCAGGTGTGTAGACTGGTCGAGCACCAAGCGCCCGTAGCTCAATGGATAGAGCATCTGACTACGGATCAGAAGGTTAGGGGTTCGAGTCCCTTCGGGCGCACAGCAGGTCAAGGGCCGGTTTCCCAGCACGGGAAACCGGCCCTTGATCGTGTTGACCCCCACGGCTGAGCCCTACGCCTACGCGTCGAACAGGAAGCCGAGCCGGTCCACCGCGTCCTGCTGCACCCGCCGAGTCGCCTCCACGTTGGCACCGGGGAGCAGGACCGTTCCACGATGTGCGGACTCACGGCGGAGATGGGCTTGAAGCAGAGGAACGGTACGTGGCAGACGAGGTATTCCCCAGCGATCTTTCCGGCCACTTCTGGGTAACGCTGGAACACCGGCCGGAACTCGATCGATGGCGCTTCGAGATCCTCGACTATCAGAACAACGTCCTGCTCAGTGGTTTGGCCTGTAGCGAGCGGCAGGCCGCAGCCATCGTCAACGCATGGAACCAGGTGATCGCAGCGTCGCCCGACGAAGAGGACCCCAGCATGGATTGGGTCGATGACTCGGAATGACGGGGGTGGCCTGCTGCCCCAGGCACGCGTGCAAGCCGGTGGCCGCGATGGGCCATCCACGGGCCAGTAACCGTGGCGCACAACGGTCATGAGCGGGCACGAGCGGCATTCGGCTCTGCCGCCATTGACGAAACCTACTCTCAGCATGGGAACTGCCGGGGCGGCCGCACGCGCATCTCGTAGCACCTCCTGAATCCGGTCGAGCGGCATGCCCTGGTCGTAGAGCAGCGTCGCTATCCGCCCGTACTTGGCGGGGCTGGTTCGTCGGGCCGGGGGCCGCCGCGCTGGCAGGTCAGCGTGTAGGAGTCGACTCCGACCATGAGTCGGTCGCCGGTCAGCTTGACCGTCGCGTGGACGCCGTTGCCGAACGACTGCATCGCCGTCATCGCCAGCAGAACGGTTGGGTCGTGGCCGTCGTAGGCGGCCAACGTTGTGGCCAGGTCGTCGGTTGTGAAGCCATCGCCGGTCGCGCGGTACGTCCCGCTGTGGAAGTTGACGCTGTCATCGGCGCCGAACTGCCCGCCCGGCGAGAACCGCAACGCGACCTGCATCCGCGCGGGAATGTTCGATACCTGTCCTCCGTGGCTGATGGCGAGGACCTGCCAGTCGTACCCGACGAACCCGGGCGATACCGGCCCGGCCGATGTCGCCGAGCCGCACCCGGCGAGAGCCGGCGAGACCAGCAAGATGCACACGCCGACGAGCGCAAGGAACCAGGCACGGTGCCCCATGGACATAGTCCGGCCCGGCAGGTAGCACGCCGCACCACTGGAACACGTCCGCGTGGAAGCCAAAGCACCCACCTCCTCCGTCAACTTCAGACGCGCCGGCCCGGCCCGCGGTTCCAGCCCAGCCGCTCCCCGCTGACCAGGCCATCCACGGGCCACAAGCGGGCCCCGCCGTGGTCGTTTCACCGGCTGAGCCGGACGGCCTAGGTCTCCGAGCCCGGCTTCCAGTCCTGGACGAGGAGCCCGAGCAGCACCTGGTCCAGGAACTCGCCCAGCACCCAGGCCGAGGAGCGCAGTACGCCCTCGCGGACGAAGCCGTTGCGCTCGGCGGAGCGCAGCATCGCGGCGTTGTCCGACAGCGTCTCGATCTGCAGCCGCTGCAGGCCGCGCACGACGAAACCGTAGTGGCACAGCACCGTGACTACGTCGGTGCCGTAGCCCTTGCCCCGGGCGGACGGCAGCAGCCCCAGCCCGATGTGCGCGTTCCGGTGGTGGGTGTCGATGCCCCACAGCGACGCGATACCGACCAGCGCGTCGCCGTCCAACTCCACCACCGAGAACGCGACGTTACGCTGATCCTTGTCGTCCACCACGAGCCGCGGGTCGTTCGAGCCGGGCGTGATCGGCCGCCACGGCTGGCCCTCGGACCGCGAGGAGTTGACCACGTCGTCGTAGAGCTCGGCCCGCAGGATCGGGATGTCGTCCTCGTACCGGGCCCTGAGCCCGACCTTGCCGCCCCTTAGCATGCAAGCTTCCTAACCGATGGGCTGGCCGGCGGCAATCCAATAAGCGCCCCAGGCCGCGGCGGGCCTGGTCCAGTGCGCGCGGGTCGTGTTGCTGCCGCCGAGGGAATACCGAACGCGGCCATCCATCGCACGATGGGTCGGGGTATCGATACCGGCGCGGCCATGGGAGCCCTCAGGCCGTGGAGCGCGTTGATTCTTTGCTGCCTCGTGTCGACTGCTGGGGCGATCGTTGGCGGGGCCTGGGCGGTCCGCCGATCTCGTAACCGTCGCTGAGCCACTCGCATCAACGGCAGTCGAAGCTGCCGGGCCGCTCACGGGCTACGCGGAACCTAGGAATTTCATTACGAGCAAGGCGCGGCTACGGGGCCTTCTCGGCCACGTAGGTTCCTCGGGCTGGGAGCGTCACGACTAGGCCTCGCTCCCGAAGCAGGCGCACCGCAGCCCGGACCGTCCCTCGAGCCACGCCGTACTCCTGCTGAAGGGTCGACTCGCTCGGGAGCGGTTGGCGCGGCTTCAGCTTCCCCTCCTCGATCTGCTTGGCGAGGAGGTCTGCGAGCTGGATGTAGAGCGCCACCGGGGACATCTCGTCAACCATGACCGGGACCTTATGGATGGCCAGGAGGGGCAGACCGTCAGGTACGGACTAAACGTCTTGAACGGGCTGTACGAGTAGGACGAGTCGGACTACCCTGGGTGGGCGTCCGTAAACCTGCTGTAGGGAGCCCTCGTGCCTGAGTCGCCGTTCCTCGTGCAGATGTCCTGGACGGTGCTCGACTACCACCGTCTTCAGCGGTGTAGCCGCTGCCACCCGGACGGCTGGTGTCCGAGGATCGCGGTGGCCCGAGCCCGGATCTTGGCCTGGCGACGGGTGGCGGGTCCATGGCCGCCGAGCTGAAGGCCGGAGACCTCCTCCACCTCACCCGGGCGGCCAGCGTCCAGTTCGTTCGGCCGTTCCGCTTCCGCCTCATCCGGGTCATGACTGATCGGATCACCTACGACGGTTGGCTCTGGCTGGAGGGCTACGAGCTGAACGACCGGGGCGGTGCGGTCGCCCGGCGGGAACTGTTCGTCCAGCCGTCCGGGCTTCGGAAGCTTTCGCCTGCCCGCCCTGTCAGCCCCGAAGATCGCGCTCGAACCGGGATGTAGGGGTCTCCGTCGTCGATCGAGGCCACTCTTTCCTGGATCGAGCGTGACCTTGGGCCAGTCACTTTCTGCTCAATGACGGCGACTACTGTATCTGTTACAGTACTAGCCATGGTTGACAACGGGCGGGGCGACGCCTCGCCGAGCGCCGACGTGCTCGCCGCCGACCTGCTGCGCGGGCACACGGACACGATCGTCCTCGCGGTGCTGCGCGGCGAGGACAGCTACGGCTTCGAGATCTTCAAGCGGATCCGGGACGCCACCGGCGGTCGGCACGAGATCAAGGAAGCGACCCTCTACGCGACGTACCGACGGCTGACGAAGGACGGCCTGATCGAGGCGTACTGGGGTGACGAGAGCCAGGGCGGGCGGCGCAAGTACTACCGCATCACCGACGCCGGCCGCGCCGTCTATCGCCGCAACATCGCGGCCTGGGTCGCCACCCGCGACATCATCGACTCGCTGCTCGACCTGGACGAACGTAACGGCTCCCCCGAGCCGGCATCCGGAAGGCGGTCATCATGATCATCCCCAACGAGACCGCGGGCGGCCACGGCATCTACGTGCACCGCCTGCTCGACGAGGCGTTCACCGGCATCGAGATGACCCCGGAGCGGCAGGATCTCAAGGAGGAGATCCGGGCCAACCTGGTCGCCCGCGTCGCCGAACTGACGGCCACCGGCGTCGCCCCCCAGGCGGCGGCTCGGCAGGCGGTCGAGGAGTTGGGGGCCGTACGCGGAATTCTCGACGGCACCGCGCCCGAGCCCGAGGATGCCGCCCCCGACTGGCTGGCCCACCGGGTACGACCGAATCCGATGTTCCTGGTCCGCGCGGTCGTGCTGTCGGCGCTGGTCACGGCCGGGTTGGTCGTTCTTGTCCTGGCCGCCACGCTGCTGGACGTCCCGTTCAGCGGCCAGGTCGCCGCCGTTGCCGCCGTCGTGCTGGCGGCCGGCGCGGTCACCGCCGACGCGCTGCGCCAGGAGACGACCAGTAACCATCCGATGCCGACCGGCCGGGCCCTCGGATACGGCCTCGGCGTGGTGCTGGCCTCGGCCGGCCTTGGCGCCGGCTGGCTCTACCTGCACGAGCGCGGCGTGCCCTGGCTCGTCGGTGGTGCGCTCACGGTCGTCGCGTCGGCCGCGCTGTTCACCTATCTCGGCGGCACTCAGACCAACCGGCACAAGGAGTGGGTGGTGCGGTTGCAGGCGACCCACGCCCAGGTGGGAGACCGCTTCACCAAGGATCCGGCCGCCGCGGCGCGCTTCGGCATGTACGCCGGGACCACCTGGCTGCTGGTCCTCGCCGCGTTCGTGATGCTGACGCTGACGGTCGGCTGGGCCTGGTCCTGGCTCGCGGTGGTGGCCGGGCTCGTGGCCACGATGCTCATGCTCGCCCGGATGTTGTTCGCCCCGCAACCAGCGCTTGGCGGAGGAGGTCGACAGCCGGCGGGATCTCCGAGTCGCTGATGTTGCCGTACCCGAGGACGAGCGCGCACCCGGCCGAGCGCTGCGCGCGGTAGTCGTCAAGCTCCGCCAGACGCAGCCCGGCGGCGGCCGCGGCCCGAACCGCCGCACGGGTGTCGACGGTGTCCGGCAGGTGCAGCAGGATGTGCAGCCCGGCGGCGGTGCCGCCGACCCGGCCCTGCGGCACCCGGGCGCCCAGCGTCCGGACCAGCAGGTCGCGACGGGCGCGGAACCGCCGCCGGGCCGCCCGCAGGTGGGCGTCGTACCAGCCGCGGTCGATGAAGGTGGCGAGCGCGAGCTGGTCCAGCACCGGTGGCGCGGCGGTAACGGGGTTCGCCGCCCGGAGTGCCGGGATCAGCGCGGCCGGTGCGACCAGCCAGCCCAGGCCGAGGGCCGGCGACAGCGTCTTGCTGACCGAGCCGAGGAGGAAGACCCGGCCCGGGTCCATTCCCTGCATGACGGCGACCGGGTGATGGTCGTAGCGGAACTCGGCGTCGTAGTCGTCCTCGATGACGAAGCCGTCGGCGTCGCGGGCCCAGCGCACCAGCCGGGCCCGGCGGGCCGGGGACAGCACCGTACCGGTGGGAAACTGGTGCGCCGCGCCGACGACAGCGGCCCGGGCGGGCGTAGCCGCCAGGTCGTCGACACGGAGGCCTTCCTCGTCCACGGGCACCGGGTGGACGCGCAGGCCGGCGCTCGTCGCGGCGTCGTGCAGCCGCCGCCAGCCCGGCTCTTCGACGGCCAGGTCGGTGATTCCCTCCGCGCGCAGCGCCCGGCAGGTGCGGACCAGGCCGTCGGTGATGCCCGCGCACACGGTGACGGACCCGGCGTGGGCGTCCGCGCCGCGCGAGCGCCGCAAATACTGCGCGATCGTGGTACGCAGCACCGGGTGCCCGGTCGGGTCGGGCAGGCCGAGGTCGTAGTGGACGGCGGAGCCGATGACCGCGCGGACGGCCTCCGCCCAGCGGCGACGCGGAAAGGCCCGCAGGTCGGGCAGGCCGGGCGCGAGGTCGTACCGGATCGGGGGCGCTGCCGGCGCGCGGGCCGCGTGGGGCCGCGGCGGGGCGGTATCCGGGGCCCAGGAGACGCGGGTGGCGGAACCCACCCGGGCGGAGAGGTAGCCCTCCGCGATGAGCTGGGCGTACGCCTCCGTCACGACCCATCGGGAGTAGCCGAGTTCCTCGGCGAGCGCTCGGCTCGGCGGTACGGCGGCGCCCTCCGGCAGCCGGCCGTCGCGGATCGCGGTGCGCAGCGCGTGTGCCAGGCGCTCGTGCAGGCGGGACCGCCCACGCTTCGGCGGGTCGACCTCGAGCAGTGTCGCCCAGGCGAAATTGGTCTGCGAAATGGGCATCAGATTGGAGCGTACCGCCTATCCAAATCCGCCTAGCGTGACGGGCATGATTGAGAATCTGGCACTTGGCGCGATGTTGTTCGGCACGCTGACCGACGAGCGCCGGTCGTTCGAGCTCCTGGATCGCTTCGTGGACGCCGGCGGCGTCTGGATCGACACCGCCAACTGCTACGCGTTCTGGGCCGACCCGAGCGGCTTCGGTGGGCAGAGCGAGGAGTTGCTCGGGCGCTGGCTCGCCCGCCGTCCGGGGGTCCGCGACCGCATCCGGATCAGCACCAAGGTGGGCTGCGAGCCGACCGTGGCCGGGCGGTTCCCGGAGACGGCCGAGGGCCTTTCGGCCGAGGCGGTCAAGAGTGGGATCGAGGGCAGCCTCCGCCGGCTCGGCACCGACCACGTCGAGCTGTACTGGGCCCACAAGCCCGATCCGGTCACCCCGCTGGAAGAGACGGTCGCCGCCTTCGGCGAGCTGGTGTCGGCGGGCACGGTGGGCCGGCTCGGCTGCTCCAACTACGCCGTCTGGGAGGTCGAGCGGGCCCGGCAGACCGCGCGAGCCGGCGGCTGCACCGGTTTCACGGCGGTGCAGCAGCACCACACCTACCTGCGGCCGCGCCCCGGGACCCGACCCTCCGTGGTACACCGGTTCGGTGCGGTCAGCGACGAGGTGCTGCACTACCTGGAGCACCACCCGGACCTGGCGCTGTGGGCGTACACGCCGCTGCTGGCCGGTGCCTACACCCGCGCGGACAAGCCGCTGCCCACCGAGTACGACCACGCCGGCACCGCCCGCCGACTCGCGGTGCTCGACGAGATCGCCGCCGAGACCGGCACGAACCGCAACCGGGTGGTGCTGGCGTGGCTGGCCGGCGGCAACCCGGCGGCCACGCCGATCATCGGCGTCAGCAGGGTCGAGCAGTTGGACGAGGCGATCGCGGGGGTCTCGCTGAAGCTGACGGCCGAGCAGCGCGACCGGCTCGATGCCGCGATGTGACCCGGGCGGGGCACCGTGGGGCGGCGGGCGGAAACGGGCGAGCGGAGGCGGCGGGCCCTGGCCTACCATCAATTTTCCGCCGTCGAGCGGACTACCTTCCACTGACAGGAATCGTGGAATTGCCTACTCCTCTTACCCGACTCGCCACGGGGGTCGTCGCGTCTGCCCTCGTGCCGGCCATTCTGGTCGGCGGCGGCACCCCTGCGCTTGCCGCGAGCGATACGCTCACCATCACCACCCTGGACCGGAACGGCAAGAAGGTCGCGGTCACGACGACCGTGGTCAACCTGGCCACCAACCAGAGCCGTTCGGTCAAGTCCGGTCAGGTCAAGAAGCTGCCGAAGGGCACGTACGCGGTCCTCGCCTCGATCGACACCGGCCTGGTGTCGACGCTCGGGGCCAACGTCGTCAAGGTCTCCGGCGCCGCCAAGACCACCCTGGACGCGCGCAAGGGCCGCCGGGTCACCGTGGGCCTCAGCCCGGCCCCCGCCGGTGTCGGCCTCGAGACACAGACCATCGCCCAGGTCTGCACCGTGTCCGAGTCGGCCGTCGACAGGGTCGAGGCCTGGGACTACAACAGCGGTGAGCTGTACGTGATCCCGAACTCGTCGAAGAAGCTGGCCTTCGCGGCGATGCGCACCTGGACCGACCAGTCCGGCGACACCGATCGCCACTCGGTCATGTACTCCACCACCAGCATCCCGAGCACGCCGTCGCGGACGTTCAGCCGGTCCTCACTCGCCACGGTCAACGTGGAGACCCGGCGTGGCCCGTCCGGGTCCATCAGCAGCAGTCTCGCGGTGCAGCCGATCGACCGCCCCTGCGGCAGCAACATGTACGGCAGTCTGCTCAGCCTCGACCGGCCGTATCGGACGAAGGTGTATCTGTCCCCGGGCAAGTGGGTCGTCCGGGCGGAGAGCTACGCAGGAGCCAAGGACGGTTCCACGCGGGTTGTCGGCGGCTTCTTCGCGCCGCGCCAGGTCGCTACGGGCAAGTCGTACAACCTGCGCTTCTTCCAGGCCGCGTGGGGACCCGCCACCCTGGTGCCAATGTTGTGCGACGGCCGCCTCTCCTACTCGCTGAACAACATGTTCGCCGATCCCGGCTTCCCGAGGCAGAGCGTCGAGGGCGGTGACAAGGCGACGGCGACCCTGACCTTCCGCGGCAAGACGGTCAAGACGGTCAAGGACCGAGGCTGGGAGCCCGAGGAGAAGTACCTCAACTACAAGGTGAAGACGGCCGGCTGGTACACCCTCACCAACACGGCGAGCCGCTACTACCCGGAGATCACCTTCCCGGCCGGGATGCTGTCGCCGAGGACCAGCGTCACGTTCCGGTTCAAGGCGAAGCCGAAGACCTGTGTGGCGGCACCCGTCTACGCCGTCACCATGCAGCCGGCCGGCCTGAACCTCTACAACCAGGCGAAGCCGGGCAGCACCACGAACGTCCCGCTCAAGCTGAGCCGGTCCAAGGGCAGCCCGGACGTCAAACTGGGCAAGAACCCGAAGGTGAAGACGATCACCGCCAAGGCCTCGTTCGACGACGGGCGGACGTGGCGGTCGGTGCCGGTCAAGAAGATCAACGGTACGTGGACCGCCCTGGTCGGCAACCCGCGGTCCGGCGCGGTCTCGCTGCGGGTCCGGGTCACCGACACCACCGGCGGCTACACCGACGTGACGATCATCCGGGCGTACGCGATCGCCTGACGTCTGCCGGGCGGTCAGATGAGCCGCCTCGGACATGAAGTTGTCCGAGGCGGCTCGGCTCGCCTCGGAGAGCTTGTGGTTGTCATTTGTCGAATCTCAGCGGAATCGGCGCTCCTGTCGGTAGACCTGAACAGGTGGTCAACCACGTTCGGGAGGCGCCACGCGGCGGCGGACCCCCAGCAACAACCTGCTGCCGCAGGGTGAGCGGTCCCCTGGACCGCGACAGCCCATCTGGTCGCTGACCAGATGGGCGACCTTCGCCGACCCATGATGCCGGGCACGGAACTCCTCCGGCGGCTCGTCCGACTGCTGGGGGGTCCGCAGCGGGCCCGCGTCGTGCTGCTGCTCGCCGCAGTGCTGGCCCTCAACAGCGCGGACACCGGGACGATCGGGGCGGCCGCGAACCAGTTGGAGCGAGACCTGGGCATCAGCCACGCCCAGCTCGGCCTGCTGGCCACCGTGTCATCGGGGGTCGGCGCGCTGGCGTCCGTGCCGCTGGGCGTGCTCGCCGACCGGACCAACCGGGTACGCCTGCTGGTGCTGACCATCGCGCTCTGGGCGATCGCGATGGTGGCCGGTGGGCTCGCCCCCAGCTACTGGTGGCTGCTGATGTCACGGCTGCTGCTGGGTGCCGCGGTGGCGGCCTCCGGGCCGGTGGTGGTGTCACTGACCGGCGACTTCATCCCGCCGTCCGACCGGGCGAGCGTGCTCGGGTGGATCCTCACCGGCGAGATCATCGGCGCCGGGATCGGCCTGGTGGTCGGCGGCGAGATCTCCGCGGCACTCTCCTGGCGGTACGCGTTCCTCCTGCTCGCCCTGGCGAGCGCCGGCCTGGCGGTGCTGCTGTGGAAGCTGCTGCCCGAGCCCGCGCGAAACGGGGCCGGGTGGCTGCTCGACGAGCACGGCGGCGGGAAGCCCGGGGCGCGGACCGGGCCGGAACGCCCGGAGGTTGATCGGATGCGCGCCGTGGTTGCCGCTCAAGGCGTCGAGCCGGCCCGGGAGAGGACCCTCACCGAGGACCCGAATCGGTGGCCATTACGCCGGGCAATGATCTATCTGCTGGAGATCCCGACGAACCGGCTGTTGATCGTGGCCTCGGCGACCGGCTACTTCTTCTTCGCCGGGCTGCGGACCTTCGTGATCGTCTTCGCGGTCCGACACTTCCACATCTCGCAGACGGCGCTCGGCGGTCTGGTGCCGATCATCGGTGTGGCGGCGTTGGCCGGCACGCTCCTCTCCGGCCGGCTCACCGACCACGCCCTCTCCCGGGGCCACACCGGCGTCCGAATCGTCGTCCCGGCGTTCGGCTACACCGTCGCCGCGATCTTCTTTGCGCCGGGTGTGTGGGCGAGCACGCTCCTGGTGGCGATCCCCCTGATCGCGCTCGGCGCCGCCGCGCTGGCCGCCGCCAACCCGCCGCTGGACGCGGCCCGACTCGACATCGTGCCCGGCCAGCTCTGGGGTCGGGCGGAGAGCCTGCGGACCGTGCTCCGCCTCGCGGCGGAGTCGCTCGCCCCGGCGACCTTCGGCTGGCTGGCGGACCGACTGGCCGGCCCAGGGGGAGGCGCGTCCGGAGTGGGCCTGCAGAACGCCTTCCTGATCATGCTGGTGCCACTGATGGCGAACGGGCTGATCCTCCTCGCCGCCCGGCGGCACTATCCCGTCGACGTGGCCACGGCCGCGGCGGCGCAGCGGTGACCGCCGCCGTCACAGGCGCTCCGGGGTGCGGATGCCGAGCAGGTGCAGGCCCTGCCGCAGCACCCGGGCGGTCAGGTCCGCC
This sequence comes from Micromonospora sp. NPDC006766, assembly GCF_040636055.1. NCBI lineage: Bacteria > Bacillati > Actinomycetota > Actinomycetes > Micromonosporales > Micromonosporaceae > Micromonospora > Micromonospora sp. NPDC006766. The sequence goes on along the minus strand of NZ_JBEYIX010000070.1, from coordinate 4,169 downwards.
AGCACCAGCCGGCTTTCCCGCACCGGACCGTCGGCCCGCAGCACCGGACAGCACTCATAGAAGGCGTTGAACGCGACGGCGAGCCGGTGCAGGTAGCCGGCCAACTGGTGGAACTCCAGGCGGTGGGCCACTGCCATGACCACCGCCCCGAAGCCGACCAGTTCGAACGCGAGCGCCCGTTCGGCCGGCTCGGCCAGCGAGACTTCCGTGTCCGCTCGGGCCGCCACCCCCGCCCGCCGGAAGATCGACCGGATCCGGGAGTACGCGTACTGGAGGTACGGCGCGGTGTTGCCGTCCAGCGACAGCATCCGCTCCCAGTCCAGCACGTAGTCCCTGTGCCGGTCACTGGACAGGTCGGCGTACTTGATCGCGCCGATGCCGACCGCCCGGCCCACCTCGGCCGCCTCCGCCTCGCCCAGGTCCGGATTGCGCTGCCGAGCCAGCGCGACGGCCCGGGCCACCGCCTCCTCCAACAGGGCGACCAGCTTCACCGACTCACCGGCCCGGCTGCGCAGCATCCGCCCGTCCGGCCCGAGCACCGACCCGAACCCGACGTGCTCCGCCCGGGCCGGCGGGGCCAGCCAACCGGCCTGCGCCGCGGCCGCGTACACCATCTCGAAGTGCCGCCGCTGCGGCAGCCCCACCACGTAGAGCAGCCGGGTCGCGCCCAGCTCGTCGACCCGGTGGCGGATCGCCGCCAGGTCGGTCGCCGGATAGCCGTACCCGCCGTCGGACTTGCGCACGATCAGCGGCAGCGGCTCGCCGTCCCGGCCGACCGAGCCGGGCGGAAACACGCACGCCGCCCCGTCGCTGTGCCGCAGCAGCCCGAGCCGGTCGAGGTCGTCCACCACCGGGCCGAGCAGGCTGTTGTAGCTGCTCTCGCCGTGGAAGTCCCGCTCGGTCAGGGTCACGTCGAGCAGGCCGTACACGCTCAGGAAGTAGCGTTCGGACTGCTCGACCAGGAGCCGCCACCGCCGCAGCGTGGCCTCGTCGCCGCGCTGCAACCCCACCACCCGCAGCCGGGACCGCTCGCGGAACGCCTCGTCGGCGTCGAACTTGGCCCGGGCTGCCTTGTAGAACGAGTCCAGGTCGCCCATGGACAGCTCCCGCGCCGCCTCGGCCTCACCCAGGTCGACCAGGTGCTCGATCAGCATGCCGAACGGCGTCCCCCAGTCGCCCAGGTGATTGGCCCGGAGCACCCGGTGGCCCAGCCACTCCAGCAGCCGGGCCGCCGCGTCGCCGATCACCGTCGACCGCAGGTGCCCGACGTGCATCTCCTTCGCCACGTTCGGCCCCGAGTAGTCGACCACCACGGTCTCCGGCTCGGCCGTCGGCGGCACGCCGAGCCGCGGGTCGGCGGCCAGCGCGGAAACCATCCCCGCCAGCGCGTCGTCGGCCACGGTGAGGTTGAGGAAGCCCGGCCCGGACACCTCGGCCGCGACACACAGGTCGGCCAGCTCCGCGCGTTCCAGCACCTCGGTGGCGATGGCGCGCGGTGGCCTGCCGAGCCGCCGGGCCAGCGCCAGCGCCGCGTCGGACTGGAAGTCCGCGCGCTGCGAGCGCCGCACGACCGGGTCCACCGGTACGCCGGCCACCGTCTCGAACGCCGGCGCCAGCCGGTCGGTCAGCAGTTTCTCCAGATCCATGGGTACGCCGATCTCGCTCGGATCCGCCTCGCGCGGATCTCCTGACTCGGGATGCGGGCGGACCGAGGACGATCGGCGATGACCGGCGGCTCGATCCGCCGGTCGCAAGAGAAGAATGCTCAGCGCAGGCGGTCGCGGAACCGCCGGCGTCGCAGCGCGCCACCCCGGACGTCGGGGGACGTCGACTGGCGGGCGTGCGCGCTGGGCATGCCAGCAGAGTAACCGGCCGGCCCGGGAGCGGCGCAAGACCTTTCCCGGGCCGGGTCCGGCGTACCCGAAGACTCAGGCCGGCGTGGCAACGGCCTTGCGGTACCGCTCGGCCCGCCGCCGCACCTGCGTGTACGCGCTGGTCAGGCCCATCGCCCGGCGGACCTCGACCAGGGTGCGGCGCACCTCGACCCGGGTCCGTTCGGTGCCCTCGACGATCAGCTCGTCGACCAGGCCGCTCGCCGCCTCGAACCGGGCCCGCCGCTCCCGGATCGGGTCGAGGAACCGGTTGAGCGCGACCACCAGCTCCTCCTTGACTTCGACGTCACCGACCCGGCCGGCCCGGTAACGGTCCTTCAACTCCGCGATCTTCGACCGGTCCGGGTTGAACACGTCGTGGTACGCGAAGACCGGATTCCCCTCCACCGTTCCCGGCACGTCGGCGCGCACCCGGTTCGGGTCGGTGTACATCCCCATCACCTTGCGGCGCACGGCAGCCGGGTCGTCGGAGAGCGCGATGGCGTTGCCCTTGCTCTTGCTCATCTTCCCCTGACCGTCCGTGCCGATCAGGGTGGGCGTCTCCGACATGATCATCTCGGGCACCGGAAAAACCTCGCCGTAGAGGTGGTTGAAGCGCCGCGCGATCTCCCGGGTCACCTCGACGTGCGCGGCGTTGTCCTTCCCCACCGGGACGACCTGCCCCTTCACGCAGAGGATGTCGGCGGCCTGGAGAACCGGGTAGCCGAGCAGGCCGTACGGCATCTCGTCCTTGCCGGCGTCCCGGCTCATCTCCTTGAGCGACGGGACACGCTCCAGCCGGGGCACGGTGACCAGGTTCTGGAACAGGGTGTTCAGGTCGCCGACCTCGGGGATCGCCGACTGCAGGTAGAAGGTGGCCCGGTCCGGCTCGACGCCAGCGGCGAGGATGTCGGTGACCATCTCGCGGGCGTTGCGGGAGACCTGCTGGATGTCCGCGCGGCTGTTCCTGGTGGTGAGCATGTGCAGGTCCGCGATGATGAAGTAGCTGTCGTGCCGTTGGTGCAGCTGCACCCGGTTCGCGATGCTGCCGACGTAATGGCCCAGGTGCAGCCGCCCGGTCGGGCGGTCGCCGGTGAGCATTCGTGCTGCGGTCATGGTGGTACGCCTTTCGTGCGTTAGTTGGCTGGGACGCGCGAGCGCGCGGGAAGACCCAGGGCTGTGCCCGGGTCAGTGGGATCGGCTGCTCAGAGCGCGAACCGCCATCGCCCGCCGGCGCGGAACCGCAACCCAACGGCACGGAGTGCGTCGAGGATCTGCTCCCGACCGTCGTCGACACGGGTCGGGCGAACCAGAGCGGCAGCCGCCGAGAGACCGTCGATGGTCTCCGGGGCGCAGGTGCTCGGCCGGACCATGCTTCGCAGGGTAGTCGGTCGGCCGGCTGCGCGGCTCCCCGTCGCGGCCTGCCGCGGCTCCCCGTCGCGGCCGGAAAAGAGCAGCGGCCCGAGTGCTCGCCGACCGCTGGCATACTGGCCATTCATGGTGCTGTCGCGTGGCTGGTCGCTCTTCCTGCTCGGGGTCGGCGTCTGGACCTGGGTCATCTGGCCGAGGTTCGCCGTCGCCATCTGGAACGACCCCCGCTCCTGGTCGAGCGGCACGACCGCGGTGGGCGCCGCGACCAGCTTCCTCTGGGTGCACGCGCTGCTGATCGCCGCTTCGCTGGCGATCGGTACCGCCGTCGGCGTGCTGGGGATCAGGGGCTGGCTGGCGGCTCGCCGTCGCCCCAACGGCTGACTCGCCGTCCGCGCATCGCGGGCGCACGCCCTTGACCAGGCAGAATAGGCCGGCGGTGATGATGTGACGTGGGACGCCCGCCGCCGATTTGACGATCAAACCCGAAACCGCGTAACTTTCTCTCTGCCAGCGCGGAACGGGGCAAACGGGATGAAAGCCCAGGAGCCCAGATCCACGCAGGTGCCGGGTCGGACAGGAGCTGAGCTCCTGAAGGACACGGTCCGGGCGGAGCTCGCCGGAACGCCGCAGGGCGGATTTGGCAGAGCGAAACCGACCGGGTAAGGTTATCGACCGGCAGGGCACCGGGCGAGCTTGCGGAACTCCGCAGCGGCCGGCCTGCCAAATCCGATGATCAAGCGCAGCGGTTCGCTGCTGCGCGAGCTCACCGGACGCTGACCCGCACGAAGCATGACAGACCGGGACACACGGTTTGACACGGCGGAGACGGTGAGGTAACGTAGTAAAAGTGCCCGGCGCGAGAGCGGCGGGGGCGGACGAACGAAATGCCCCGGATGGGGGTCCTGCGGTGCGGGGCTTTCGGATGGT